>NZ_MAEL01000043.1 GCF_009933335.1 Candidatus Enterococcus willemsii | reverse complement strand
CTGTTCATACTCCGTAGTTAACTTATTAATATATTCTAATAAGTAAAAATAATATTCTGGATAAGTCTGTCTAAAAAAATAAATATTCATATCAAATTCATTAAATCTATTCATCGGATAATAAAGCAAATTGAAATGTATTTTATTCAATTCTTGAGAAACACGTAGGGTTACTTGGGTCTCCAATGGTTTAAAATGTTCTTCGAAATCTTTTATAAACCGCTCATTTAAACTTTTTATTGTATTGTCACTGTTGTCAACATACTTCATTTCTTCTAATTTTCCGTTGAGATATAGCCAGATTAAAATATGATACATAAATTCCTCTGATAATTTATATGCTGTTGAATAACATAGATGTGCTATTTTACTCACTTCTTGTTGTGGAAAGAATGAGGTAATTGCTGGATTGAGCATGAGTATTTTTGATTTATCTGCTAATAAATGAATAGCTAGATAATGAAATATTTTTTTATACTCGCAGATTGACAATGAATATTCTGATTGTAATAAAGCAATCAATTTGTTCACCAAGGTAATCACTTCTTCTGGGTATACTCTTGTATACGTAACATCCGCCATTAAAAACAGTTGATAATAAAAGAGAATGATGTTTCTTTGATTCCCATACAATTTTTTCTTATCAAAGTAAATCTAATATTTTTTCAACATTTTTTTTAATTCTTGTAACATATTATATGCTGAAGAATAGCTGATATGATGGTCATTTGCAAAAGCTTCCAAAGTTGTATATGTTTCTCGGAAAAATTCAATCAGTAAATCGAGATAAATGGATTGTTGGATATATTTAGACAATAAAAAACCACTAGAATATTTCCCATCAATTTCCAGAATTAGCTCCGGTCCATTTACAATTAGTTTTAAATGCTGACTGATACCAAATGCCTCAATATCATCATTCAATTTATCAATTGTTTTTTTCAGAAGGAAGGTGGACAAAGAAAGCTCTTCTTGAATTTTCAATAACGTTTCCGATAAATTAGGACTTTCTTCTAAAAATTTAAGCAGTGAATAACTTCGGTCATCCTCCTTGCTCAAAAAAAACTCATACTTCATTAGTAATCAGCTCTTTCTTCCATATATTGCTGTCCCAACTAATTCATCAATCAGTTGGTCGTAAAAGTCTTTACTATCTGAATTACCACTTCCGATACTACGTTGCTGAATAAGTATTTTATTCCAATCAAACAATTCTTCGGTCAAGTAAATTTTTTTACTTTGTTTCTTAGTTGGTGGTAATTTCGAAGTGACAACTGTTTTTTCTTCTTCACTACTATCTGTTGTTGTCGGAACGGAGTCGGTAGTTATGCTTTCTTCTCGTGTGTTTTCCAAAGGTTGTATTTGTTGCTCTGGGTTCACTGGATCGTATATCGGATTTTGCTGATCATCACTGTAAACAATATTTGTAGCAGAAAGAAGCGAAAGTAAGATGGAACTCCATAATAAAGTATTTTTCGACTGGTTCATTCTTTTCACACGTATCGCCATAGCGTATAATTCCCGAAGATTAGAATTAATAAAACAATCAAGAGTGGTCCTACACTATATTTGGCAATATTCCTTTTCCTAGTTTTTAAATCCTGCATTCCAAACTTTGCATATTTCCGTGAAACGTTTGACTCTTGTTTCACTAGTTCAGCAATCACTACAATTCGTTTATCAGTCATTTCAGGTTTATCACAAGTGATAATTGTTAGTTTAGGTTCTGCTGTGTTTTCTAACACACTAAGATCTGCTTCATTAACAATCTTCTTTTCAATCACTTGATACTGGAGACTTTCTTTCAAGTATGTGACAAAAATTGGGTCATTCACCTTTACTTGTTGCAAGTTTCCTAATAACACGTCCTTCATCGTTAAGTGATGACCTAATAAAACCATGTTATCTTTTAGAATGTCTCTCTCCGGATACATGGACCCGACACCAACTAAAAGTTGCTGGTTGTTTAAACCAGCAAAAATAGGTAGTTTTATCTGCTGAATAGGAATCATCAGCTCACCAACAGCAGTAAGTTTTTCTGGGGACATATTTAAATAGTTCTCAATCGTGGGGAAATTGATTCGTTCATTTACTATGTTCGAAGGTCGCTCTGTTGTAATTGTCACAGTTGTTTGCTGCATTTTTACTAAAGTGATTGTATTTTTAATGACTGGGAAAGATAACAAACAAATGCCCACGCTAAAAAATAAATGAATCGCCCATTTAAATTTATTGGTCTTCATTTTTCTTTTTTCTCCGAACCAACAAAATGAGTAGGAATACTAGTAGTAAAAACATCATGCCAACTAAAATATACAACCACGTATAATCTGTTTTAATGGTGACATCTTTTTCATTTAATGTCTTTGCAAGTTTTCCATCAATAGTAAAATCTTTTTCAAATTTCCATTGATTGTTGTACTGGGTTGTTTTAGTTCCATGGGTTCTAGTAAATTTTCCAGCATCATTTTCATTTCCGAAGATAGTCATCGATAAATGATATTCTCCAGGTTCGAGTGCAGCCCCATTTAAAGCAGTAGGGAACGAAAAATTCGAATTAGGTGCAATTTGCAGCTGCTCTTTTTCTTCTTGATATAAAATTTTATCGCTACCTTTTTTGGTAATTTGGGTGTCAATGGCAACTTGATTAATGTATGTTTTTGTATCGTTTTGCACATTAGCCAAAATGACATTTCGTGCGTTTATTTGTCCAGGTTCAACCTCGTGTAGAAGTAAATTTGGCGCAACTTCATTTAAATTTTGACGCAATAACAAAGCAATCACATAAGCATATTCATTTTTAATGGATAACCCTTGGTCATTTGTCTCTTTTTCTTCTTTTTGTCGCTCTTTAAAGGTAATACCACCTGCCAATACACCATCGAATTTTTCTTTAGTCATTTCAACAGCGAATTTTACAATTTGCGTACTCTTTGGCTGCAAGGTAACTACCTTTGGATACTCCACATAATCTTCTAAATCGATTGTTAAGCTTTCATCCTTCTCTATATTATTCTCGCCATACTCCACGACAACATTTGAATTTGTTGTAGCACTATTTAAAGAAACATCAATCGTTACCTCTTGTTCCGTATCGTTTCTTAATTCAACTTTCAATTCCTCTTTTTGTTCAGGGTTAAGTTGAATGTCAAAATACGTTTTTTCCTTATCAATTTGTTGTTCGGGTGCTATTGGTGTCACGGCAAAATTGAATTCACTTGCTTCGACAAAGCCATTCATAAAACACATTCCCATAATAAATAATAATGCCAATAATTTTTGCTTTATTCTCAATTCCATCTCTCCTTTACTAATATGTAAAGACGAGAGCGCCCTCTCGTCTTTTGATTTTTAAACTAGTTCCCAGGTACATCTGTTAAAGTCCATGTTAAGTTCGTCGAATATTTTTCTGCATATTTGGTTGTTGAACCCGGTACGCTTAAGGTAATACTTTCAGCTGCTGTTTTTGCATCGGTTCCCCAATCGAATAAATACGTTCCTGCCCCATTTCCTTTACTAGCAGACATCACATTCGATTGAGAACCGTTTGAATTCAAAACAATTGTTGCCGCTCCAACCGGTTTCCCTGAATCAGAAGCTGTCACTACATTCCCGTTAGAGAAAGTAATGACCGCTCCAGTCAATTCTTTCCCTGAAACAGATGTAAACTGACCTTCTTGGTTTACTTTTAATGTCCACCCTGCTTCATTTCCTCGGTTGTCAGTCACTTGGACATAATTAGGACCTTCCTTTACTTCGGCTGTTGGCTTACCTGCTGCATCTAAAACTTTATATTTTTGTGTAGCTGCAAAATAAGTTTGATCTTTAGAGGTAATCTTTTGAACACCAAAATCTAAACTAGATGCATAGTCGATTGACAATGGACCATTTGTTCCAGTATTCGGTCCTTCAGGGTCCGTTGGATCAATCGGGTTGACTGGATTCGTTGGATTAGTCGGATCTACGGGGTTCGTCGGGTCTTCACTTGGGATAAATTCAACGACGCCATTTGACGTATACACACCACCATCTTCAGCAAAAGCGGTCACGGATCCTGCTAATCCGCTTAAAAGAACTGTAGACATCAATACTTTAGTTATATTTTTCATTATTTATTTCTCCATTCATTTTATTTATGGCACATCTTCCAGAGACCATTCTAAGGTGCCTGAATAAGTACCTAGACGTTGTTTTTCAATAGGAATTTTTAGACTGATTCCCTTCTCATTCTTCCATTCATTGGTTAAATTAACTTCGCCATCATCTGACAATTTTCTTTCTTCAGCAATAATTTTTTCTGCGCTAACATTCATTGTTTGCGATGCATTTGTATAGTAAAATGCGCCAGCTAGCTGATGGTCACTAGAAGCTAACGGTGTTTTTTCTTTTAACATCATGCGCCAGGAACTTTTTTCTTCGCCTCTAGTATCCGAAACAATCAAATCCCCATTCACTGACGGTGTATATTGCGTATTTACACTGCTAATTTTTTGCGTTCCAAAATCTAGTATAGTTGGAACCGACAGTAATTCTAAAGTTCCTAAGATTTCAACTTTCGTTGCCGCTTTAAAGACAGCATCTCTATAGGGATAATCTTCTTCCGGCTCGATATTACCAATATCATTATTTAAAGAAGGTGGATCTGGGATTTGTGTGACTTTTCCACTCGTATCTCGTAAGAAAATTTGTAAAATATCACCTTTCTTTAAGGACAGTTCACTTAGAAGAAGTGTCCATTTCCCTTCACTGGACACCGTTGTTTTTAACGCTAAATCTTGATTATTTAAGCGTACTGTGACAATGGCACCAGCTTCCCCTATCCCAGATAACTCTTTTATAGAAGGTGGTTGTGAGTTTCCACCGTTAATAGTAGCGGGTTCAGGAGGCGTAACATCAATGACTGAATACTTTGCGGTTTCCTTAGAACTCCAAGGTCCTCTTTGCGCATTAGCAAGCATTTCTTTTCCAGCCAGATTAAAATTCTCCGATTGATAGTTGACGTATCCCTCTGCATCTGTCAGTAAATCTTTCATTATCTTTCCAAAAGTATCGGTAATTGTTACTTTTGCTTGGTTCTTTGACGCATAGACAGGAATGTAGGTTACTTCGCCTTCAGAGTTCAAGCCGTTATTGTCTGGAACATAACCAATAACCACTCTTGCTTGAATTTTTTTATCAGCATCGGTCACAGGTGTCCATTCAACGATAGGATTTTGATTCATTCCTGAAATTCTTCGATAGTTCTTTTGAGAGAACCTATTTAATTCTGTTGTGGTGGAGCTAATTTTTTCAGCAGAACCATTCCCACTTACTGAGAATTGAGCGACCTTTGGATAAGTTTCATCGGAAGGTCCTAAAGGTTGTGTCGCCAATTTCCATAAATCAATGTCTGAGTCGACGATTTGAAAGGTATTATCCGCATAATTTCCCGTGGCTACTTGCACAGCAGCGTAATTGTCCCTCAGATTACGAATATCATATTGTGCAGGACTATTTAACACTAGTTTATTATTTTGTCTTCTAATATTTCCGGTACCTGTTCCATTAGCAGATAAGTTAATTAATGGTTGGTTACTTACTCCTATCGTGTAGAAATAAGCACCGGGCTCCACATTTAAGTAAGTATTATTATTGCTATAAGCAACTACTGATCCAGAATTTCGCTTACTTGTTAAATTGACAATGGCTCCCGATTTAACTGTCATTCCTGAACCATTCATGTCAAAACGAACAGCATTCCCTGGCATATTCACATTAAAGGTACTATTCTCACCGACTGTCAACGCTTGATAATAAGAGTAAACGGCTGGATAAGTAGTACCCGATGTTTGGCTTTGAGTGACATCGACTCGACAATTTTTACCAATAGTAAACTCCTTGCTTGCTCCTGTGGAAGTATCACCAGCAGGAACGTTATACCAAAAAATTGAAAAATCATAAAAATTGACATTTCCTTTATAGGTTGTCCCATCTTCCATCTTTAAACTGCCTAAATAAAAATTTTCTGCTCGAGTATTGATATTCATTACACCATACACGGTCACCTCTGAATGAGAAGCACGGGCCAATCTTTGCACACCAGACTCTGTGGTAATATTGCCGAAACGATAGCGCCACTTTCCACCATTAGTATAATTTAGTCTATTTCCTACAATATCTTCACTATTTGCACCACCATAACGCTGGTTAAGAACAATATCATGCATGTGAAAATTCCCTGTTCCCGTTGGTGCTCCTAATTGAATCGATGTGCTTTTAAAATCAATTCGATTGCCTTGTCCGTCAATTTCCAAATCATTTCTTCTGACATAGCTAGTCAGCGATGTGTCTGTGTTACTAGGATTAACAAAACTACTTTTTAAGACAATTTTTGTGACTGATTCATTACGAACTGCTTGTACAAATTCACTCCAATTGGAAACTTCTAAAATTTCGGCAACTCGCTGTACGGAACGTTCTTTATCAAGGATATTTTTATCGGTATTTGTTTCAATCGCCGGTTCCTTACTTTCCTCAGTTTCTTCTATATGACTACTGTCTTGCACATTACTAGAAGAAGTAGTTATGTCATTTAAACTATCCGTACTTTGAACTGCTGATTCAGTTGTTTCCTCAATCTTTCCACCTGTTTTTTCAGTGTCAGAACCCAATGATGTAGAGGTTCCCATTGTTTGTTCAATCTGGATTTCGTTCTCTGTAAGGTAAACATCTGTATTCTGATGATTGGTATCTGAGCTAATATTGGCAATAGGAGAGATATTTGTCGCTAATACACCGCTGAATAGAAGCGTTATTATTTTTCCTTTCAACATATCTCTGTCCTCCTAATTTTAAATTTCTGGGATATCCGTTAATGTCCAAACTAGTTTTGTTTGATATTTAACAGCGTCTTTCGGTGTGGAACCAGGTACCGCTAGTTGAATAGCTTTTGTGACATTCACTTGTCTTATATCGCCATTTTCATCAACTTCTTCGACTTTTTCTACATGTCCCCAATAAGTTGCCCATGTACCAGCACCAGTATCTGCTTTTGCAAAAGTCACGATGGAAGCTAATCCGGGAACCAATTCAATGCTATTTTTAGCTTCCGGCGCTGTAATATGTTGAACATTACTACTTATCGCAGAATTGGATAATGTCATTTTTGCACCTGTTAAGACATTATTTAAGGTTGGTGTAGTTGAAGTTAGTTGTGCTTCTTGTGTTACCGAAAGTGTCCAACCACTGTTTGTTCCACGATTATCAGAAACTTGAACAAAATTTGGCGTATCTTCTTGGTCACCTTGATAAGATTGAGCTCTTGCAAAATAAACTTGGTCTTTATTTGAAATACGATTCTTTCCAAAATCTAAACTTGAAGCATAGTCTATTGATAAAGGGCCTTGAGTACCCGGGTTGGGACCATCAGGATCTGTTGGATCGATTGGTTTTACAGGTTTCTCTGGCTCAGGATTTTCTGGATTGACAGGGTCAGTCGAATCTAAATTAGGGACAAATTCTACTACTCCATTCGATTGATAGCTTTTAATTTCTTCCGCATTTGCCTCAATCGATAACACTGACAAAATAATTGAATTTAAAATAAGAAATCTTATGAGTTCTTTTCTCATCACACTCCTCCTTTCCAATTAATTAGCTGGTGTATTTTCTAATGACCAAACTAATTTTGTTGAATATTGTTGAGCTAATTTAACAGATTTTCCTGGTACAGAAAGTTGAACAGCATCTTTATTATCTTCTGCATCTGCACCAAACCGATAAACCCATGTGCCTACCCCTGTTCCTTTTTGCGCGTTTATTGCCAACGTATTATTTGTTCCTGGTGTTAAAACCAATTCAGAGCTGACAGTTGTAGGTGTATATGCTGGATCAACTAATGAAGCCGCTTGCCCTTTTGAAAATTTAAGTTGAGCTCCAATCAATTGGTCACCATTTGCTGTTTTAAATTGTTCAGGCTGAGAAATACTTAATTTCCAACCGGCCAAAGTTCCTCTCTTGTCTGTTATTTGGACATAGGTAGGTTTTTGAGTACCATCCTTCATTTTGTCTGGACTTGCATAATACGTTTGATCAGAGGTAGAGATTTTTTGTGTACCAAATTTGAATTTTGAACCATAATCGATAGACAATGCACCACCAGTTCCAGGTCCAGGCGGATCAATTGGATTAACAGGGTTTGTTGGATCGGGATTTTCCGGATCAACTGGAGGTGTAATCTCGTTATCGCCTGCTTCAAAGGTGATAATTCCTTCTGTGTTATATTCTTTTGTAGTAATTTCTTCTGCGGACACGTGGAACGTAGCTGCGGCAATTCCTATTAATATTGTGCTAGATAACAAAAATGTTCCTTTTTTCATCATTGACACTCCTTTTTCCAATAAAAATCAAATACATACTTGTAATTAAGCATATAATCCCGATGTTTGAATAAATCGGAGAAACAAAGTCCCCTGTACGCGGTAATACCTTTTGACCAGTCGACGAATAATTACTTGAACTGTTTAAATCTTTTTCACTCCCTTGTGGATATTCATAATTACCATAAAAACTAGTTTGTCCATTTGACTCATAATGTTGCTCCATCGCAAAACTATTTGTATTAACCATCACAAAAGACACAAGAAACAAAGTAATTATAATCTTAAGGTAATTTTTCATAGATTACT
>NZ_MAEL01000042.1 GCF_009933335.1 Candidatus Enterococcus willemsii | reverse complement strand
AATTAATTTTGTTGATGTATCAACGAAAATTTCTTTTTCTAAAATTGCGACTTCGTTATAATATCATGTGTTTTTAAATCCGTCAACAACTTTTTTGAAATTTATTTATTTCGTTGTCTGTCATTGAGGACATGTATTAATATAGCAATTCTTAAGCTAAAATGCAACAAAAAAAAGACAATATTTTACAAAAAAAATTGGAAGCGAAATTTAAAAAAGTTTCGCTTCCTTTTGTTCGGTTAATTCATGATTTTTCCCAAAAAAACAAATCATTTTATCGGTAATTTTCGTCTAAATTTCAACAAGTGTATTTTATTTTGCCAAGGGAATATAAATTCTAAATAAGGTTCCTTGCCCTAAACTACTTTCAGCAACGATTTTACCTTTATAACTTGCGATTAATTGTTTCGCAATCGAGAGACCCAACCCATTTCCACCTTTTGTCCGCGCACGAGCTTTATCTACTCGATAGAATCGATTGAAGATTTTCTCAAGATCCTCTTCGGATATCCCTTCGCCAAAATCTTGAATCACAAGTTCAAGTTCATGGGAATTTTTAGAAATCGAGACATGAACTTCATTTCGATCGGTTGAATATTTTACTGCATTATCTAAAATAATAATCAAAATTTGTTCAAAGTGGTTACGATAAATTTTTAATATTTGTTCTGAAGATAAATCATCATCTAATGTAAACGTAAATTCTGGATATAACATTTTAAAATTATTAAAAACTTGATAGACCACTTCTTTGGCTTGAGTCGTTTCATTACCATAATGAATATCTACTTGTTCAGCTCTCGAAAGATCCAACATTTCTTGTACGAGGGTCTTCATCCGACTAATCTCTTGCATACTAGCAGCTAATGATTCTTCTAGAATTTCAGGATCATCTTTCCCCCAACGATTCAACATATTCAAATGCCCTTCAATAACCGCAACCGGAGTCCGTAATTCATGTGACACGTCTTCAACAAATTGTTCTTGTTGTTCTGTATAAGAACGCATTCGATCTAACATGCCATTAAAAATATCAGCTAAATCTGCCAGCTCATCACGAGTATTGATTTTTGGTGCATGAATATCGGTTTGCGGGTCTTTTTGAATAGTTTCCATGGTATCTCTTAGAATTTTCACTGGTTTCAAATAGTATGAAGACAACCAATAGCCTAAAATACTACTAACAAAAACAGAAATAAGCTCCACAATAATCAAAAGTGTCAATAAACGATTACGAATTGCATAAAAAGATGTCAATTCATAGAAAGTTTGCGCATAACCAATTTTTTCGCGCGTTTCTTTTGAATAGACCGGTTGAACTAAAATAAACCCTGTTAAACCGTCCACGGTAACAACACTTGGCGATTTAGGCTCATTTTGTATAAGTTGGATCTCTTTATCCCGTGTTTTAAATACTAATTCTTCGTTTAAATTATAAACATATAATGTTAGTTCTGGTTGACCTAACTCAGAGATAAATGGATCAATTTGCATTAACATGCCTTCTAATGTGGATGTTCTGTCATACATTGGATTTTCACTATTTGAACTGTTTGTCAAATTACGATACGTATTTACCAAGCTTAATTGGCTATTTGCATTAGCCAAACGTGACACTATTTCATACGTTGTATCTTCCGCATTTTTACGCTCTTTTTCCACAAATAGGGCGACCGAAGATTTATAAGTAATAACTGCAAAGATTGTAAAAACAACGAATATAAAGAAAGAACTTGCAAAAGCCCACTTCTTCGTCAAAGAAGGCTTTCGTAGTTCTAACATGGCAATAATTTTTTCTTTTAAACGTTTCACGAACGCATCACATATCCTGTTCCACGGACAGTTTGGATATAACTTTCATCTCCTGGAACATCAATTTTATTACGCAAATAGCGAATATATACATCGACAACGTTCGTTTCAACTTCTGTTTCATAGCCCCAAACTTTGTTTAATAAAACATCACGAGCTAAAACAACATTGACATTTTCCATCAACGTTAGCAATAATTCATATTCACGCTTCGTCAATTCGATAATTTCAGAACCACGGCGCACGACACGATTTTCTTTTTCAATTGTTAAATCGCGGTAAGTAATTGTGGTTTGTTTTGCGACGTTTTTATCGCCTTCAATATCAATTCGACGTAACAATGCACGTAAACGAGCTAATAATTCTTCAATTGCAAATGGTTTTACGATGTAATCATCTGCTCCATGATCCAAACCAGACACTCGATCGATAACAGAATCTCTTGCTGTCATCATAATAATTGGTGTATTTTTTGTTTGACGAATCCGACGGCAAACTTCTAAGCCGTTTAATTCTGGTAACATCAAATCAAGTAAAATAGCATCCCATTCATTATTTAGCGCTGCATCTAAGCCTGTTCTTCCGTTATAATGAACTTCTGTTGTATAGCCTTCATGTTTTAATTCTAATTCTACAAATCGAGCTAGGTTTTTTTCATCTTCTATAATTAGAATATTACTCATTTAATTGTAGTCTCCTTTTTTTATTCTTTACATATTATTGGGATAAAATGCTATTCCAATAATATCATGGAACGCTAAATTAAAAAAGAGATTCAACTAATTCTTCTCAGAATTGCTGAATCTCTTTTTCATTTATACAAAATTGACTTTATTTTTCGTCATACCATGAATAATGGAAGATACCTTCACGGTCTGTACGTTCATAAGTGTGCGCACCAAAGTAATCACGTTGTGCTTGAATAATATTTGCTGGCAAACGATCTGAACGATAAGAATCAAAATAAGAAATCGCTGACGAGAACGTTGGTACAGGTACACCTGCTTGTACAGCTAATGCCACGACATCACGAACTGCTTGTTGGTAGTTCGCTGTGATATCTTTAAAGTAATCATCTAGTAACAAGTTTTCTAAATCAGCTTCTTTATCATAAGCATCGGTGATTTTTTGTAAGAATTGGGCACGAATAATACAGCCAGCACGCCAGATTTTTGCTATTTCACCAAATGGTAAACCCCAATTGTACTCTTTTGAAGCAGAACGCAACTGTGCGAAACCTTGTGCATAACTCATGATTTTGCTAAAGTATAACGCTTGACGAATTTTTTCAATGAATTCTTTTTTATCCCCGTCAAATGTGTAAGTTGCTGGTTTTGGTAAGATTTTACTTGCTTGAACGCGTTCGTCTTTATACGCTGAGATATAACGCGCAAATACTGACTCTGTAATTAATGGTAATGGTACCCCTAAGTCTAATGCACTTTGACTAGTCCATTTACCTGTCCCTTTGTTACCTGCTGCATCTAGGATAACATCAACAATCGGTTGGCCTGTACCTAAATCATCTTTACGGGTTAAAATATCGGCTGTAATTTCAATTAAGAAACTATCTAATTCGCCTTTATTCCACTCAGCAAAAATATCAGCCATTTCATCCACTGATAATCCCAAAATGTTTTTCATTAAATCATAAGACTCAGCAATTAATTGCATGTCGCCATATTCAATCCCGTTATGAACCATTTTAACATAATGGCCAGCACCATCAGGACCAATGTAAGTTACGCATGGCGTCCCGTCTTCAGCTTTTGCAGAAATTTGTTCTAAAATAGGTGCCACTAATTCGTAGGCTTCTTTTTGTCCACCTGGCATAATAGAAGGACCTTTTAACGCACCTTCTTCTCCGCCTGAAACACCAGTTCCAATAAAGTTGATACCTGAATCTGCTAATTCATTGCTACGACGAATAGTATCTTGGAAGAATGTATTTCCACCATCAATTAGAACATCACCTTTATCTAAATGAGGCAATAATGTTTGAATTGTCGCATCTGTTCCACGACCTGCTTGTACCATCAAAACGATACGACGTGGTTTTTCAATAGAATTGACAAACTCTTCCACACTATATGTTCCCTTTAAGTTTTTATCTGGGTTTTCATTTACAACTTCTTCTGTTTTTGAACCAGTACGGTTATATAGCGCCACCGAATAGCCACGGCTTTCAATATTCAACGCTAAATTTTTACCCATTACGGCCATGCCAACAACGCCGATTTGTTGTTTTGTCATCTGAACTCCTCCTAAATCAATCATTGGAAATTTTTAATCTCTCTCATTATAACGCAAAACTTCATTCATTTGAATCAAAAGTGACTTAGTTTGTAATTTTTTTGGAATTTTGCGAAAATAGGACAAAAAAATAAACCTTAGGCCCCATGGTTAGCCTAAGGTTTGAAATCCATTTTCTGTAAAAAATGAATTAAGCTTCTTTTGTTGCTACATCTTTACCATCGTAATGTCCACAGTTTCCGCAAACGTGATGACTTTTTCTCATTTCTCCACAGTTCGGGCACTCGTTTAATCCGTTAATAGATAATTTGTAGTGTGTACGACGTTTAGCTTTTTTAGCTTTTGAAGTTCTTCTAGCTGGTACTGCCATTTTGCTACACCTCCTTAAAATTGCAAGCAGCCATATGGCTGCGATTTATTCCAATCTTACTCTTCTTCCTCAAATAATGAAGATAGCTTTGCAAGACGAGGATCAATAGTGATTTCTTCTTTTGATTCTTGTTGTTGTAGGAAGTCTTCTTCCGAATATACAACCCAGCCGTCACCAGAAGGTAAATCATTTGATGATTTTTCTTCCTCAGTTAAGACTTGCATAGGAATCGCCAGTAGAATGTTATCAGCAATTGAATCATCCAAATCAAGTGTTTGAGTTTCTAAAATTAGAATCTCTTCTTCTGGAACTAATTCATCTCTTTGCTGATATTGCTCCGGTGTCATGAAAATTTCATTGACTGTAAATTGTAATGGTAAATCTACAGGTTCTAATGAACGAGTAGATGGAACAGTAATTGTTGTTTCCACAGAATAATGTAAAATATATTCACTCTTATTAACTGTGACAATCCCCTTTACATTTACGGGAGCTAAATCGATTATTTGATTATCCCGCTCCATCAATTCGTCTTTCAGAGAAAGTGTCTCTTCAAACGTTAGCGGCATGTCTTGGTATTTTCTTAATTCTAATAAAGACCATTTCATTTTTTCATCACCTCTAAGCAACAAAAGCTATTATACAGAGGTTATTTCGCTTTGTCAATGAAATTTTCTTGACACCCTTTTCAAAGACTAAAAAGTCGGATACTCTGTTATTTATTCGCTTTTTATTGATAATTTATTTTAAATTTTAAACAAAAAAAGCAGAGGTCGAACCTCTGCTTTTAAGCATCTATTAGATTGCTGTTGTTTCTCCACGGTAGATAATACCACGACGAGGGTCAACAGTAACCAACTCACCGTCTTGAATAACTGTTGTTGCATCTTTTGCACCAACAATAACTGGAAGATCTTTTGCAATACCCACTACTGCAGCATGTGACGTTAAACCACCATCTTCAACGACTAAAGCGGCTGCTTTTTCGATTGCAGGCATATATTCTTTATCTGTTGTAGGAACAACTAATACCATACCATCTTTCGCTTTTGCAATTGCTTCTTCGGCTGTTGAAGCAACCACTGCATTCGCAACAACTGTACGTCCACCGACACCTTGTGCTTCAATTAATTTAGAACCGATTAATTGAATTTTCATCACGTTTGTTGTTCCACGTTCACCGACTGGTACACCGGCAGTAATTAAGATTAAATCGCCTTCTTCAGCGAAACCTAATTCAACAGCTTTTTTCGTTGCTAAATCAAACATTTCATCTGTCGTAGATGGTTTTTCAGTAACTGTTGGATAAACACCCCAGTTTAGCATTAAACCACGTTTTGTACGTTCATCAAATGTCACAGCTAAAATATCTGCATCTGGACGATATTTAGAAATCATTTTCGCAGTATGCCCTGATTCAGTTGCTGCTACGATACATTTTACGCCTAAGTTTTTCGCTGCACGTGCAACAGATAAACCAATTGTTTCTGTTACATCAGTTTTATCAAATTGGTTGATTTGATATGTGCCTAATTTTAACATTGCTTTTTCAGCTTCAATATCAATACGAGCCATTGTTGCTACAGCTTCAACTGGGTAAGAACCATTTGCTGATTCACCAGATAGCATTGTTGCATCTGTTCCATCAAACACAGCGTTGGCAACGTCAGATGCTTCGGCACGTGTTGGACGTGGATTTGTTTGCATTGATTCTAACATTTGAGTGGCAGTGATAACTGATTTACCAGCTGCATTACATTTTTTAATAATATCTTTTTGAACCATTGGTACCAATTCAGCAGGAATTTCTACACCCATGTCACCACGAGCAACCATGATACCATCAGAAACTTTTAAGATTTCTTCGATATTGTCAATTCCTTCTTGTGATTCGATTTTAGAAAAGATTTGAACATGTGTCATGTTTTTCTCTTCTAAAATTTCACGAATTTCAAGGACATCTTGAGCTTTACGCACAAAACTTGCAGCGATAAAGTCAATGTCATTCTCTAAACCAAAACGAATATCTTCTGCATCTTTTTCAGTAATACCTGGTAAACTGATTGAGATTCCTGGTGCGTTGACACCTTTACGAGAACCTAACATACCGTTGTTTTTCACTTCAACTACTAATTCACGGTTTGCTTCATCTTTTTCAATAACTTCCATGTCGATTAGACCATCATCAAATAAGATGTGACCGCCAACACGAGCATCATCATATAAACCTGTGTATGTTACGGCAATTTTTTCTTTTGTTCCTTTTAATTCTGGATCCATTGCAATACGAGTAATATCGCCTACGTTAAATTGGATATATCCAGCGCGACCATAATCCGCATCTGTTGTATCTTGAACAGTTGTACGAATTTCAGCTCCTTTAGTATCTAAAAGAATCGCTACGTCTTTGCCTGTTGCTTTCACTGCTTCACGAACCAATGTCATACGTGCCAATTGTTCTTCATGGTCACCATGAGAGAAGTTAAAGCGGAATGTATTTGCTCCTGACTCAATTAATTGAGAGATGATTTCGACAGTATTACTAGCTGGTCCTAAGGTACTAACGATTTTTGTTTTTTTCATTGAATGATTTGCTCCTATTCGTTTTTTATAATCTACTGTTTTTCAAAACAACATATTGCTTCATTAAAATGATAGTTCTTGATTTAAACTATATAAAGAAAGGTCTGGTTGGTGCTTATGATTTTCTAAAGTATCTACAATATCAGATGCAATAATTTGATTATCACGCATACCAATACATAATCCGCCTTTACCTTCTAGTAACAATTCAACGGCAAAGCCACCAAATTTACTTGCTAACACACGGTCACGTGCACTTGGTGAACCACCACGAACAACATGTCCTAAAATAGATACGCGTGCATGGAAATCACCGTATTCTTTTAATTTATCCGCAAATTCGTTACCGCCCATTACACCTTCGGCTAAGATGATTAGGCAATGTTTCTTGCCACGGTCACGCCCTTCTTGGATACGTTTGGCGATAGTCGCCATATCAAAATCATGTTCAGGAATCACGATTTCATCTGCTCCACCAGCAACACCTGCCCATAAAGCAATATCACCTGCATTACGTCCCATCACTTCAATAATGAATGTACGAACATGTGAAGTTGCTGTGTCACGAATACGGTCTAATGAATCCAATACGGTATTAATAGCTGTATCAAACCCAACTGTAAAATCAGTACCTGGAATATCGTTATCGATTGTTCCTGGAATACCGACTGCTGGGAAACCACGTTTTGTCAGTGCCATTGCACCATGGTACGAACCGTCACCGCCGATAACCACTAAACCTTCAATACCGAATTTTTTCAATTGTTCGATACCTTTCAATTGTCCTTCTTCTGTCGCAAATTCAGGGTAACGAGCAGAATACAAGAACGTTCCACCACGTTGAATTTTGTCGCCAACATCCGCAACTTCTAAACGACGAATATCTCCTGCAACCAATCCTGCAAAACCATAATTGATTCCGTAGACTTCCATTCCGTTGAAAATTGCTTTACGAGTTACCGCACGAATCGCAGCATTCATACCAGGAGCATCGCCGCCACTGGTTAAGATTCCGATGCGTTTCATATTCAATTTCACCTCATTAAAATTTATATTTTAGTAAATTTCAATTAATTGCTATTTAAGCATTAACCACGACTAGTATTTTACCATTAATCCACGTAAATGTCTTGAATTATGAAGAAAAAAATGGAAGTTATTATTGAAAAATTACTGAAAACTATTTAAAGATGACATTTTTCTCACCAAAAATAGCCTTTAATTGCTCTTCGCTTGCACTTGTATGCACAATCCAGTTTTTTTCATCCACTAATTGTTTCCGATGATTTTTTTCAAAAAATAAAAGAATTGGCACATTTCCAGAATACGTACGAAGGACTTGAGAAAATTGAGCTAAAATTGCTTGCTCATCTGCTTGTTCATTAATACGCAGATAGCATGTTTCATTTGCAATCTGTTGCTCTAATTGGTCAGCTAATTCTATTTTGTGTGCTAACACTTGTAATTCGCCATTATAATTGCTTGTTTCCACCTTACCTTCAACAAGTATAACTCGATTTCCCGCTAATTTATGTCTAATTTGGCGATAAACGGTCGGGAAAACAGTTACTGAGATTTCACCACTTGTGTCATCTCCTTCAATAAACGCCATTTGCTCTCCCTTTTTAGTACGAATTTCGCGAATATTCTTGATGTACAGCAATAATTTTGTCGACTGATTAGGAATAACGGTAGCAACTTCTTGAACTTTCTTCCATTGACGTACTTTTGTAAATTGTTCCACTGGATGTCCTGACAGATAAACACCTAATAATTCCTCTTCCAGTCCCAATTTTTCTTCCAACGTATATTCTGCGGTTTCTTGCTCTTTTAGAGTCATCACTTCCAGTAAATCCATACTCCCACCACTATACAGGACATTTTGAATTTTCCCATCTAAGTTTGTGACCGTTTGGCGTCGATTGGTAATGATTTCATCAAATGCACCTACATCAATCAGCGGTCTAATTAACTCTTCTTTCAGCCATTTCGAATTACGCTGTGCCAAGCGAGATAAAAATTGGTCGACGGAGCGATACGCACCATTTTCTTTGCGCTCTTCCAAAATATCTTTCAAAAAGTCACGACGAACGCCTTTAACTGTGCTTAAACCAAAACGGATTTCATCCACTGCTGATAACCAAAATCCATAACCACTTCGATTAATGGATGGAGGCAACAATTTTATTTTTCTTTTGCGTGCTTCATTCATGTATTCTTTGACTTTTGTTGGATTTTGTCGCACCGATTGTAACAAAGCTTTGTAAAATGGTGCAGGGTAATGGACTTTCAGATACGCCATTTGAAACCCTACAAACGAATACGCAAATGCATGTGATCGGTTAAAACCATAGTCAGCAAAACGCTCAATATAATTGTAAAGTTCATTGGCTTTAGTTTCTGTGAGACCATTTTTGATAGAGCCAGTCACAAAATGGCGTCTTTCTTCATCAAGTATGCCTTTGTTCTTTTTACTAATTGCTCGACGTAACATATCCGCTTGCCCTAAAGTAAAGCCTGCGATTTGTGAGGCGATTTGCATAATTTGTTCCTGATACACGATAATGCCATAAGTGTTTGCTAAAATAGGTTCTAAGCGTGTATCAAGATAGGTAATTGCTTCTTTTCCTTGCTTGCGACGAATGAAGGTATCAATATTTTGCATTGGTCCTGGACGATACAGAGCATTGACAGCGGCAATATCTTCAATGCTTTCGGGATGCAGACGGCGTAAAACATTCCGAATTCCAGCTGATTCAAATTGAAAGACACCGGCAGTTTCTCCTTGTTGGAACAAGCGTAACGTCTCATCATCGTCTAAAGGAATTTCTTTTTGGATGATTGTTTGTTTCAATACTTGGCGAATCCCTTGTAACGTATCATCAATAATAGATAAATTCCGTAATCCTAAGAAATCCATTTTTAATAGCCCAGTTGTTTCCACATCGTTCATAGTAAATTGTGTCAGCCAAATTTCTTCTGAACCGGCTTGTAGAGGGACAACATCGGATAATTTCTCATCACTAATCACAATTCCGGCGGCGTGGGTCGAAACATGTCGAGGTAGACCTTCTAGGATTTTCGCCACTTGAAATAGTTGATGATTTCGCTCATTTAAAGAAGCGAGCTCTCTTAACGCCTTTGATTCTTCATAAGCTTTAGCTAATGTCATTTTTAATGCATTGGGGACAGCTTTCGACCAACGATTTGCTTCACTTTGCGATAATCCAAACACACGACTGACATCTCGTAATACCATTTTGGCTGCCATGGTACCAAAAGTAGCAATCTGCGCCACATGTTCTTGTCCATATTTTTCTTTAACATAGAGCAACACTTCCTCGCGTCGATTATCGGGAATATCTAAATCGATATCAGGCATAGTGTATCGCTCTGGGTTTAAAAATCGTTCGAATAATAAATTGTATTCAATCGGATCTACATCGGTAATTGATAGCACGTACGCCACTAACGAACCTGCCGCAGATCCCCGTCCTGCACCCGTCACAATTTGTTGACGATGCGCAAATGCCATTACATCCCAAACAATTAAGAAATAATCATCAAAGCCCATCTTATGAATCACTGATAATTCGTACAGTAAACGCTCTTGGTAGGCTTGCGTATAATTGGGTACTCGTTCAGGCAATAAGCGCAGACAAAGCTCTTGCAGAAATGTTTGCGCTGACTGCTTCTCCAGTGGATAATGCGGTAATAATGTTTGATGTGTTGGGATTTCTACCTGGCAATGGGCAGCTAGCATTTCTTTTTGTTCCCATGCTTCTGGATAGTTCGTTTGGAACCATTGATATTGTTCGTCAGCCGAAACCAAATAGCGATTTTTTGATACTTGTTGCAACTCTTCGCGTAAATCAGTGATTTGCGTGCCATTTTTGATATGATGCAGCACATTGACTGCAAATGTCTCTTCTTCGTGCAATGTATCGATTAATTGATAAGCAACTGGTCGTACCTCATGATGTTGCATCCAGTCTTGTACTTTTGCTGCAACATTTTGTTGATACCCTACTCCATAAAAAATATTTTCTTTACCAAATAGTTGTTGCCATTGTTGAATTTTTTCTTCTCCTAGTTTACTGTCTTCCATTAATAAAGTATGAACTTCACTTTGCTCTGGTAAAATAATATAGACATCCGAAGAGGCAAAATTAGTTATTTCAATGGTGCCTGTAATCATCTTTTGGCTAGATAATTTCATTAGTAGCTGATAGCCAGACAAATTTTTAGCAAAAAAGAAGAGCTCATGTTCCTGTTCAGTAATGACTGATTGATACGTGAGTAACAAACCAATCAACGGTTTCACGCCTTCTTTCTGACAACTCTGAAAAAATTCCAACGCCCCATGTAAATTATTGACATCGGTTATTCCTAGTTGTTGATAGCCTAGCTGTTTGGCTTGCTGAACATATTGAGGAATTTGAATTGTACTTTGTAGCAATGAATAAGATGTGACAGCAGTTAATTGAGTCGCATTCATCTAGGATTCCCCCTATAATTAATCTTTGTGAAAAAAAGTGAAAGTCTTTACAACTTAAAAAAATGTGGTAAACTTAAGCCATCCAACTTACGAATTGAAAGAAGGTGTAGCAATGCGCTACCTTGTAACAATTATCTGGGCACTTATTTTAGGTCAAGTGGTTGGTTTCCTTGGGGGAGCTTTAACAAGTACCCCTTATGATTTCCAATTGACACTTATCTTCTCTTTTATTGTTGCTTTGTTGATTATTTTAATTGGCCAAGTCGCAATGCCCAAAGAAAAGAACCATTCCAGCCATTCTTAAAAAAGAAAAAAACCAATTACATTAATTGTAACTGGTTTTTTTTTCTTTTCAACTAATTGTATCTTTTTTCAAATACTTTCTAAAATTAAACAAGGACAAACAAATATTAAACACGACAAAACAACTCGTTACCCAAAAAACAGCTGGATAACCTAATCCATGTGCAACAGTTGAACCCACAAGAGGCCCTAACACTTGGCCAAAATTGGTAAACATTTGATTATAACTATAAATGCGACTAACACCTTCCGAGGGAGTAATCTTGCTAATTAACGTATTAATTGACGGCATTAATGCGCCTGTTGAAAATCCTAATAAGAAACGCAAAATTCCTAGTTGCATCGGTGATGAAACGAATCCCATCGGAATAAAACAAACTAATGACCCAATCAAACCACCAAGTAAAATTTTGTGGTTTCCGATTTTATCGCCGAGTCTTCCTAAAATAGGTGAAGAAATAATAGCTGATACACCGGCTATCGAAACAATTAATCCACTAACAAATAAAATATTACTTGTATTGCCACTTAATTGACGAATGTATAAAGTCAAAATAGGGCTAATACTCGTCATACCCACTTGTAAAATCAATGACGTCACAAACAAGCCAATCAATATTTGGACATTATTCATTTTCATAAAAATTTCTTTCATTGTAAGCATATCTGTTTTCTCAACTGGCGTAAAATCTTCTTTGACCATAAATATCGTTAATAACGCGGTGATTAACAATACGGTTCCCGTAATGATAAAAACATTTTTCATCCCAAATAATTCTGCCAAAGCGCCACCCATCGAAGGACCAATCAAATTACCAGCAATTGCACCTGTCGCTAATGTACCTAACGCCCAACCACTTTTTTCTTTAGGTGCTTGAGAAGCAATCATCGCGGTCGCATTAGGAATATATCCTGACAAAATACCATTTAGAAAACGCATCACCAACAACCAGTATACATTTGGTACAAACGCCAAAGCGCCCATCGTAATGGTCATTCCTGCTGATGCACGAATCATCATTAAACGTCGACCTTTTCGGTCAGCAAGGTTGCCCCAAATAGGTGCTACAATTGCTGCAGCAAATGCTGTAACGGAGATCGCTAGTCCGGAAAATAGCTCAATCTGATCTGTTGGTGCTCCTAGTTCTTCAATATAGAGTGGAATAAACGGCATGACCAAACTGATACTCGCACCTGTAAAAAAGCAGCCTATCCAAGAAATCAATAAGTTTTTCTTCCAATCAATCTTCATACACAAACCTTCTTTCCCTTCAACTATAGCCCTTTTTCTGAAATTTTCAAATTAATTGAGCATAAAAAAACATTCCTATTCAATAGCATTGCCATGAATAAGAATGTTTTGATTTCTTATAAGATTGCTAAAATAACAAAATTTAAAATGAATAATGCATCCACTACCCAAAGGATTGGTGAGACTTCTTTGACTTTTCCTTTGACAACTTTCACAATTGTAAAGAAAATAAATCCTGCAGCGATTCCGTATGAGATAGAATAACAAAGCCCCATAAAGATCGAAGCAAAGAAAGCTGGTACAGCCTCTTCCAAGTCAGTCCAATTGATATCTTTGAATGATGCCATCATCATCACACCAACTAAAATTAATGCTGGCGCTGTCGCTTGTGCAGGTACAATTGAAATAATTGGTGAGAATAAACTACTTAAAGCAAACATTGCTGCTACAACGACCGAAGTCAGACCTGTTCGTCCACCAGCACCAATCCCAGCTGCTGATTCAACAAAAGTCGTCGTATTTGATGTACCAAAAACGGCTCCAATCGATGTTGCTACAGCATCAGCAAACAACGCACGATCCATTTTAGTATTAAACCCTCTGCTATCTTCTAACGCATCTTCATCTTCTTGAGAGAAGATGCCCGTACGACGTCCCGTTCCAATAAATGTACCAATGGTGTCAAAAGTATCAGATAAACTAAATGCAATAATCGTCATAATTACTTGAGGAATCTTTGCGGAATCACTAAACAATGATTGCATTCCTTCTGGTCCAAAAGCAGCTCCAAAAGTAGTTTTTAATTCACCAAATGAGCTTCCTAATGAATTAGCTTTCCAATCAATCGCTCCTAAATCGACCACACCCATTAAAATACCAATAATCGTTGTTCCCACAATCCCAATCAGAACCGCGCCACGAACATTTTTAACAACCAAAATAGTCATCAATACTAAGCCAATCAATGCCAATATCATTGGCGAGTTATTAAAGTTTGCTAAGCCGGGAACAATGCCACCATTCATCGTCACATTGAC
This sequence comes from Candidatus Enterococcus willemsii, assembly GCF_009933335.1. Lineage (GTDB taxonomy): Bacteria > Bacillota > Bacilli > Lactobacillales > Enterococcaceae > Enterococcus_F > Enterococcus_F willemsii. The sequence goes on along the minus strand of NZ_MAEL01000042.1, from coordinate 119,534 downwards.
CGCTGCATCACCTTCAACGACTGAACTAGTAATCGCTCCAGAATCGGCTGAAAAATTTAATAAATTCGCATTTTTAATTCCGACATAAGCGACGAAAATCCCAATTCCCCCACCAATTGCATGTTGCATACTTTCAGGAATTGCACGAATAATTAGTTTACGAATTTTAGTAATCGTAATAAAAATATTAATTAGACCACAGATAAATACCATTGCTAAAGCTTGTTGCCAAGAGTACCCTAATCCAAAAACGACTGTAAACGTAAAGAAAGCATTCAGCCCCATACCTGGTGCTTGCGCATAAGGAACATTCGCAAATAATCCCATAATTAATGTTCCAATAATGGCAGCAATAATTGTTGCTAAGAATACCGCTTGAAATGGCATGCCAGAAGCTGATAAAATAGCTGGGTTTACAAAAAGAATATAACTCATTGCAAAAAAGGTGGTAATCCCCGCCATTATTTCTGTTGAAACAGTTGTCTTATTTTCTTTCAACTTGAAAAAGTTTTCCATTGATTTGTTTCACTCCTACTTTCTATCTATTGTGGAAAGAAATTCTTAAGAATAAATGCAACCTTGTCTTTCCACTGAACAATTATCGATTATAGTTTTTGTTTCTGAAACTTTCAATATTTTATTAACAAATTTTTATTACAAACGTCAAAACGTTCGTGTTTTACTGACAAACAAATGAAAAACAAAACTGAAAATTTTTAAGGATATTCAGAAAACTTTGTCAAACATACGTCTTATGGTACACTTAACTTGCATTTCATAAAGAAAAGGAGTAGTTATATGTCACAAAAATTAATTGCTATTGACTTAGATGGAACTACGCTAAATAATCAATCTTTAATTAGCTTACGAACAGCAGAAGTATTAGAAAAAGCCAAAAAAGCAGGACATTATGTCAGTATCGCTACCGGTCGACCATTTCGAATGAGTGAACAATTTTATCGTCAACTAAAATTAGATACACCAATGGTTAACTTTAATGGTGGTCTTGTGCATAAGCCTTATCAACAATGGGAATTCGAGCGTGAAATCTCTCTATCAAAAGAAATTGCTTTTGATATTCTAGCACAAAAAGAAAAATTGAAACTTGATTTCGTTGCTGCTGAAAATCGAGAAACTTTTTATATCAATGACTTAAATGATTTTGAAGGTCATTTCTTTGCAACTGATACTGTCACAGAAGCCAATTTATTTACAAATTTAACCACTGACCCTACTTCTCTATTAATTAAAACCAAGCATGAATTTTCATCGCATGTTTCTGATTCTTTAACTAAACAATTTGCAAATCAAATTGATGTTCGAACTTGGGGTGGACCTAATGCTATTTTGGAAATCGTTCCTAAAGGGGTTCAAAAAGCTATGTCTGTTTCAGTAATCGCAGATTCTCTTAATATCGATCAAAAAGACGTCATTGCTTTTGGTGATGAACACAATGATTTAGAATTATTAGATTATGCTGGTTGGGGTGTCGCAATGAAGAACGGTACCGATCAACTAAAAGGGGTCGCAAATGATGTGACTTCCGATACCAATGAAGAAGACGGCTTAGCTAATTACTTGGAAAAATATTTAGCCTTGTAAGCAATGAACTGTAAGATGCTTTCTTACGGTTCTTTTTTTGAAAGGATGATACTACTGTGCGTTATTTACGCGGACTTAAATTATCGGATTCTATCTTGCCTGGTCCGAATATTTACCCTTATTGCGTCTTGAATGTATATGCATCAGAGCATTTGGTTTTTGATACTATTACTTTTTTATATGGAGACAACGGTTCAGGAAAATCAACTATTTTAAACTTACTGGCTTCACATTTACAATTGCCTGGCGCTGAAGCTACTCGGACCTTAGGTGATGATTATTGGGGACGCTATCTAAAAGAAAGTGCCGTGCTCCTTGATGAAGATGATGCTGGTCGTAGACAAAAAATTCCAGAAAACAGTCGCTATATCAAAAGTGAAGATATTTTATACGAAATAAAAAAAATCCAACAAGAAGCCATCCAACGTGAAGGATATCTATATGAACGGCAGCAATTAGGCATGACGAAAGAACAAATTGCCGCCCATAAAGATTCTTACGCCATGAAACAACAGATGGCACGACGAACATTCGCGCAAGAGAAGTATTCAAATGGAGAAACAGCGTTGCAAGTATTTGAAGACTATATCCAGCCTAATGGCCTTTATCTATTAGATGAACCAGAAGCCTCTCTTTCACCAGAAAAACAATTACAATTAATCCAACAACTGCATCACGCTGCTCGTTTCTTGAATGTGCAATTTATTATTGCTAGTCATTCACCTCTACTTTTGGGCGGTTTAGAAGGAACGATTTATTCATTTGACCAAGAAGGCATCTTTATGAAACAATGGAACGATCTTCCTGTTGTTCAGCTGTATCAAGATTTTTTTAACAACAAGAGATAGCTCTTGCATTTTTTAGCAAAAAGGAAGAAAATATTCCTTGTGGAGAGTTGGCAGAGTGGTAATGCACTGGACTCGAAATCCAGCGAGCCGTGATAAGCGGTGCACGGGTTCAAATCCCGTACTCTCCTTACCTATAACCAAACAAAAAGCCAGTGAAAATTCACTGGCTTTTAACATTTTCAAATGTTTCTGTCCGTAAAATAGATTCAATGGTTTGATTAATGACACCGACAATTTGTTGACGCGTGGGTTCAACAATTCCTGAAGACATCAATGCAGCCACACCGGTAATAGCAATCCAAACCCCTTTATGTAACGCTTTCAAATAATCATCTGAAAAATTCGCATATTCAGGGTATTGTTGAATTGTTTCTCGGAAATAATTGAAACAAAATTCATACATCAATTTTCCACCACCGTGCTCATCAACAAATAATGCCATAAATAGGCGTGGATTATTTTGAGAAAAATCAATATAGTTGATGGCCATATCAACAAGTTTATCTCCAGTATGTTCCACAGAAAAAACTTTCTTCTCTAACTCTTTGTAGACCATTTCAATTAGATTGTTTTTTAGATCTTGCATGTTCTCAAACTCAAGGTAGATTGGTTGGGTTGAAACACCCATTTTCTTTGCTACATTTCTTGCTGTAAAGTTAGTGAATCCATCTTTGGCAATAACCTCATACGCAGCTTTCAATATGTGTTCTCTTGTATACACTTTATGTCGCATTGTAATCCCCCTTATAAATTTCACTTTAATGTTATTTTAACCGAGTTTCATCTTTTTTTAAAGTGTTTTCACTTAAAAACATTAGAATGATTAATTCTTGATAAGAGTCATACTTTCAGACATTATTTCGTTTAATTTGGAAATTTTTTGTTTCTTTTTTAGAAATTTTCGGAAATAAATTGAAAACACAAAACGATACAACTCGTTATGTTATTCTATTTTGATATTCTCTTCTTGTAGGTTGCACCGCAAAACGATAGAATGGAATCACCTTAACGGTTACGAAAAGAAAATTATGTACAAGGAGCGTGCCCATGACTGCATCAAGAGAATTAATTTTAGAAACATGTTTACTAGCAGGTAAAATTATGATGGAAAGTGGTTCAGAAGTTTACCGGGTCGAAGATACGATGAATCGAATTGCAACCAATGCCAATGAGCCTGACAGTATCAGTTATGTTACAGCGACAGGTATTTTTATGGGTCTTCGAAGCAGTCATTATGCGCAAGTCGAAAATGTTGCTGAACGTTCCATTGATTTAGAAAAAGTAGTAGCTGTGAATCAACTTTCCAGAGAGTTTGCAGAAAAGAAAATTGATTTACTCACATTACACAACTCACTCAAAAAAATTGATTATGATACACCACGATTTCCTGTTTGGCTCCAAGTACTTAGTGCAGGTTTTTTAAGTTGCCTTCTTATGTATATTTTTGGGGGAACGTTGAGAGATTTTATTCCTACTTTTCTGGTAGGAGGATTTGCCTATTATTTGAAATATGCGGTCAATAAACTAATTAACCTTCGCTTTTTCGATACCTTTCTAGCTTCTTTTTTCATTGGTCTTTTAGCTATTTTATTCGTCAAGCTACAACTCGCAGGTAATGTTGACAATATCATTATTGGTGCGGTCATGCCCTTAGTTCCAGGAGTTGCAATTACAACATCCTTTCGCGATATCTTAGCGGGTCATTTAATTAGCGGCTTAGCCCGAGGAACTGAAGCAGTCATTGTTGCCGCATCAATAGGCGTTGGAATTGCTTCTGCACTAATTTTTTTTGGAGGGACCATTCTATGATGTTTACTATTCATGTCGTCGCAAGTTTTTTTAGTACGGTTGCTTTTGGCATTCTAACAAATATTCCACGCCGTGCCTTACTTGCAAGTGGTGTCACTGGTTGTTTGGGTTGGCTTGTTTATGTAGTTTTACAAGCCAGTAACTATGGCTTGGGAATCACTAATTTTGCAGCAACTTTTGTGATTGGTTGTCTGAGTGTCTTCTTTTCACGCAAGAAAAAAATTCCGATGATTATTTTTACCATTCCTGCACTTGTGCCATTGGTTCCCGGTGGTCCTGCTTATAAAGCTGTCCGCGAACTTGTTTTAGGAAATAATTTTGCAGCGTTTGAAAATATTCTTGTGGTTATTATCACTGCTGGAAGTATTGCAGCTGCTTTTATGATGACTAGCTTAGTTGAGCGTATTTTGTTGAAGTGGCGACAAGCACAAAGAAACCGAAAGTTGAAGAAAACCTTAAAATAAATAAAATTCAGTCTAAAGTTGTATGACTTTCACCGATAAACTTATTATAATCAAATTATCTAAGGTAAAGGACGTGACCATGATGAGTGTAGCGGCAACGAAGCGACTTTTAAATCTTGTTTCATTCACTGGAATGGCAATGACAATTGTACTAGCTGTATATTTTTTCCAACTAGGTGTTTTCAAAGATATGAACGCCTTGCAAACAATTGTTGGACATTCGCCACTAGTTGGACCACTGATTTTTATATTGATTCAAATTATTCAAGTGGTTATTCCTATCATTCCTGGAGGGATTTCATTAGCTGCCGGTGTGTTACTATTTGGTCCTTATCTAGGCTTTCTATATAATTACATTGGGATTTGTATTGGCTCAATTATCATCTTCTTTCTTAGTCGCTATTATGGGAAAGCTCTCGTTTTACGATTAGTCAACGAAAAAACTTACAACAAATATGAACACTGGTTAACGAATCAAGCGCGCTTTGATAAGTGGTTCGCATGGGCTATTTTCTTACCAGTTAGCCCTGATGATGCGCTTTGCCTGATGGCTGGATTGACAAATATTTCAGTTAAAAAATACATCGCCATCATTCTTTTAGGAAAGCCCGCTTCAATCTTTTTATACAGTATGGCCTTGATTTATGGTGGTAATTTTCTATCACACTTATTATAACTTCGTTAAGCTATCTATTCATTGGATAGCTTATTTTTTTGTAGTAAAATAGAGGAAGAATGTAGAAAGCTGTAGGTGATTATATGAACTATTTGAGGCATAGCTTTATTAATGCACGCGATTTTTTAAAGGGTACAAAAGATTATTTTAAAAATGTGTTATTAATGCATGGCTTCATGTTATTTTTACTCATTCCGATTTTAAGTAACGCGACGAAATTTATTTTACATCGAGGCAATATTCGCTATATTTCTTTTGATAATCTTGGTGATATTGTCCTACATCATCCTTGGGTAAGCTTCTTTTTGTTTATCATTTTACTTGGAATTGTGCTAGCTGTCTTTTTTGAATTTACCTTTTTATTATTGAGTGTCTACTTTATAAAAAAAGAACAGCCCGTTCGATTAAGACAATTATTGCGGATGACGATTCAGCAAATGCGCAAAATTCGAATTGAAACGGTACTATTTTTCTTCTTTTATTTCTTTTTAGTCTTACCGATTGGTAGCTTTTCTTTTCAGTCTGATTTACTGTCAAAAGTAAAAATCCCAGCATTTATCCTTGATTTTATTTTTGAAAACCGATTAATTATCATCTCAAGCTTTATTCTCTTTTATCTACTGATGATTTATCTGGGTATTCGCTTCATTTTTGCTTTACCTGAAATGATTCTACGAGACCGTCCCTTTAGACTCGCAGTAAAAGAAAGCTGGTATTTAACGAAAAAACGTTTTTTTGCAATCATTGCGCAACTATTCATTATTACTGGGACAGCATTAACCTTAACTTCCTTAAGTTTTGTAATTGTAATTGGTACACAGACCCTTGTCGAACACTTTTTAAGTGACTACGCTCTAACAAGCGCTGTTTTTGCGATGACACTTTTACAATTTTTCTTATTGATTCAAATTGTTCTTTCAACGATTGCTATTTTTTATGTCATCGTTGATTTTATGGATGATGAGGGCTTTTTACCGCCGATACCTACATGGTTTTCTGACGAGAAATCAGTTGCCAAGTATACTGGTTTTATCCAAAGTTTACTTGTGATAACAGCTATTTTCTTTGGCGTTGGTGTTAGTTTGTATAACCGTAATTACTTAACCGACGCTTCATCAAAGATACCAATTACCGCTTCTCATCGTGGCGTTAGCAATGCAAATGGCGTACAAAATTCAATTGCCGCATTAGAAAAAACTACGCAACAATTTCATCCTAAATATGTAGAGATGGATGTGCAGCAAACAAAAGACGATGTATTTATTGTTTATCACGATTTCAATTTTAAATCTCTAACTGGAGTCAATTTAAAACCCGAGCAAGCAACTCTTGCTGAAGTAAAGAAATTAACCATTTCAGAAAATGGACAAACATCTCCTGTGCCAACTTTTGATGACTATTTGGATGTTGCGGATCAGTTGAACCAAAACTTATTAATTGAAATCAAAACACAACAAAAAGATATTCAAGCTTTAGTTACTGCTTTTCTACAAAAATATCGTCTACGCTTAGAAAAGCAAGGACATATTCTTCAAAGCCTATCTTTTGATGTCGTGGAAGAAATAAAACAACAAGCACCTGAACTAACAGCAGGGTATATTCTCCCCTTCAATCTCGTAGGACCGCCAATTACTGAGGCTGACTTTTTAACCATGGAGTACTCCACGCTGAATCGAAATTTTATTAATTCTGCCCATCGCGATGGCAAACAAGTTTTTGTATGGACACCCAATGATGAAGATACTATGGATCGAATGATGTTTTATGGCGTAGATGGCATTATTACAGACCAAATGGGGATTTTAAATGCAGCAATCACTCATCAAGATGAAATGACTTATTCAGACAAGCTGTTTAATTTTGTCATAGGTATTGGCTAATCTTACGTTTAAGATGACAATTTCGTTATACAATCCTTTCTCCTCTGTTCGTGCTTTCCATTATCGGTACGCCTATAATGGAAAGCAAAGGAGGAATGCGTAATGGTTGCTATCCAAACAGTTGTTTTTATTACCCTAGCTATCGGTCTATTAATTGGTCTAAAAGAATCAAAGTAAAAAGTTTAAGAAATAGTTAACGAATTGTTTGTTATTTTTGAAAATTATCTTTAATCGTGCTACAGTATATCTAGCGGCTGAAAAAGAACAAAGGAGGAATTTATATGACATTTACAAAAACAAATTTAGAATATCGAATTGTCTTTGATACACAAAAAAATATGTTTATGGCAATTGATAAACATGATGAAACACGTGCCGCATATGGCGTGACAATTGAAAAAGCAATCAAAAAACTCAACGACTTAGCTTAGAAAGGATTAGTGGCATGGATTCATCTGATTATAAGAAGTAAAACCGTCTTTCATTATCGAATGGAGGACGGTTTTGTTGTATTATTAGAGGGTGATTATTTTTTTACATAGGGAGATTTTTATGAAAACTATTTATTTCGTTCGACATTCCATACGTGATTTCACTAACAAAAATAATCAAGAAGCACCACTCACTCTAGACGGAAGCAAGCATGCCGAAGCACTCATTTCATTTTTCAAAGATAAAACAATTGAGAAGATTTACGCCAGCCCATATGTACGTACATTGCAAACGATTCAGCCTACAGCTGATTTTTTAAATTTAGAGATTGCGACTCACTCAGATCTAAGAGAGCGTGCAGTTGGAAAATGGGTCGATGACTTTCCTAGTTTTGCTAAGAAACAATGGCAAGATTTTGACTATCATTTACCCAATGGTGAATCATTCAATCAAGTAAAAAATCGACTCCTACCTGTCTATTATGATATTCTCAATCAACCTGTCAAAAATTGTATCATTTGCGGACACGGAACTGCTTTAGCTATATTGTTTCATCACCTTACGCAAGGGCAATTTACTTATCAAGAATTTGAAAAAATGCAAATGCCTGATATTTTCAAGGCAGAGTATGAGCAACACGCACTTGTTCACTTTATGCATTTAAACATCAAAAATTAGATGATAAAAAAGTGATTATCTTTCTTCAAAGATAATCACTTTTTCAATTTATAGACGCTCGTTTAATTCTTTGGCTAAGTCTTCAAAACCTGGTTTGCCTAACAATGCAAACATGTTGCGTTTGTATTCTTCTACACCTGGTTGGTCAAATGGATTCACACCATTTAAGTAACCAGAAATACCTACTGCAATTTCAAAGAAGTATACCAAATGACCTAATGTGTAAGCATCCATTGCTGGGATTTTTACAAGTAAGTTTGGTACGTCTCCATCAGTGTGGGCAAGTAAGGTTCCTTCAAAAGCTTTCGTATTTACAAAGTCAATGTCTTTGCCTTCTAAATAGCCTAAACCATCTAAATCAGCATCTTGGACTGGAATATCAATCACTTTACGAGGTTTTTCTACTTTAACAACTGTTTCAAAGACGTTGCGTGTACCATCTTGGATGGTTTGTCCAACAGAGTGTAAGTCAGTTGAGAAGTTGGCGCTTGAAGGGTAGATTCCTTTTTGGTCTTTTCCTTCTGATTCGCCGTACAATTGTTTCCACCATTCAGAGAAGTATTGCATACCTGGTTCGTAATTCACCAAGATTTCAATTGCTTTCCCTTTACGGTATAAGATGTTACGTAGTGCTGCGTATTGGTACGCTTCATTTGTTTGTAAATCATCATTTTCATAAGCGACACGTGCATCTTCTGCACCTTGCATTAAAGCATCGATGTCTGCACCACTAACAGCAATTGGTAATAAACCAACTGGTGTTAATACAGTGAAACGTCCACCAACGTCGTCTGGAATAACGAATGTTTCCCAACCTTCAGCATCTGCTTCAACTTTAACAGCACCTTTTTCACGGTCAGTTGTTGCGTAAATGCGTTTGTTTGCTTCTTCTTTACCATATTTTTTAATTAATAGTTCTTTAAAAACACGGAAAGCAATCGCAGGCTCAGTTGTTGTTCCTGATTTAGAAATGACGTTAACTGAGAAGTCACGATCACCAATCACTTCAATTAAATCTGCTAAATAAGTAGATGAAATAGAGTTACCAGCAAAGAATACTTGTGGTGCTTTGCGTTCTTCTTTTGGTAGTACGTTGAAGAAAGAATGTTGTAAGAATTCAATCGCTGCACGAGCACCTAAATAAGAACCACCAATTCCAATAACAACTAAAACATCTGAATCAGATTGGATTTTTTCAGCTGCTTTTTTAATACGTGCAAACTCTTCTTTATCGTAATCTTTTGGCAGATCAATCCACCCTGTAAAATCATTTCCCGGACCAGTTCCTTCACGTAACGCTTTGTTAGCTGCAGAAACTTGTGTTTGCATATACTCAAGTTCGTGCTCACGTACGAATGGCGCTAGTTTTGAATAATCAAAATTAATATGACCCATTCTTGAATCCTCCTAAAAAAAAGTAGTAGTTGCATTACAACTACTACTTTACTTTTTTTACACTATTTTTTCAAGTAAATTCTAATTAAACTAATCCTTGTGCATACATCGCTTTAGCTACTTTAGCAAAACCTGCAATGTTTGCTCCTAACATTAAGTTGTTTTCTGAACCAAATTCTTTCGCTGTATCACGGCATGCTTCGTAGATGTTTTTCATAATGCCATCTAAACGTGCATCGACTTCTTCTTTTTCCCAAGAAAGACGTTGTGAGTTTTGGCTCATTTCTAATGCTGACACAGCAACACCACCGGCATTCGCTGCTTTACCTGGACAATAGTAAACATTATTTTCGATAAAGTATTCTGCTGCTTCTAATGTGCTAGGCATATTTGCGCCTTCTGCGACAACTTTCACACCATTGCTAACTAATAATTTCGCTTGCTCAATATTGATTTCGTTTTGCGTCGCACATGGGAAAGCTACATCTGCTGTTGTTTCAAAGTCCCAAACAGATCCTTCATGGTATTCTGCTGATGGACGAGCTTCGGCATAAGCTGTTAGACGTTCACGCTTAACTTCTTTAATATCTTTTAATAATGCTAAATCAATGCCATCTTTGTCATAGATAAAACCATTTGAATCAGAACAAGTTACCGGTGTTGCACCTAGGTGTTGTAATTTTTCAATAGCGTAGATAGCTACGTTCCCACTACCAGAAACAATTGCTGTTTTCCCTTCTAATGAATCGTTTAAATCTGCTAACAAATGTTTAACATAATAAACGGCACCATAACCAGTCGCTTCTGTACGACCTAAGCTACCCCAAAAATCAAGTGGTTTTCCAGTTAACACACCTGCATCGTATTGTTTTAGACGTTTGTACGTACCAAACAAGTACCCAATCTCACGTCCACCAACACCGATATCTCCTGCTGGTACATCTGTATCTGGTCCAATATGTTTTGATAATTCGGTCATGAAGCTTTGGCAAAAACGCATAATTTCTGCATCTGATTTTCCTTTTGGATCAAAATCACTTCCGCCTTTACCCCCACCAATTGGTAGACCAGTTAAGCTATTTTTAAAGATTTGTTCAAATGCTAAAAATTTCAAAATACTTAAATTTACACTTGGATGGAAACGTAATCCACCTTTATATGGGCCTAATGCTGAATTGAACTGAATACGATAGCCACGATTCACTTGCCAATTACCTTGATCATCTTGCCAAGGGACACGGAATTGAATGAAACGTTCTGGTTCAGTAATCAATGATAACAAGTTGCTATCTTCATACTCTGGATGTTTCTCTAAAAATGGAACAATTGTTGCGAAAAATTCATCTACAGCCTGTAAAAATTCTGGTTGATTCGCATCCTTTGCGTGAATCTCCGCTTGGACACTTTTTACATATTCTAATGCTTTCGTCATGAAAATACCCCCTTGTTTTGGTAGTATGATTTTAGCAGAAAAAAAACAGTTTTGCACGTAAAAAAGCAATTATTTTTGAAATTTTCAAACTATTTACATTGAGGTGAAAGCTATGGAAACAAACTATGATGTCATTGTTGTCGGTGGTGGAACAAGTGGCTTGATGGCAACAATCGCAGCAGCAGAAGGCGGTGCCAAGGTCTTATTAATTGAAAAAAATAGACGTTTTGGAAAGAAATTATTAATGACTGGTGGTGGACGCTGTAATGTCACAAATAATCGTGATGTGGATGATTTGATTCGCCATATTCCAGGAAACGGAAAATTTTTGTACAGTACTTTTGCACAATTCAATAATCAGGACGTGATGGCTTTTTTTGAATCACAAGGTGTTGCACTAAAAGAAGAAGATCACGGTCGCATGTTCCCAGTTACAAATAAATCAAAAACCATCGTTGATGCTCTAGTTAATCGTATCAAAGAATTAAATGTCACTATCGCTACCAACACAGTAGTGAAAAAACTTTTACACGAAGCTGAAATTCGTGGTGTTGAAACAGAATACGAAAGTTTTTATGCCCCTTGCGTTATCTTAACAACTGGTGGACGGACCTACCCTTCTACTGGCGCAACTGGTGACGGGTATAAATTAGCACGAAAAGTAGGTCATACAATTACTCCTTTATACCCAACTGAATCAGCTTTAATTTCAGAAGAGCCATTTATTCAAGACAAAACACTGCAAGGATTATCCTTACGAGATGTTCAGTTGTCAGTGTTAGATGCGAAAGACAAAGCCATTACCGTGCATAAAATGGACTTGCTATTTACCCATTTTGGCGTTTCTGGTCCTGCAGCCTTGCGTTGTTCTTCTTTTGTTAACCAATTATTGGAAGAACAAGCAAGTGTCGATGTGTCACTAGACTGTTTCCCAGACATAGAAGCAACTGACTTATTAAACCAATTAGTGGAATTGCGTAAAGATAATAAAAAAGCGGCAAAAAATGCCTTAACAGCTTTTTTACCTGAGCGCTTATTACACTTTTACTTGGAACGTTTACAGCTTGCTGAATTGCCTATGAACCAATTAACCGATGAACAACTTGAACAACTAGTCCATTTATGGAAAGACTTTCGTATTGCTATCGTGAAAACCTTCCCGCTCGAAAAGTCTTTCGTAACAGGTGGTGGTGTTCACTTAAAAGAAATTAATCCTAAAACAATGGAAAGCAAACTAATGCCTGGCTTATTCTTTGGCGGTGAATTGATTGATATTAATGGCTACACAGGTGGTTTTAATATTACTGCCGCTTTTTGTACAGGACGTTCAGCAGGGTCTCATGCTGCTGAAATTGCTTCTTATTTCCACTATTAATCAAAATAAAACGACAACCCAAGTGAGGTTGTCGTTTTTCTATCTATTCAGTAATATCCACAAACTCGCCATGCACAACTTTCGCTAAATCGTCAGGATTTAATTCCATTTGCAACCCACGTCGGCCTGCTGAAATGGTTATGGTGTCTAATTGCTTGGCTGCATCAGCAATATAGGTTGGAAAAAGTTTCTTCATTCCAATCGGGGAGCATCCGCCACGAATATAACCAGTCGTTGCTTCTAACTCTTTGACATGAAGCATTTCTACTTTTTTATTTCCACTGACTTTAGCAATTTTTTTCAAATCTAATTCGCAATTCGCTGGAATAACCGCTACGAGCAAGCCCGTTTTATTCCCCACTGCAACCAGCGTTTTATATATATTATCTGTACCTAACTGTTTCGCCGCTTTATCGGCACCTAGATGGTCTTCACTCCACTCGTATTCATGCTCCGTATATACAATCTTTTGTTGTTCAACTAGACGAATGGCATTGGTTTTACTTTTTTTCTTTGCCAAAATAAGTCACTTCCTATTTCTCGGGTACATGTAGTACATCTAAAATTGGGGCTAATTGCTCCACTGGAATTTGCCCTGGTGCAGAGGCTTCTTCTAGTGATGCAAAGGTAAATACCGAACCAATCAATTCACCGCTTATACGGGTGACTTTCCCTAAGTCCCCCATTGCCATCACAGCAACCGGCAGTTGGTTAAAGCCGCGCACTTTTGTTGGTAAGCCCATCACACGCAAAACATCTTGTAATTGTTGGGGCATCGTTGCAATTTTACCAATATCCGCCCCTAATTGTTTCATCACATTAATCCGAAACACTAAATCTCCATCCACTGGCGTCTTTTTAAAATCATGACTACTCATTACAAGCTTGACTGGTGTCGCTTTTAATTCTTGAACAAACCCGCGACCTAAAAACTCCACACGAGCCAATTCTACATCTAGTAAATCGACAGCTCCGGTTTTGGCAACTTCTAAACACAATTGTCGGTAATCAGCCAACGAAATTTCCTGTTCGCCGCCTTCCTCTTTCGTTCGAAACGTAACCAGTAAGACTTTATTTGCTAATGCCTCACGTAATTCAGTTAGAGTTGCTAAGACAGTTTCCAATGAAGAGACGGTTTCAAAATAATCCACACGCCATTCAACAATATCTGCAACGGATTGACTTGCTTTTAAGGCCTGTGCAAGCAATTTTTCTTGCGTATCGCCCATAATAGGGACACAAATCTTCGGACGCCCTTTTCCAATCATTAATTCTTTTACTTGTAACAAGAACAACACCCCCTGATTATTTTGCAATTCGATAGAAAAATACTTTTAAATAATCGCCTTCTGGAAATCCTTTACAAACAGCAAAATCAGCTGGCAAGCGATATTGGGCGATTTGTTCAAATTTGACACCTTTTTGCGTTAAGGCTGTTTCAATCATCTGTTGAAAACGGTGCGGTGCCAAATTAGCTGCATTGGTTGACGCAATAATCACGCCTTGATGAGTCAGAATATCTACACTATCTTCGATTAACTCACCATAATTTTTTGCGACACTGAATACTTTTTTCTTGTTTCTAGCAAAGCTTGGTGGATCTAAAATAATAACATCAAATGACAGCCCTTTTTTCTTTGCATATTTGAAATAGTCAAAGGTATCCATCACGTGAATTTTTTGTGCTTGTTCATCCAATCCATTGACAGCAAATTGCTCTTTGGTTTTTGGTAAACTTCGCTTCGCTAAATCAACACTGGTGGTTTGAGTAGCGCCCCCCATTGCTGCAGCAACGGAAAAAGCTCCGGTATAACTGAACATATTCAAGATAGTTTGACCAGAAGCAAAACCTTCTGCCAACAAGCCACGAACTTCTCGCTGATCGAGAAAAATTCCCGTCATTAACCCTTCATTCATGTAAGTAGCATAAGAAATCCCATTTTCTTTCACAATTAAAGGTTCCGGTGCCTTCTCTCCATAAATAAATTGGCTTTCTGGTAAGGTTGAATCAAAACGGATTTTTTCATAAGCTCCGCTGATTTCTGGAAAAACTTCTTTAAATGCTGAAATTAAATACTCACGTTTATGGTATAGTGTGTCATTGTACCAAGAAAAAACAGCAAAATTTTCATAAACATCGATGATTAGTCCACCAAGTTCATCGCCTTCACCATTGACAACACGAAAAGCAGTCGTTAATTCGTCTTCATAATAAGCTTGTCGTTTTGTTTTCGCTAAGGCAAAACGTTTCACAAAAAAACGATGATCAAGCGCACAATCTTCTCGGGTTAGTATCCAACCAATCCCTTTGTTTTGCTTTCCAAGATATCCTTTGGCAACAAATTGTCCTATAGAATCTGTAAATGTTACCCATTCGTTGGTCATTGTTTCGGTCTTTAAGTCTTCTTTTTGAATTAATGGATAGTTTTTCTTTATTTTTTTTATCGCTTGTTGCGTTAATTTTATTTTCATCTCTTACACCTGCTTTGTTCTCATTAATTGTAGTATAACAAAAAGAATTTTCTTTGTCTGCCATAGATGAATGGTAAAGAAATATTTAATTTAAAAGGCTTTCTCTTTATTTCATTGACATGCTTTGCTCTCCTTTAGTAAAATGAAAAAGACGACTGAAAATCAACAAATGATTTTTCATACAGATTTTGAGAAAGCGGGGATTATTCCTTTGAAAAATTTAAAAATGCCAAACTTTTTAAACACGAGACTAGGATTCTTTGGTTTATTAACTGTGTTGCTTTGGGCAAAAAATATTGCTGCTTATCTGACAGAATTTAATTTGGGCATTGAAAGTCCAATTCAATATTTTATTTTGTTCATTAACCCTATTGCAACAACTTTGTTACTACTATCGATTGCCTTATACGTCAGACGAAAGAAGCTATCGTATACGACAATGATGATTATTTATCTCATCATGACGATTCTCTTGTTCGCAAATATCACTTACTATCGTGAATTTACCGATTTTATTACGATTAACACGATGCTAGGCGCTGGAAAAGTAGCAGAAGGTTTAGGACAAAGTGCATTGAAACTTTTCCACCCAACTGATGTCTTTTATTTCCTTGATTTCGTGCTCTTAACTATTGCGTTAATGACTAAAACGATTAAGATGGAAGAAAAACCAGTTCGCGCAAGAATGGCTTTAGCCGTATCAACCTTGGCAATCATGGTGTTCTCAGGAAACCTATTTTTAGCAGAAACCGATCGTACAGGTTTGTTGACACGAACTTTTTCACGTGATTACTTAGTAAAATATCTAGGGATTAATGCTTTTACGGCTTACGATGCGGTTCAAACCTATAAAACAACACAAGTCCGTGCGGAAGCAAGTCCGAATGACATGAAGGAAGTCGAAGATTATGTTAAAGGACATTATGCAGCACCTAACGATGATATGTTTGGTATTGCTAAAGGAAAAAATGTTATCTATATTCATTTAGAAAGTACCCAACAATTTTTAATTGATTATAAATTAAAAGATGAAAATGGCGTTGAACATGAAGTTATGCCATTTGTAAACAGTTTATATCATGATAAAAGTACGTATAGTTTTGACAACTTTTTCCATCAAGTCAAAGCAGGAAAAACAAGTGATGCTGAAACACTGTTAGAAACTTCTTTATTCGGATTAAACCAAGGCGCATTCTTTACTCAATTCGGTGGTAAAAATACCTTTGAAGCTGCACCAGATATTTTGAAACAAACACAAGATTATACAACAGCTGTATTCCATGGAAATTCTGGGAACTTCTGGAATCGTAATGAAGTTTATAAACGTTTTGGTTATGATTATTTCTTCGATGCTTCTTATTATGATGTCAATGAAGATAATTCATTCCAATATGGTTTACATGATAAACCATTCTTCCAACAATCAGCTCAATATTTAGAACGTCTACAACAACCATTTTATGCGAAGTTTATTGCTGTTTCTAACCATTATCCATATGCTGAATTCACCAATGATGATGCAGGATTCCCAATGGCAAACACACCAGATGAAACAATCAATGGCTACTTTGCAACCGCAAATTATTTAGACAAGTCAGTAGAAGAATTCTTTAACTACTTAAAAGAAAGTGGTTTGTATGAGAATTCAGTTATTGTCCTATACGGTGACCATTATGGTGTATCTAACGGACGTAATCGTAATTTAGCAGAATTAGTTGGCAAATCTAGCAGTACTTGGAATGACTATGACAATGCACAAATGCAACGTGTGCCTTACATGATTCATATCCCTGGTCAAGAAAATGGTGGTATTAACCACACATATGGCGCACAAATTGATGCTGTACCAACATTGCTTCACTTACTAGGAGTTGACACATCTAATTATATTCAGTTAGGACAAGATTTATTCTCTAAAGACCATCAACAAATGGCGGTGTTCCGTGATGGTTCGTTCATGACACCAGAATATACGTATTATGGTGGTACGCTTTATAGCAATGAAACGAAACTACCAATCACCGAACCATCTGAAGAGCTGCAAGCAAAAATTGATGAATTACAAAAAGAAGCTACTACTCAATTAGAAATGTCGGATAAAGTAAATAATGGTGATCTTCTTCGTTTCCATACAAATAGTGGCTTGGAACCAATTGATCCAAATGATTACAGCTACAAAAATATTAAAGAACGCTTGATAAACTTGGAAAATGAGTTAGGCGACAAATCAACAAGCGTCTATTCTCAACATAACGATCAATCAACCGTTGATATGTACCAATCAAAATCGTATCAGGAATACAATCCAACGATTACCGAAGAAACAACTAATAGTGAGGAATAAAAAAGAAACCCTACTTTGTTCAAAAAGTAGGGTTTCTTTTTTTTACTATAAGATATTCATATTTTTTTCAAATTCCTTTTATATACTAAATAATATGAAAGTGAGGGACCTGCTATGTTAAAATTTGCTTATGCTAGCTTAAAATATCATCGGCGTGCAACCACCATCTACATAATTAGTCTATTTGCAGGTAGTCTGCTACTTTTCTTTTTTGACAGTCTCCAACAGTCATTACCCATCCTTTTACAACATACTGAAGCTTTTTTATTCTCAGCCGGTTATCTGGATAATCCTCAAATTTTAAGACAAATTGAAAGTCCGACAAATCGGTTAGATCATTTGTATTCTCAAGTGACTATTAGCTTATTTATAGGGTTACTGTTATTCTTTACTTATTTATCAATTCGTTATCAAAAAAGCAAACAACAAGAACTAGTTGCTTGGTATCGTTCTGGCAGTTCAATGAATAGCTGGATACGATTAAATTTGGCAGAATGTTTATTGCCTTTTGGCTTGATTCTACTAATTTTCTCGCTCGTTCTTATCATTTTTCAAAATACGTTAGGAAACTTGTTACTACATGCCCATCTCGGTTTTTTTAACCTATTTGGTGAGCATGTGCCATTAGAAATAACTGAACAGTCGATTACGAATAAATTATTGGTTCGCGTGCCTACGACAAACACCGGACTTGTTACCGTGATGCAATTAAGCGTACAAGATTGGATTCACTTATTCTTTACAAGCCTTTGGAGAATTGCATACACACTAGGTTTACTGTTAATCATCATTAATACGCTAATCTGCTCAATTTTCACATACAGGAGGTATCATCAATGGAACAATCACTCGCATTAACCAATCTACCAATTGGTTTTTATCTCGTGTCTACTCCAAATATTGCTGAAAGTAGGTTACAACTAACTTCAGTCAACACAATTGAAGATATCGGAAATGTTCAAGAAGAATGGGAATTACTGCCTTTTCTTTCGCTAAAAGAAAATGTCCTCTTGGGAATCAAAAAAAGGCAACTGACCAAAGTCGGTATTTATTTACGATTGGCTGATATTTCAATGACAACCCTAAGAAAAACCAAAGAACAACTCACTTCCTTAGAGAAAATTAAATTGCAGTTAGTCCGCCAACTTCTACAAAAAAAACAAATTATTCTCTTACAACAATGTTGTGAGCATCTCACAATTCAAGATATTCAATGGCTACTACCTTTTTGTCAAAAGATTGCTCATACTCAAAAAGTAAAAATTCTTTTGTTTAGTACCGATGAACAACTACAACAGGCTTCGTATATCGATGCTGTTTTATAAAAAAAGCATGGCACCTGAGCTTCTTAGTTGCCATGCTTTTTATGCTAATCCACAATCTCCGTATCTGGAAAACTAATTCGAAAAGTGGTCCCTTTGCCAAGTTCACTTTGAACATCAATTTTTCCTTTATGCAAACGAACAAGTTGCTGCACAATTGGTAGTCCTAGACCAGATTCGCCAAATTTACGATTCTTCCGCGAAGGATCTACTTTGTAGTAACGATCCCAAATATTTTTTAACTGTTCTTCACTCATCCCAATACCAGTATCAGCAATTTCAACAATCGTTTCTAAATATCCTTTTTCAATCTTAATTCGAATCTCACCATTTTCAGTAAATTGAATCGCATTTTGAATGATATTTACGACTATCTGGACAAAGCGATCATAGTCAGCATAAATATCGACCGACTCTTCCGTGGTTAAAATCAATTGATTATTGGCAGCTTTTGCTTTGCTCTGTAATTGTGTTAAGATTGTTTTCAATGCTTCGGTCCCGTCAAATTTTTTGACCACAATTGAAATTTGATTGGTACGAATTTTTTCGTAATCTAAATTCTCATTCACCAAGCGAATTAGCCGTTCTGTTTCATTTTTCATTAGACGAACTGCATTTTCTCGTTGATCTTCGGGGATGGCATTATATTCTAATCCCTCTAATAATCCATTAATAGTCGTCAAAGGGGTGCGCATCTCATGAGAAGCATCTGCCATAAATTGACGACGACGTTCTTCTTGGCGTTCAATTTCCTCATGTGATTCTTTGAGAGAAATCGTCATCTTATTAAAATCCTCAGCCAATTCATCAAATTCATCACGATTATGCACTGGCAAAATACTATCAAAATTTCCATTGGCGACTTCTTTAGTTGCCATCTTCATGCGATTAATTCGCCGTACCTGAAACATCGCATAAAAATAACTAATAATCAAAGCAATAATCCCCGATAAGGCGAATCCTTTAATTAAATTAAAGGTAAACTCATCCGTTGTATCACGCACGTTTTGCGCTGGTTGTGTTACAACCAATGCACCATAAAAGGCATTATTTAGATTCACTGGCAGCATCGTATAAGAGGTCGCCTCTTTTTGCCCAAACATATTTTGATCAAATGTGAATTGTTGTTGTTGGCCGTCTTGCAATTTTTTCCAATAACGTTGGCTTGGAAACATAATCTCATTCGCTTCCGTTGGATAAAGTACACTTTGATCGGCACGCAAAAAGAAGAAATTCACATCTTGCGGGTTCAAAATCATCTCAGAAGTCGTTAATGAAGCGACTAAGTCGACCTCTAAATCAAAACTTGGTGTGACCTTATTGCGCACGCTCATCACTTCAACAACTGCTTTAGCATAACCTTGTAACTGTTTATAGTTGTTCTCTTCAATGGTTGTTTTTGTCATTTGAATAAACGCAATTCCCAACGTCAATAGCGTAATAACAATCACTAACCAAAAGGCAAGTAGTTGTTGGTACAAATACCGCATTATGCAACACCTGAATCGTCAAACTTATAGCCAACACCCCACACTGTTTGTATCACTTGTGGCCCTACTTTTTCAATTTTTTGACGTAATTTTTTTATATGTGCATCAACTGTTCGCTCATCACCAAAATACTGGTAATCCCAAACCAACTCCAACAATTGTTCGCGAGAGAACACTTGCCGAGGTTTTTTTGCCAACGTAAATAATAAATCAAATTCCTTTGGCGTTAGTCCATCAATTGATTTGCCATTCAAATAAGCTTCTCTAGTTTTGGTGTTCATTTTGAAATGACCTGTTTCAATATCAAAGGTTTGATCACTATCCGGAGTTGCAGGTACTTTCTCAACAAGTTCACTGCGGCGATGCAACGCCTTAATACGCGCAATTAATGTCAGAGGACTAAATGGTTTAGTTACATAATCATCGGCTCCCATCTCCAAGCCAATCACTTGATCACTTTCAGAATCGCGCGCTGTTAGCATAATAATCGGCACAGTACTAGATACTTTGCGGATTTCGCGCGCCACCATCATGCCATCCATTCCTGGTAAATTCAAATCAAGCGTAATCATATCCCATTTGTTTGCATCTTCTAAAAAAGCATCTAATCCTTCTTGCCCGTCATATTTGAAGGTCGCTTCCCAACCTTCGTTTAAAAAAAACATTTGCATCATTTCTGCAACTGACTCATTATCTTCAATCATTAAAATGTTCATTCTTCTCACCTCTATTAATATTCCTATATCTAAACCTTAGTATACTCGAAAATATCTTTCTGACCAACCGCTTCACATTTAATTCATGAATCCTTTCGCTTTTTTTCATTCTTTGTTATGATAAAAGAAATGAATGAAAAAGGAGTCTATTTTATGACCTACCAAGCACTAGCTTTTTTTGATTTAGATGGCACGCTTTTAGACGGGCAATCAAAAATCACACCTGAAATTACCAAAGCCATGCATCAATTAAAACAAAACAATGTCTTACCAATTATCGCAACGGGGCGAACTGAAGTAGAGATTCAACAGATTCGTCAAGCTGCCGGCATTACTTCTAATATTGTGATGAACGGTGCATTTATCCGTATAGATGGAGAAGAAGTGTATAATGAAAAAATTACGACTGATGTTTCCCAGCGAATGATTGCTGCTACCGAAAAAAATAATCACGCTCTCTCTTTCTATAATCATGGTGCCTATTGGGCAACCAAACATGATGATAATACGATTCGCGCCTACGCTCATATTCATAGTCATCTACCTGAAATTAATCCAAATGGCTATCAAACAGAAGACGTTAATATGCTCCTTGTGTTATCACAGGAAGGCGATGCGTATTATCACGAACAATTTCCGGAATTAACATTTTATCGAAATGGTCCCTTTTCAATCGATATTGTCAACAAAGGAACATCGAAAGGCAGTGCCGTTTCCCACTTAAAACAATTAATGGATGTAGAAAATATACCGACATTTGGTTTTGGCGATGGCAATAACGATTTTGCGCTATTAGAAGCTTGTGACAACAAAATTGCCATGGGAAATGCCATTGATGGGTTGAAAGATATTGCTGATTTTGTTACGAAAAAAAATACTGATGGTGGCATTGTTCATGCCTTAAAACATTTTGATTTGATTTAACTCAAAAAAACTATCCGAACAACCAAGAGAAAACTTCTCTTCGATTTCATCGGATAGTTTTTATTTTTGCTTAATTAAAAATCATTCCAGCGATCATCCTTAGACTCTTCTTGCTTTCTCGCTTTATTTTTTTGCCACTGTGCAACAATCAGCGAACCTCCAAGGACAATCAACGCAACAACGAATAGAAATTTCATGATAAAAAATATCATCATTACTCACCATCTTTAACGATTGCATTGGCACCATTGACAGTGACCCATCCATGTTCTTTACGAGCTTGCGCTTCTTCATACTTAATAAGATTTTCTGTGACCGATTCCGCAATTTTTTTATTTGCTTCTGCCTCAGCTTCGGCTTGTTTGGTAATTTCATAAGCGTTTGCATCGGCTTGGGTTTTCTTTGTTTCAGCATCTAGCTTGGCTTTTTCATTTTCTTGACCAGATAAGACAATGGCGTCAATTGATTTTTGCGTCTCTGGATCAATTTCAGGAACACCAACTGTCACATCTTCTACTACAAATCCTTTTGTTTCGACCGCATTTGCAAAATTCTTCAATAGATTTCCTTCTGCTTCAGACGATTTGCCAGATAAAACTTCTAAAATCGTGTATTTTGAATACACTTCACGTGCTTCTTTCTGTAATTTTGATTTTAGCCAACCTTCTTCAATATCTTCGGACGTGATATTCCCAAACTCTTTGTACATTGCTGACGTTTTGGTTGGATCAATTTTGTAATCATACTTAATGTTTACCGATGTTTTCTTCCCATCTGATGTAGCAATCGATAAACTCTCTGCTTGAATAGTTTGCAAGCGAATCGGATATTGTGTCACTTTATCCAATCCGACAAATTTAATCCCTTGTCCTAAAGTCTCATCACGTACACCACCATTAATTGAATAACGAACCCCTACATAGCCATTCTCGATACGTTCAAAAAATAGTAGCCCACCAACAACGGCAACAATTAATACCAAAATTGCTGTTATCCCCACTTTAATGGCACTTGATGCACCCTTACTCACACTTTTTTTCTTCATTTTTCATCTACTCTTTTCTATTTTGTTTTCTCTCTTATTATACGTTATTTTGATTTAGATAGACATACATCAAAAGTCGGATTTATTACTTTTCACGGAAACAAAAGTGTAGCTTTCATGCAAAATCTAAAGAAACGTTTTTTGCATGAATGTTTTTCTAGTGTTATAATATAGAAAAGGAGGCGTTTACAATGTTAGCAAGCTATAAAAAATTGTTAATTGCGTTGGATGGTTCTAGTCAGTCGGAAAAAGCATTTGCAGAAGCCGTTGAGATTGCCAAAAGAAATCATTCTGAGGTATATCTTGCTTGGATTATTAATGATGTTGAATTGACGACAAGTGCGTATGCCTTTTCTAAGTTACTTCATGATGAAGAAGCATTTGTTAAAGACTTTATGGAAAAGAAAGCCGCACATGTAAAAGAAGCAGGTATTCACAATGTTCATACAATTATTGAAGTTGGCTCACCAAAACGTAAAATCGCCACTGATCTCCCAGAAGAATATGACATTGATTTAATTATAATGGGTTCTACAGGTAAAGGAGCATTAACACAAGCTTTAATTGGTTCCACTACAGCTTTCGTTGTCAACCATGCCATTTGTAATGTTTTAGTCGTTAAATAATAAAAAAGAGTGAATCGCATGCGATTCACTCTTTTTACTATGCGCCAATAAATGGTGCAGGATCTACAAAGCCACTCCAAACTCCAGTACCAATACCAAAGTGTAAATGGGTACCTGTTGAATTACCTGTTGTTCCCATCCCACCAACAGTCGTACCTTGACTAACTGATTGTCCGTTAGATACAGCAATACTGCTTAAATGCAAGTAATGAGAGAAATAACCATCTCCATGATCAACAATGACATAGTTTCCACCACTCGGGTCAAAACCAGATTGCACTACTTTACCAGATTTCGCTGCATAAATTGGTGTACCTGTTGAACCAACTAAATCAATTCCGTTGTGGAACTCTGTACCAGGACCTGTTGGATTAGCACGAGGACCAAATGGACTTGACACTGAAATACTACTTACCGGTGAAGCCCAACCTGATGAATTCGATGTTGGTTCGGATGCAACAGATGCTGATTCCGTTTGTGCAGGAGCCTCTACAACTGTAGGGGCAACCGTTGCAGTTTGAGCTTCTGGCTGTGACTGCGTAGGTGCAGGCGCATTGTTTTGCGCTTGTTGGGCTGCATTTGCCTGTGCAATTGCCTCTGCCTCTGCTTCAGCAGCTTTTTTACGTGCTGCTTCTTCACGTGCTCTTTGTTCAGCTAATGCTTTTAGTTGTTCTTGACGTTTGCGTTCAGCTTCTTCTTTTTGCTTCACAAATTTTTCTCGTTGCGATTTTTCAGAAGTAACTGAAGCTTGTAATTCATTAATTACCACTTCTTGTTCTAATTGCGTTTCAACTAATTCTTGTTGTTTATCCGCTAATTCAGCACTTTTTTGTTCAATCGTTGCTAAACGTTCTTCTGATTCTGCTAAAAGACCTTCTAATTTTTTTTGGTCTGCTTGTTGATCTTCAATAATATCATTATTTGCCCCAACAATCGTTGTTAACGCAACTGTACGACTAAATGCCTCAGATAACGATTCCGCATTTAGAATTGTTTCTAAATAATTGTCTGTTCCGTGATTTGTCTGTACGTTGACTGCTTGCTCTTTTAAACGCTCGTCACGTTTGGCAATGACTACTTTTAAATCTTCAATTTCTGCATTTAATTCATTTAAACGTTTTTCTTCTGCCGTTTTTTCAGCGATAACTGTTTCAATTTCTTGTTGAACAGTTGCTACACGTGCTTCAATTTTAGCTAAATTTGCCTCAGCACTTTGTTTTTGTTTCTCAAGTGATTCTATTTTTTGATCTTGTTCTTTGATTTTCGCATCAAATTCATCTGCTAAAGTCATAACTGGACTAGCCAAAAATGCACTTAACAAAAGAAGTGATGTTGCTTTCTTCAACTTAATCATAGGTAACCTCACATTTTCATATTATTCACTTTACCTAATATAATGAACAATTGTGAGTTTTGTGTGAGGGATTGAAAAAAGAGTGAAAAAATCTTGATATTTAACATACTTGAAATATATATCACTGATTTGACATAATCTGTTATTTTGTAAAATTCTTCTTCATAGTATAATAACTACGAGGTGAGAAACATGAATATTCAACTACTTAGTCAAACAGAAAAGTTTGAAGAATATCGGCATTGGTTGCAGACGGAGTTACCTTTTACAACTTGTTCTCTCTCCAATCAAATCGAACCAAATCAAGATATCATTCTACTATTTCCCGAACAATTTCAATCCAATACTTGGCGACAAATTGTAGAGGAGTCTAAAGAGAGAACATGGTATATCTTTTTAGAAGAAAATCTGACCGAAAATGAACGTTGCCAATTATTAAATGAAGGAGTTGACCTTATTTGGCCCTTTCACTTAAGCCCAAGAGAATTACTGGCTCGCTTAAAAGCTATTTTACGTTTAATTGAAAACTATCAACTACCAGAAGCTTTGCACTATAATGGTGAAGAATTGGTATTACAAACAAATACACAACAAGTTTATGTAGAAGGAAAAGAAGTCTTGCTAACAGCTTCTGAGTACCAACTTCTGTTACAATTCATGCAACATCCCAATCGGATTTATTCACGGGATGAATTACTCGTTCTATTAAATAATCAACGAGGCATGCATCGCGCCATTGACACCCATATTAAAAATTTACGGAGGAAAATCGAATTATCCAATCGTTCATTTGACTATATTAAAACAGTTCACGGACGTGGTTATCGATTCCAATATCAAGAGGAGTAAAGAGTATGCAAACAAAAAAAGAAGTTTATGAATTATTATTACTACAACAAAAGGGATTGTTAGAAGCAGAAACAAATTGGCTTGCTAATCTAGCAAACTCTTCGGCTTTATTAAATGAAACATTGCAAGATACAGTCTTTGCTGGATACTATTTGTTTGAAGAAGGCGAACTAATTTTAGGACCTTTCCAAGGTCGCGTATCGTGTACCCGTATTCAACTAGGTAAAGGTGTCTGTGGCGAATCTGCAGAAAAACAAGAAACCTTGATTGTTGGAAATGTCAAAGAACATGCTAACTATATTTCTTGCGACTCACAAGCGATGTCAGAAATTGTTGTACCCATGGTTAAAAACGGTGAATTAATTGGCGTTCTTGATATTGATAGTAGTCAAATAAATAGTTATGATGCCATCGATCAACAATTTTTAGAACAATATGTTGACCTTTTATTAACAAGTAAATAGAAAAGGAGCTGACCAAGATTCTCTTGGTCAGCTCTTTATTAAATCACGGTCATTGTCCATTATTTCCTGAGATGACACGATATAACCAATCAAATGGCGCAAAGAAAATATCTTCCATATAACTGTCCCCCTTGAAAAAAGAATAGCATAAAATGCAGTTACAGGAAGATTATTTTTGTTACAGTTTTACAAAGAAGTAGTCAAATGTAACATAGTCAAAACAGGTCAGTCCTTTTTCATTGAAATTAACGAAATTTATGTTATACTATCTAAGGTAAGACCCCTTTATATAAAGGGGGCGTTACGGATTCGACAGGCATAGTTCGAGCTTGAATTGCGCTTCGTAGGTTACGACTACGCTAAAACGTTACAGTTAAATATAACTGCTAAAAACAATAACTCTTACGCTTTAGCTGCCTAAAAACAGTTAACGTAGATCCTCCCGGTATCGCCCATGTACTCGGGTCAGGGTCCTATTCTAAGTGGGATACGCTTATTCTTTCCGTCTGTAAGAATAAGAAGAGTTCATCAGACTAGCGACATAAGTAGCCTGTCATTCGGCGATTTATCGAGCGAATCTCTTAAATAGAACTGACTATGAGCGTAGATTTTTGGGTAGCGATATGTTTGGACGCGGGTTCGACTCCCGCCGCCTCCATACTTGGCGAACTTGCTAAATCATTGGTAAATCAATGGTTTAGCAAGTTTTTTGTTATACTAGAAAACCCTTATCACCACGCTCTTCCCCTTAAACGTCATTACCAAACAAAAAGACTCAAAATTCAACTAGACTACCCTCTATTTCATGGTACACTTATCTTCAAGGAGGTATGAAATGACGAAAATATTTGTAGAAAGTGAATTTGCTCCCTTAAAAAAAGTAGTGCTAGCGCAGTCGCAATTCGCTTTTCCTGATGAAAAAAATGAAGATAACGCAGATTTATCCTTTTTGACTGCAGAAAATATTGAATGGTCTTCAGGTCATGCTGCCGAGGATTTTGCAGATGCTCACCCTGAAAAGCAAATGCGTTGGGAACAAGAAAAAGTAGATATGCAACAGCTTCTAGAAAGTTATGGTGTCGAGGTATTACGTCCAAGATTATTGACTGATGAGGAAAAATCATTGGGACGAGAATCAGGTGATGGTTATAGTAACTTCTTTTCACGTGATCCTTTTTTTGCAATTGGTGAATGTGTGATTGAAGGAAATTTACGATTGCCTCATCGTCGCTATGAAGTCTTACCGATTCGTGAAATTTTAATTGAAGCGACGAAAGAACAGGGACTCTATTTTGCTGCTCCTCAACCTGATATTTCACTTGGTATACATAGCCACCAAGGACCCTTTATTGAAGGTGGTGACGTATTAGTCTATCACAAGACAATTTTTGTCGGATATTCTGGTTTGGCGAGTAATTTATTAGGTATTCAGTGGTTACAACGTTTCATGAGACACTTTGGTTACGAAGTTGTTCCAGTACGATTGCATCCAAACATTCTACATTTGGACTGTGCGCTAAGTCTTGTACGTGAGGGGCTCATGATTATTTGTGAGGATGCTTTTTTAGATGGTGTTCCTAGCCAACTACAACACTGGCAAAAAATCCCGATTAGTTTAGCTGATGCTAGTATTTTGATGGCGAATGGTTTGCCAATTAATGAAGAAGTGTATATAACAGATTATTCATTTAAAGAAGTTATCACAGCTTTGAAAAAACATCATGTAAAAGTAGAAACATTGGATTATTATGTCTCTAGAGTTTTTGGTGGTTCATTTAGATGTACGACCCAACCGTTCATTAGAGAATAAAAACAGACTAAGATTATTGGATTATCCCTTTAATCTTAGTCTGTTTTGTTACTTAAAGCTATAAAGATTTTCTTTCAACAATTTGATAATACACATTCGCAGTTAAGCGATAAACTAAATAATAGAACACAATAAATACAAAAGCTACAGCAATCGTTACTTTAAAGAATACATCAGTCTGACGGACTTCAAATAATAAAAGGAGTTGCTTCATCATCGGAAAGGCAAAGGTCAAATGCAAGAGTGCCGTGACTAATGGCAAACCAAAAATTAGAAGCACTTGCTGATTAATTGCACGCTTGACTTCTTTTGGACTCATGCCCACTTTTTGCATGATGATAAATCGTTTGCGATCATCTACCCCTTCTGATATTTGCTTAAAGTAAATAATCAGAACCGTTGCGAATAAAAAGATGATACTCAATAAAATCCCAATAAAAAAGAAGCTATTGTCAAAATCATGGTTTCTTTCTTTAGCCAAATCTTTTGATTTGATACCATATGAATAGCTCATTCTTGTTGGATAAATACCATTTAATACATCTGTTAGATCCTCTGCAAATACTGCTCGTTGTTCTTTCTTTGAAGCAGTAAAATTAAAATCAAAATGATACATCCATAAATTAACGTTTTCCCATTCATAAAAAGGCAGGCTCTTTTCAATAGCATTAGAGATTATCTCTTCATCTGCCATCACAACAATTATCCGATTAAATCCTAGAAACTCCAAGATATTCGGGAAATCTGTGACGACCTCTTTCACATTAAATGTTTGTTCTCCAATGGTTAATGGTTGATTGGCGACTCTTTTCCCCATGCCATCTAATAGTACTTGATCTTTACTTAACTGATAGTCCGTATTCATCAATTGATTGTACTCAGACACCGTGATAAAGGTATAGTAATTTGCTTTGGAATTGTTGAGAATACTAACTAAATCAGAACTTGCCTCATTGACCCACGTCAATTGATTACCCTCTCGACGATAGAGAAAATCAGTACTTAGCTTAACTTGTCGCGTATCAGTAATCTCAATTTTTCTGTCTTTTGCTAAGTCATAAGTTTTTTGAGTCCACCTATCTGGAGCAAAGCTAGTGACTAACTGCATATCATAATCAAATTCCGCTGCTATATCTGCTTCGCGTCCAGCATATAAACTTACTGTTGTGGACACCGTAATTAATGCCATTGTTGATAAGATACAGATGCTAGCTAAACCGGCTGCATTTTGTTTCATCCGGTACATCATACTCGATACAGAAACAAAAAAATCAGGACGGTAATACAACTTCTTGTTTTGTTTCAACTGTTTTAGTAGAGTCACACTGCCCCCAATAAAGAGCATATATGTCCCAATAACGACTAAAATGACCGCAACCACAAAAGTCATAACAGCAATTAAAGGTGTTTCAATCGTAAATGCTAAATAGTAACCAATCCCCAATGCCAGTAAACCAATAATCGTTAAAAACCAACGAGCTTTCGGTTCTCGTTCACCTTTTTTGACACTTGTTAATAATTCAATAGGATTTGTTTTATAAATATAACGGCAATTGAACAAAAACAATAAGACAAAAACAAACAAGAATTCCAACACAATCATCACAAAGCTGCTACCATTCATTGTAAAAACAAATGCACCGCCCACATCATACAGCTTTAACAAGCTTAGCGAAAGAAATTTAAAGAAAACCACACCTGATATACTTCCCAATACTAAGGAAATGACATATGAAATGACTAATTCCCACATGGTCAGCTTGTATAATTCTTTTTTTCCAAGCCCTAAAATATTAAATAAACCTAGTTCACGAGTCCGTTGTTTACTAACAAAATGATTGGCATAAACGGCAAAAATAAAGGTGAGAAAGATGATGACTTGCTGCCCTAAATTAAAAGCATGGGAGACACCCCTGCGTTCGCTTAATTGTTGCATGCCATCACTATGAACCAATAAATGAATCATTAGATTAATGGCAACCATGAAAATCATCGCACATAAAAATGGCAAGTAGATTTGACGATTTTTTCGTAATGTTTGAGCACTTAATTTTGCAAAAAACATGCTACTCCCCCTTTGTCAACAAAACAGTCGTCATATCTGAAATAGTTGCTAAAAACTCTTGATTGTTTTTCTCACCACGATACAGTTGATGGAAGACTTGCCCATCTTTAATAAAAAGTACACGCTTCGCATGGCTAGCCGCAATAACACTATGGGTCACCATTAAAATCGTTTGACCATTGGCATTCAAGCGTTCAAAGACTTGCAATAACTGATTAGATGTTTTAGAATCTAACGCTCCTGTCGGCTCATCGGCTAGCAATAATTCTGGTTGTGTAATAATCGCTCGGGCAATCGCTACTCGTTGTTGTTGTCCACCGGATAATTCATAAGGATATTTCTCAAGCAATGTATCAATTCCTAGCGCCTGTACAAGTGGCAACAATCGTGCTTCCATTTTCTGATACGACATGCGTGATAAAACCAAAGGCAATAGAATATTATCTTTAACTGAAAATGTATCAAGCAAATTAAAATCTTGAAAGACAAAGCCTAAATGCTCACGCCGAAATTTTGCGGCCTCTTTTTCAGCAATTTCACTAAAGTCTTGTTGCCGTAATTGAATCAATCCTGTATTCGGTTTGTCTAGTGTTGCAATTAAGTTTAATAACGTACTTTTTCCTGAGCCTGATTCACCCATAATCGCTACATATTCCCCTTCTTCAATCGTAAAGTCAATTTGACGAAGTGCTTCTACAGGTTGGCCGTTTAGCCGACTTTGATATGTTTTTTTGACATTTTTTACTGTTAATAATCGAGTCATTTTGATTCCCCCTCTTTGCTATCATACCTAGAAAAATCGGAAACTGCTACTTACAAAACAACATCCCAACTTACAGATTCGTAAGTTGGGATGTTTGGCTTTTATTCTTTGGGAAATGTCAGACTGACGACGGTGCCGCTTGCAACTTCTGACGTGATGGTCAACGTCATACCAATTTTTTGGGCCATCATTTGACAGAGATAAAGTCCCAGTCCACTTGCTCGTTGATGTTCACGTCCATTGTAGCCTGTATACCCCTTTTCAAATACTCGCGGTAAATCTTCTGGACGGATGCCTATACCTGTATCTTTAATCAATAATTGATTTTCCTCCCAAATAACGGCAATTTCTCCTTCATTGGTATATTTAATGGCATTGAATAGTAGTTGTTCCAAAATAAATGTCAACCACTTTTGGTCTGAATACACCGATACTTGCAGAGACTTCATGACTAGACGTAAATCTTTTTGTGAAAAGAATACCGCATATTTTTTCAAAACCGTTTTGACGATTGGTTCTAATGCTACCTTTTCAATGACTAAGTCTTCATTGGCTAGATTTTGGCGTAAATAATTCAGCATCATTTGTAGGTAATCATTAATTTTGAACACTTCATTTTTCATTTTAAGTGTTTCTGGTTCTGGCAATTGTAGCAGTAAATCTAAAGCGGCTAGTGGTGTCTTAACTTGATGCAACCATAAACCAAAATCTTCTAAAATTTCTTTTTGTTGCTCGCTGATTTGTTGCTGTTGCCGATCTTTTTCTACTAATGTTGTTTGCAATAACTGCTGATAAAGCCTCTCGCTCTCGGTTGTCGATTTTGGTAAAAACAACTGTGCCTGTCTGGTCATTGGTTGTGTCGTTAGTTGTTTGAGTTGCTTTATTTTTTGCCAATGCTGATACCCACAAATTAGCGAATAAATCACTAACAGAAAGGTCAAAAACCAAAACACATCCACAAATGGTTGCAAAGGTAAGTTATGTAAGTACAACGTTGCCAAAGTTACGACCAAAAACACGCCATACATGCCATAAATTACAAGCTGTTCCTTCAAAAATTTCATGTCTCTTGCCTCTCAATCAAATAGCCACGGTTTTTAACGGTTTGAATGATATTTTTGACCCCAATAGATTGTAATTTCTTACGAATACGGGTCATATTGACAAATAAGGTATTATTATCGATAAAGGCATCATCGTTCCATAAAGCTTGAATGATTTCTTCTCGTGCGACAATGGTTCCTTGTTTTTGCATCAAAACGGCTAGAATCCGCGTTTCATTCGGCGAAAGAACCAACGTTTCCGTTGCTGATTTCACTTGATTTTCTAATGGATAAAAGACGCAGTCCCCCAATGAATATTGTAAGGTTTGCTGTCCGTATTGATAACTCCTGCGAAGTAACGCTTGAATTTTAACTACCAATAGACTCATATCGAACGGTTTCGCAATAAAATCATCTGCCCCCATATTCATCGCCATAATTTGATTCATTTTTTCCTCTGCAGATGAGAGAAAAATAATCGGCACTTCTGAAATTTTGCGTAACTCTTGGCACCAATGAAAGCCATTAAAATATGGCAAAGAAATATCCATTACGACTAACGAGGGCATTATTTGTTGAAACTCACTCACAATTTCTTGGAACTGCTTAGGCGCATATACTTGGTAACCCCACTGTCGCAAATGTTCCGAAATTGTTGCGACAATCGTGTCATCATCTTCTACTAAATAAATTACTTGAGTCATTTCATCCCTCCTCTCTTATTTTATAACATAGTCGAAAACAAGATAAAAGCAAGAACGCTAGAATTCATCTACCAACCATGCTAAAATGAATAAGAATTTATATAGAAATGAGGAAGAACTTGTGACAGAATATTTAAACGTTGGAAAAATCGTCAATACCCATGGAATCCGAGGCGAAGTTCGTGTGATTTCACAAACAGATTTCCCCGAACAACGTTACAAAAAAGGTGCCGAACTAACTTTATTTCAAGAAGGTAAAAAGCCACTGAAATTGGTGGTCTCTGGTCATCGTAAACATAAAAATTTTGACTTATTAACATTTGAAGGCTATCCAAATATTAATGACGTAGAACAATTCCGCGATGGGATTTTGAAAGTTTCTGAAAATGATTTAACTGATTTAGAAGAAAATGAATATTATTATTATGAAATAATCGGATTGGATGTCATTGACGAGCAAGGACAGCACCTAGGCAAAGTCAAAGAAATTCTTTCCCCTGGTGCCAATGATGTCTGGGTCGTTCAACGTAAAGGCAAAAAAGATGCCTTGATTCCATACATTGACTCTGTGGTCAAAATAATTGATTTAGATGCCAACGAGGTACATGTTGAAATTCCGGAAGGATTGTTGGACGATGAGAATTGATGTGCTAACGCTTTTTCCTAGAATGTTTGACGGACCAATGGGTGAATCAATCATTGGAAAAGCTCGTGAAAAAAATTTATTAGAAATGAATGTCTCCAACTTCCGTGACTTTTCGGACAACAAGCATCAAACCGTCGATGACTACCCTTACGGTGGTGGCGCAGGCATGTTGTTAAAAGTCCAACCGATTTATGACAATATTAAAGCCATTGAAAAAGAAACACCTCAGACGAAAAAACGCGTCATCTTATTAGATCCTGCCGGAAAACCATTCAATCAAACAATGGCCGAGGAATTCGCTGAAGAAGAACACCTCGTATTCATTTGCGGTCACTATGAAGGTTATGACGAACGCATTCGCTCGTTAGTTACTGATGAAGTTTCTTTAGGTGATTATGTCCTTACAGGTGGTGAATTAGGGGCAATGGTGATGATTGATGCCACTGTGCGTTTATTGCCAGATGTCTTGGGGAACAATGTATCTGCCCAAACAGACTCTCACTCAACGGGCTTGTTAGAACACCCACAATACACTCGTCCTGCTTCATTTAACGACATGGATGTTCCAGCGGTCCTAATGAATGGGAATCATAAATTGATTGAAGAATGGCAATTAAAAGAGTCTTTACGTCGTACATATCTACGTCGTCCAGATATGCTTGAAAAAATTGAACTAACTGATCAAATGAAAAAACTGTTACGAGAAATCAAAAAGGAAGAAATTTAAACGAAAAAGCTGCCTGATTGAAGGCAGCTTTTTTCTATCCTCGTAAACCATACAATTCACCAATATGCGTAATTCGGATATTTTCTTCTTTTAAATTTGAGGCACTCATAATTTCGTTGATAACAAACGTTAGCCTCCTCCAATGCTTCTAAACTGCTATCACTCATTTAATTTCTTTCATCTAACGCTTTTTGTAATCTCATTTCAGTGCTAAGAATGTCTGATTGACGATATTCACCATCTTTTTCTTGAAAACTTTTGATTTCTGCTTCAGCTTTTTCCAAATCATAAGTGATAAATGATCGATTGATTTCTTCCTTTTCAATCGCTTGTTCGGTTTGTTCAACTAATTTTTCTAAGTTAGAAATATTAATTGGTGCGTGGATTGTATCGGCGGTGGTCGTTGTAAATAATTCCTGACCGTTAGTATCCAACGCGACAAGATTTATTTTGTAGTCGTCGAAAAAATAAGCACTCGTTTGCTTGATTTTTACTTGATACTCACTTTCATTTCCATCAATTGTATCAATCAACTGACTATTTTGATAAATTTCGTACTCAGCAACTTGCTCTGCAGGTAGCCATTCGATTGTATAAGAGGATTGATTGTATTCATTTACCTGTAATAAGCGATACTTCAATGAATCGATTAACTGGTACGTCAAAGGACCAGTTTCTTCCAAATTATCTTTCGTACGATCACTCAAATAATACATCGCAAAGGTCTCTGCAAAATACTCTTTGGTTTGTCCATAATAATTAGGATTTTCATCTGATAAGGTTGTATTTTCTTCAGGAATGGTTTGAGGTTTTTCTTTTTTTATTTCATCAAATTCTTCACCTAACACTTCACTTAAATATTGCGTATTTCCGCCTAATTCGTAATCCATCACATGACCAAATTCATGTAATGCCACTTTCTCACTGTTATTATGTTTGCGGCCCATCTGGACATACATCGTATTCTCATCAGGAACAAAAAAACCAGCATAATTTTCTAAGCCCGACATATTTACTCGAAAATTTGGTAATTCATCGAATCCATAATCTGTTAAAACAATTTTGACTTGTTGGTGATACGCCATTTCAATCATTTCAGGTTCGACTTGGCTTAGGACATCAACAATACCATCAACTTCTGATTCTTTTACCTCTTCTTTTTCCCGTAATTCTATCATCTCTCGAAGATAGGTTTCACTTTCTTGTACTTCTGGTTCTTTTTTTTGTAGCAAAACAAAACCTAACAAAATGAAAATCATACCAACTACTGAAAACCCTATTTTTCTTTTCATACGCCTTCTTCCTCTCTCACTTTTCCTAAATCCCCCACATTTTATGTATTAATGGTACTAATTTTTTTATAAACTGACTATTGTTTTGTCTTTTTTCACTTTTTTTACGCTAAATTTGACAATGACAAGAAATTTAACTTTACACATTGTAACGTATATGATAGTATGTTTCAGTGAGTGTAATGCTCAACTATTACAATATTCCGCTGAGGTGGCAAGATACTTTAAGAATATTTGGAAATAAGGAGAATGATAAATTATGAATCCATTGATTCAAGAACTAACTCAAGAACAATTACGTACAGACATCCCAGCTTTCCGTCCTGGTGACACAGTTCGCGTTCACGCGAAAGTTGTCGAAGGTACTCGCGAGCGTATCCAGTTATTTGAAGGCGTAGTTATCAAACGTCGTGGTGCTGGAATCAGCGAAACTTACACAGTTCGTAAAATGTCTAATGGTGTTGGTGTGGAACGTACATTCCCATTGCACACACCTCGTGTTGCTCAAATCGAAGTTGTTCGTTACGGTAAAGTACGTCGTGCAAAATTGTACTACTTACGTGCATTACACGGAAAAGCAGCTCGTATCAAAGAAATCCGTCGTTAATAACGTACGAAAAGCCCTTGGTTTCAAGGGCTTTTTTCTTTTGGTTTGATTAAAGTTAACGTTTCTTATTCCTATTACTTGTCAAAAGGTGGCAAAATAGGGGCAGGCTTTGAGCTAAGTAAAAGACCAGTTGAACAAAATCGTTCATCTGGTCTTTTGTTAACTTAAACAGTAAATTTTTGTGCTTCACTTTGTAAATACTGGGCTGTCTGACTTAGTGACATGGCGACGTTTGCAACATCATTAATCGTTTCTGCTTGTTCTTCCATTGCACTAGCAATTGTATCAATATTGCCTGAGGTCAATTGTGAGCCTGTCGAAATTTCAGAGACAGAAGCAGAGACTTCTTCAGCACTTGCGGATAATTCTTCAGCAGTCGTTGAGATGTCTTGAATTTGATTGCTCATTTCTTGTACTGCACCAACGATAGATTCAAATGCAGTTCCCGCATCTTGAATGACAGAAACGCCTTTTTCGACAGCTGGTAAAGTTGTTTCCATGGCTTTTGCGACATTCTTCGTATCATTTTTGATTTCGGTCGTCAATCGATTAATTGACGTTGCTGATTGTTTAGATTCTTCGGCCAACTTACGAACTTCATCCGCAACGACTAAGAATCCACGGCCTTGTTCTCCCGCACGTGCTGCTTCAATTGTTGCATTCAAAGCAAGTAAATTCGTTTGATCAGTTAAGTTGGTAATAATATTGATAATATTTTCAATTTCTTCTGTTTCTTCAGCTAATTTTTGAACGAGTTCATTCACAGAAACAGTTGATTGATTGATACTTTGCATCTGTTCTTGTGCTTGGGTAATTACTTGTGAGCCATTTTGTGCAGATTGATTCGTATGGTTGGAAGAATCAAATAATACTTGTGAAGCTTCCGCAATCCGTTGAACGCCTTGTGCTGTTTCATCCATGGCAATGGCACTTTCATTTGCTGCACTAGCGGAATTTTGAGCCACGTCTGCTGTTTCAGAGGCTTGTCGAGAAACCTCTTCTGTTGTTGCAAGTACTTCTTCTGAACTAGCCGACAATTCTTGTGAAGAAGCACTTAGTTGATCAGCACTACTTTGAATACGAGAAAGTAATTGTGCAAAGGTATGTTTTGACTCATTAAAAATCTTTGCAAGTTGCCCGATTTCATCATTTGAATGTACTTCGACATCTTCGGTAGCTAAGTTCCCTTCTCCAAAAGCTTTTGCTACTTGAATAACACCAAGTAATGGTTTCGTAATCGTTCGACGAACATACATAATTAAAAATACCGCCGCAACTATACTAATGATTAAAATGGTAAATGAAATGAGTTGTGCTAAACGAACAGATTTGTTGGTTCGCTGGTTTATTTCATTCATTTGTTTTGTTTGGTAATCGAGCATTTCTTCTGCTGCCGTAAACATCGCCGTATTAATTTCTTGCATCTCAGTATTTACTAGATTCTGCGCAGTCCGCATGTCTTCTTGATTGACAGCTTCAACAATTTTCGGAATTAATTGATTGACTGCATCATTATCAGCATTGGCATCTTCCCAATGAGTACGAAATTCTTCTGAATGAATCATTTTACCTAGCTCTGCTAAAGCAGTATCAAGATTGCTTGCTGCCAAGTCTAAATTTTCTCGATTCACTTTCGATTTTGGATCTAAAATAACCGAACGAATATGATTAGCTTGCATACCAACTTCATACCGAATCTCCGAAATATAATTTAATTGCGTCAAACGATAATCTAAAGCTTCTTCTACTTCCTTGTCAATTTTATTTAAATTGATGAATGTACTTCCGATAGATATTGCCAAAAGAACAATCAATGAAATAAAAGAAACATTCAATTTTTTCCCTACACTCATGCTATAACTCTCCTTTTTCTCTTCTTTCTATTTGTACTATTCTTTATATCGGTTTGTTTGTTCAAAAATT
This sequence comes from Candidatus Enterococcus willemsii, assembly GCF_009933335.1. GTDB lineage: Bacteria > Bacillota > Bacilli > Lactobacillales > Enterococcaceae > Enterococcus_F > Enterococcus_F willemsii. Next base: position 81,757 of record NZ_MAEL01000042.1, on the reverse strand, counting down.
TAGTAATTTGTGAAAAAAACTGGTAAAAGTCAAAACATCTTCTTCTAGCTGGAACCTATTTCGATGAATTGTTGTATAAAAATAACTTATCATTCAACAATTTTTTTATAAAAAGATGAGGGATTTCTTTTCAAAAACCACTTTCTTTCCACCCCCTTTTATGTATAATAGAACATGGTTTATGTTTATTTATTCATTATAGGAGGATTTATTTATGCAAAAGGAAACACGAGATTTAACGAAATTAAAAACACCGCACACTTATGTCATTATTTTTTGTGTCGTTGTTTTTGCTTGGTTACTAACTTTTGTTGTTCCTGCTGGAAAATTCAATACAACCGAAATTCAATACCAAGATGCAAATGGCGAAACAGCATCAAGAACTGTTCTTGATCAAGATTCTTTCCGTTATGCACATCCAATGAATCAATCGTTTGTTTATGACCAGTTGGAAAAATTAGCAACCAATTCACAAGAACTAGAGGAGCTAGGTGTCGACCAAGATGCTTTAACCTCTATTTTAAATGAAGGAGAAAAAAATCTTTCACAAGAAAAATTAGATGAAATTTCACTAACTGATGATGTCTTGTACCAAGAATATGGCGAAAAAATTTACGATACTTCTGAAAAACTCCACAAGACAGCGAAAGTCTGGGGAACAGATGATTTTAATGGTTTCGGTTTTTTAAACTTCATTTTTGAAGGGTTGGTTTCAGGAGATAAGTATGGTTCTGCTGTTGGGATTGCAGCCTTGATCTTAGTGGTTGGTGGTGCCTTTGGTATTATTATGAGAACAGGTGCAATTGATGCTGGGATTTATGCGTTTATCAGTCGTACAAAAGGATTGGAACGATTCGCTTTACCATTATTATTCTTTGCATTTTCATTTGGTGGTGCGACATTTGGAATGGCCGAAGAAGTCATTCCCTTTTCGATGGTCATGGTGCCTTTTGTCATCGCATTAGGTTACGATTCCATTGTTGCGGTCACCGTGACTTATGTCGCTTCACAAATCGGGAATGCTACTTCTTGGATGAGTCCCTTTAGTGTGGCAGTTGCGCAAGGAATTGCTGGCATTCCAGTATTGTCAGGCGCAACCTTCCGTTTAATTATGTGGTTTGTTATTACTTCTTTAGCAGCAGCTTATATGATGATTTATGCAGAACGTATTCGTAAAAATCCAAGCTCATCGATTGTTTACAAAACCGATGAATACTTCCGTCAACATATTGAAAAAAATGTGAACGAAAGCAAAACATTTAAATTAGGTCATAAATTAATCTTAGTCGAAATGCTGATTGTGTTAGTTTGGATTATTTGGGGTGTCACCCAAAAAGGTTACTATATTCCAGAAATTGCTTCACAATTCTTTGTTATGGGCTTATTTGCAGGTATTCTAGCTGTTATTTTCAAAGTTGGCGACATGGGTATTAATGATATTGCCTCTTCTTTCCAAAGCGGTGCTGCTGATTTAGCTGGAACAGCAATTGTTGTCGGTATGGCAAAAGGAATTTTACTAGTCTTAGGTGGATCAGATGCCAGTCAATATTCAACATTAAATACCGTCTTACACAGTATTGGTAACTTACTGACAGGTGTTCCAGCCGTGGTTGGTGCCTGGGCAATGTATGTCTTCCAAAGTCTCTTTAATTTAGTCGTTACTTCAAATTCTGGACAAGCCGCTTTGACTATGCCAATCATGGCACCACTTTCTGATTTATTAGGTGTCTCACGACAAGTTGCTGTCTTAGCATATCAGCTAGGTTCAGGTTTCGTCGATGCATTCACACCAGTTTCTGCTAGTTTAATTGGTGTCTTAGGTGTTGCGCGTATCGATTGGATTAAATGGGCAAAATTCCAAATTAAGATGCAAGGCTTCTTATTCGTTCTAGGAACCATCTTTATTGTCATTGCTATCTTGATAGGGTTACAATAAAGATAGTTTGATGAAAAGGAGGAGTATTCATTGATTACAATTATTCGTCAAGCAGATGTCTATGCACCTGAATATTTAGGTGTGAAAGATGTATTATTTACAAGAGAGAGCATTTTAGCTATTGAAGACCACATTGATTTGCAAGCAACTGGTTTAGATGTGCATGAAATCGACGGTGCCAACAAAATATTAACACCTGGGTTTATCGATGGTCATTTTCATATTTTAGGTGGCGGTGGCGAAGGTGGTTTCCAAAACCGCACGCCAGAAGTGACTTTGAGTCAGTTAACTTCAGCTGGTGTCACATCGGTTGTTGGTTGTCTAGGGACAGATGGTGAAGGTCGTGATATGACGGCACTGATTAGTAAAGCACGTGGCCTCGAAGCCGAAGGTATTTCTACCTATGTATATGTAGGTTCTTATCGATTGCCTGTCAAAACAGTCACCGATTCTATTATCAAAGACTTCCTAACAGTGGATAAAATTATTGGAATTGGCGAGATAGCTATTTCTGACCACCGTTCTTCACAACCATCTTTCGAAGAATTTACACGTGCTGTAGCTGATGCGCGCGTTGGTGGGATGCTGTCAGGAAAAGCTGGCATTATCAATGTTCACCTTGGAGATGGCAAAGCACGCCTTACTCTTATTGAAGAGACATTAGCTAAAACAGAGATTCCAATAACCCAATTTTGGCCGACACATGCCAATCGTACACAAGAAGTTTTTGACGCTTGCGTAGCTTATGCGAAACGTGGTGGTTATATTGACTTTACGGGTAGTGAAGATCCTGATTTTTGGGAAGAAATGGATGGCGAAGTTCGCTTTAGTAAAGGATTGAAACGTCTGCTAGCAGAAGGTGTTGATATGAATAACGTGACAATGACTTCAGATGGTCAAGGTAGTTTACCTTACTTTAATGAAAACCGTGAATTTATCGGTTTAGGAATCGGCAGTTCAAAATCACTGTTAATCAATATTAAAGAAGCCGTTTTAAAAGAAGACATTCCTCTTGAGATTGCCTTACGAACAATCACGAAAAATCCTTCCACTATTTTAAAACTCACAAATAAAGGTGAACTTGCTGTTGGTAAAGATGCTGATTTTTGTTTGTTAGACAAAGAAACATTGGATTTAGATACCGTCATTGCCAAAGGTCAAACGATGGTGCAAAACAAAGAAATTATGGTTTACGGTACATTCGAACGTGCACTGAATTAAATAAAAACGCCCACAATCTACAACATTTAGATTGCGGGCGTTTTTATTACCGGACAATTAATACATCACATAAGGCATGATTAATAATATAAGTTGCTGTTGAACCAGTCAGAATCTCTTCTGTTTCACCAGTCGCTCCTGCAATAATTAAATCAATCGTTTCATGTGTTTGGGCATAAGAAATAATCTTGCGCTTAGGATTACCAGAAATAACGAAACTTTCTAAACGCTCATCTGGCAATTTGCCGCTTACCATTGTTTCTATCTCTGCCATCTCTTCTTCGACAAATTTCTTGGTATGTGCCATTATTTTTTTCATATTTGGTACATGCCACAAATAATGCGGTGTCTCTAATACGCGTAAAATCGTTAAGCGGGCGTGTTTGATAAGTGCTTCATCAACTGCTCGTTGAATAACCGTCTCTGTCATGTTTGAGCCATCGACAACAGCTAAAATATGTTGGTGCATCGTATCTCTCCTTTTATACTTACAAAAAAACAATGAAGAAAGCTCACTAACCACTAAAAATAAAATCAAATTTTCTTTTTAGTTGCTATTCTCTTCATTGTTTGTTTTGATTATTCTAACGTTGAAACAGCCATTCTTAAAGCTGCCATTGGATCTTGATGACGAATCGTATAAACCATATTTCCTACTTGCCAAGTGATTTCATTACTGCGATAACCATCGCTAACCATGTCAAAAGTAATTTGGCCTATTTCTTCTGGTGCAGGTAACATCGCTTGCTCCAAATATTCGACTACTTGTTTAGCTAAACCGACTGGATCTTGTTGTTCGATATTACTTGCACGTACAATCAAATTCCAATTACCTTCTTGCCAAGCGACATAGGAAGAACCTGCAGCACCTTGTTGATAACCTGTAATTCCGTAACCCAAGTCCACTTTCATCCCTTGCATATCCACACGCAAATTAACTGCTTCTTTCGCTTCTTGTGTTGAAGCAAATGCTTCTTGTTGATATTGCGCAATCGGGGTCTCATAATTCAATTCTTTTTTATTTAGAATAAGTGGATGGTTCATATCAAAATACAGAACCGATAATTTTTCTTCTGGTCCCGCTACTGCAATATTTAATGCCTTATTCGTATGAGGAACCTCTGTTGGAAATGCGACCGTTGGAAATAATTGAACCAATTCTGCATTCGCATCCACCACTTCTTCACTGGAAGATGGCTTTGTTCCTTCTTCTGATGTACTAGAAGGCGTTGTTGACGCTGCTGTTGTTTCGGATGATTCAGTTCCTTTTGTTGTCGATTCCTTGCTAGTTGTTGAGCTTGTGCTTGTCATTTCAATGGATTCAATGACGGAAGATGATGTCTCACTGGTCGTCACTTCAATAGTTTCACTAGTAGTAGGTTTCTGTGTTGAATTTTTACCACAACCAACGAATAGAAGTAAAACCAATGGAAGGCATATAATTAGTGACTTTTTCATTTTGCTCCGCTTCCTTCCCCTATTGTTAAAAATTAACTTATTTCACTAAATTTCCAAACCAACGTGTAACAGTTTGCCAACCTTCTGTTGCAAATGTTTTGATTTCATCCCAAAATTGTCCAGATTGAATCAGGGTTGACCATTCATTAATTTGTTCCATAATGGTTGCTCTAAAAATCCAAATCAGTGCTACCAAGAACAAAACACCTAAAAAGCGCCAAATTGCCGAGCCAACCTTATAAATAAATAACAGGATTAACAGGACAATTCCTATCGCAATGATATTTTCCATTCCCATCGCCCCTCTCTACTTTTATTGTCTATTATGACAATCATTTGGTCAAGAAACATGCTACTAAAGTCTGATTTTTTAATAAATTTAACAAAAAAAGCAAAATCGAAAAACGATTTTGCTTTAATTCGTATTATTTCCCATCAAGAATATTTAAACGAACCTTTTTAGGTCCGTCTGTCCGTACACTGTAAACGATTGTACGGATGGCTTTCGCGACACGTCCTTGTTTACCAATGATACGACCGATATCTTCTGGGGCTACCGATAAGTTATATTCAAAGAAATCATCTGACTCAACTATTTCCAAAGAAACTTGGTCAGTATGGGTGACTAAAGGACGAACGATTGTTAAGACTAAATCTGTCAAATCTTTCATACTTTATCTCCTTATTTCTTAGTGAATTTAGCTTCGTGATGTTTTTTCATAACGCCTTCTTTAGAAAGTAAGTTACGAACTGTATCAGAAGGTTGCGCACCTTTTGATAACCAATCAAGTACTAAATCTTCTTTGATTGTTACTTGAGCTGGGTTAGTTAAAGGATTATACGTACCTACTGTTTCGATGAAACGTCCGTCACGAGGAGAACGTGAATCTGCTACTACAATACGGTAAAAAGGACTCTTTTTAGAACCCATGCGTTTTAAACGAATTTTTACTGCCATTATTTACACCTCCATTGGTTTTAATCACAAGAGCTAGTTTAACAGGTTTTTATTAAGGTGTAAAGAGTTTTTTCTTTACAGTCTATATTTTTTTATCAATTAATATACAAACCAGCATATTTTTATCGATAAACATTAAAAATCAATTGTTTAGCATTAAATTAAATGTTAAAATAAATTTGAAAAGAAAGGGGTTTTATAATGAATCAGCAAAAAATACAGAAAAGATCTCGACTGTTTATGTTTCTTTTTTATTTCCTTGCAGGATTAATGGTCCTAGCTATTTTATTAAGTGGTACCAACTATGCGCAGTTATCAGTTACAACTGACATAGGCATGTTTGTAACGTTTTATGAACAATCTTTGGTTAATTCTACAACAAGTCATGCAGAATTTTGGTATTCCATTATCAGCTTTAACTTTATTGCGATTATCTGGATTACTATCTTTTTACGTGTGGCAACTATTTTCAAGTGTATTTCCCTTGGCACACCTATTTTTTCTCAAACGATTATTAACCAATTAAATCATTTAATTCTTTGGTTATACGGTATTGCCATTGTTCCAATGTTTCTTTTTCCACTGCTTTCCAATATATTAACTGGTTCTTACCATTTTGTATTAGGAATTCCTTCAGGTTTATTCCTACCTTTCGGGTTATCTTTACTTATTGAAATTTTTAAATATGGAGCTTCGTTGCAATATGAAGTCGATGAAACAGTTTAGGATGTGAAAAACATGGCAATTATTTCTCGTTTAGATCGTGTCATGGCCGATCGAAAAATAAGTTTAAATGAATTATCTGAAAAAGTTGGCATTAGTCATGTAAATTTATCAAAATTAAAAAATGGTCGGGTAAATGCTATTCGGTTCTCGACTTTAGAAGCAATTTGTCGTGCTTTAGACTGTCAACCGGGCGATCTATTAGAATATCAAAAAAATGAGTAGTTATTCTTTGATTTTTTTACTAACTTTTAGTAAGATGATTTTGTAGTAATCAATTAGGAGGAATTTATTATGACAAAAAAAATTGGTATCATCGTAGGAAGTTTACGTAAGGATTCTTATAACCGCAAAGCAGCAGAAGCATTTGCAAATCTATTACCTGAAGGTTATGAAGCAACTTTTGTTGAAGTTGGCGATCTACCTCTTTACAACGAAGATTTAGATGTTGAAGGAAAAGTACCAGCAAGCTGGACTCGTTTCCGTGAAGAATTAAAAGCTGTTGACGGTGTTTACTTCTTCACACCTGAATACAATCGTTCACTACCAGCAACAATCAAAAATGCGTTAGACGTAGGTTCTCGTCCTTATGGTGAGAGTGTATGGGACAGCAAACCAGCCCTTGTTGTCAGCGTATCACAAGGTGCAGTTAGTGGCTTTGGTGCAAACCATCACTTACGTCAATCACTTGTTTTCTTGAACATGCCTACATTACAACAACCAGAAGCATATATTGGAAATGTTGCAAACTTAGTGAATGAAGAAGGCAAATTTATTGAAGATACTGTCAACTTCTTCCAATTAATCACAGATAAATATGTTGAGTTTTTTGAAAAATTAACAAAATAACTCCTCGCTTAGAGTCACATTGAAAGATGTGGCTCTTTTTTGTTCATTTATGCTACAATTAAAGAAAGCGCTTTAGAAAGTAGGCGTCCTATGAAAAAAATGACTATCTTCCATTCATTGATTGCATTGTTGTTAATTTTTCTTGTCTGGATTCCACCCACTCGTATTTTTCTAACTGACATCCCCTACTGCAATGTTATTGTCTTTCTTCTGTCATGTTTTCTTTGTATCAGTGCTGTATGGACTTACCAAAAATCCAAACAAAAAAGAAATGTTTTATTTTTTATTGTAGGACTTAGCCCGCTATTCTTTATCTTGTTACTATTCCTATTAGCTTTACGTGGTATGCCACTAGCGCCTTAACAAAAAAAGAGCCCTCGTTGGCTCTTTTTTATTTTGGAATTCGTCGATAATGTAATTCTGTTAATTCACCCATCTGCGTTGTTTCGACAAATTCCAAACGTTGGGCATAATCGCCTTCTTCAAATAAACGTTTGCCTTTCCCTAAAAGAACAGGTGCAATTTGAATCCAATATTCATCAATCTTATCGGCAACTAATAATTCAGTGAATAGACCGCCGCCACCAACAATCCAAACATTTTTTTCTTCCTGTTGTAATCGTTCGATGACTTGTACTGGATCTTCTGACGTAAAATATCCTTCGGAAATTTCTTCGGTTTTTGTATGTGAGAAAACAATGACTTCTTTGCCTTCATAAAAAGGTGCATCTGCTACTATTTTTTTCGTTTCTTCATAAGTGACTCTGCCCATGACAATCGTATCGATTGATTCCTCAAATGCTTCATAGGTTGAAACCCCACCCAAATTCGTATCAAATAACCACTGTAAATTATCCTCTTCATCTGCTAAATACCCATCCAAACTAATCGCACCATAAAACATAATCTTACTCATCTCATCCACTCCTTTTCTTGTATTTTACCAAATTTCCAAAAAAAAGATTGCTTTTTTCAACTGTACTAGGTATAGTAATACACATAATAAGTGTATGACGTACCGTAGTACACTTTTGTCATGCAGAAAGGAGCAGCTATGGTTACGATTAATAAGCAAACAAATCGTCCATTTTATGAGCAGCTAGTGATTGGCATTAAAGAAGAGATTCTACAAGGCATCTTGCAACCTGGCGATCGAATCCCTTCCGTCCGTGAAATGGCAAAAGATTTATTGATGAATCCAAATACCGTCAGTAAAGCCTATAAAATTCTGGAAGCTGAACAAGTCCTTGTGACCGTCAAAGGAAAAGGCACCTTTGTCAATCAAGGACACACAACACGTGATGAAAAGCGGATTCACCAATTAAAGCAACAATTTAATGTCTTATTCATTGAAGCAAAACATCTTCAAGTAACCAATGATGAAATACACACATGGTTAAAAGAAGCAACCCAAGAATTAGGAGGCGACCAATCATGAAACTCTGTCATGTGACCAAAAAAATTGATAAACAGGCTATTTTAGAAGACATTAACTTTGAACTTGCAACGAATGAAATTGTTGGGTTAATTGGCCGAAATGGCTCCGGGAAGACAACCCTCTTTCGGACCATTTCTGGACAATATTATACAGACGGTGGTGAAATTACGATTACTCATGACAATCTTGAAATCAGTCCCCATGACCGTCAAGAAATTTTTTACATTGATGAAAAGGAAAATTTTTTATCTCATTACTCTCTTAAAAAAATCAATCAATTTTATCGAACCGCTTATCCTAGATTTGATCAAGACTTATTTTTACAACTCATACAAGAACATCAACTGTCTTTAAATTTGAATTACAAGAGAATGTCCAAAGGAATGCAAGGTCTCTTCCAAATGATTCTGGCCATTGCTTCAAACGCCACCTACTTATTATTAGACGAACCATTCGACGGGTTAGACGTTATTGTCCGAAAAAAGGTAATTGGTCTCTTATTGGAAAACTTAAGTGATACGAAGCGTACCGCCTTAATTGCCTCACACAATCTCAATGAACTTGAACATATTATTGATCGCGCATTGATTCTTAAAGGCAATACCATTACCCAAGATTACCACTTGGAAGAGTTACGCGAACATGCTAAAAAAATTCAAATGGTCTTCAAAACAAAAAAAGTCCCAGATATTATCAAACAAAATTCCAAAGCACTTAATTTCCAAGGTCGTGTGGTAACGGCACTCTTTGAACGTTTCACTCCTGAATTGGAGAAAGAAATTAAAGATTTAGACCCTATTTTGTTTGAAGAACTCCCACTAACATTGGAAGATTTATTTGAAGCCAACCTTAGTCAAGAAACACTAATGAAAGGACTGTACTAATTATGAAGATGATTCGTTCTTTATACTACCAACGCTATGGCAAATCACTAATTGCCCTGATGCTTATTTTCTTTGGTCTTTATTTGTATAATGGCATCGGCGGGGTGAGAGCATGGCAGAACGAGTATGATTATCTCCATTCCAAAGAATTTGTAACATCCGATTACTATAACCATGAGTGGAATATAAAGGATTATGACGACAATAATAAACCTATTTACTATGAATCTATTGATGACTATCGTAACGAACGATTAATGACTTATACTTATTCAGAAAATTTCTACTCAACTTATGCAGAAATGAATGCAACGAGTAATTACAACCCAGAAATAGCAGTAGCTGAACCTACCTATCAAGCTGGAAATGTCTATTATAGTTACTATGTTAGTAGTCAACCTTGGGCCTTACTTATTTTTATTCTCGGTTTCTTGCTTTTCTTTGTTGATCAGAAAACCAATTTTAATCGGTTCTTATTTTCACTATCGGTTAGTCGCAAAAAGTTATTTACTGGAAAACTCTTATATCTAGCTGGACCATTTATGCTAGTCATTGGATTAGGCATTCTAGGTAATATCCTCATTCAATGGTATGGGATTCCACAGCTGTATATGAATGCAACTGTGATTCAGTTACTCCAATCGGGGCTTAGTCATTGGATTTTCACGATTTTCTTACTATGTAGTGGTATGTTATTAGGTGTCACCTTAGGAAATGTTGTTTTTGGTCCCTTATCCATTCTTTTAGGACTATTTGTACTGTCACAAATGACGGTCTTCTCATTTTTCTCAAACTTGAATATTATTTTGACCTATTTCTTCCCAGATATCCAGCTTCCCATGACAGACGCCATATTTGTTGTCTGGCCTGGTAAAACAAGTACTCCTTGGTATATATCGCTTATTCTGATGCTACTTTCTGCTTTGTTTATCTTTTTAGCTGAACGCATCTTCCGTAAAGTGTCCATAGAAGACGATGGTGATTATGTCACTTCCCCTGGTCTTCGTTTACCAGTATTTCTAACAATGTTTGTCAGCACTTGTTTTTTCTTCACCATCACCATGACAAGTTGGTATTTGGTTTTTAATCCAGTTGAAGATTACACTATTATCCGCGAACTAATAATCATTACAATTGTGACCTGCATCTGCAGCTATATCCTAGTCTATGCACGTTCGATTCGCAAATGGTGGATTGCGAGACGAGATAATTACTTGCAACGAAAAAGCAGTTAAATAACAAAAAAATCCGTTCAATGTTAACATTGAACGGATTTTTAATTTACTTATTTTTTATCTTTTTTGTCGAATAAATCATTTACTTTATCAGCTACGCCATCAGCAAATTCTTCTACTTTTTCTTTGGCTTCGCCGTATTTTTCTTTGACTTTACCTTTTAATTCCTCGGAGTCGTCACCAGTTACTTTCCCTTTAGCTTCAGTTACTTTACCTTCAACTTGTTCTTTGTTTACCATGTGCTTATTCTCCTTTCTTGAATCTAAATTTAGCATAGCACGATTGTCTTGAAATAACAAATAATATGGTGAATAACCTTTAAAGAATTGTATATTTACCTAAAGTTAGTGCATTTGATTGTTTGCCATGCCCGATTTGATTGGTTTTAGCTATCGGAAGCTGCGTTACCAATACTTCTTGTAAAATTTCTTCAATTGGACGGTTTTGTTCTTGTTCATAGGCAGTAAACGTTCCTAATAAAATTCCTTTTAGTCGCTGAAAATTGGCTTGTTGTTGTAATTGATGAAACATTGAAAACAACAACTCTTCATTGCCTCCAGAACTTTCTAAAAAGAGAAGTTTGTCGGTTAAATCTGGCATAAATGGGGTACCTGCCAGTTTGAGAAAACAACGAATATTGCCTCCAACGATTTTGCCCGCCAGCTCAGTTCCTTGTATGAATTGCCAGTTTGTTTGATATAAGGATAGATTACCTTCCAAAAAAGTTTGTTGAAATCGAGCAAGCTGTTCGCCAGTTTTATCCCAAAGAATCGTTTTTAACTGAAATAATTCCACCGTTTGTTTGGTTTGACTCAATAGACTATTTAAAACGGTCGTCACATCACTATAACCAAAAAAAGCTGTCGGATGCTTTTCTAGTAGTTTAAAATCTAAAAACGGAAGCACACTATTCGCACGATTACCTCCTGAAATATCAAAAATTGCTTGAATTTCTTCATCTTGAAAATAACTATGCATCACTTCAGCTTTCGCTTTACCATCATTGGTTGAATGCCATAACAAAGGACTAACTTTTACTTGTAAGCCCAACGATTCGATTAGTTCTCGTAATTCATTCGTTTCATCAGGGCGACTAGGATAATCTGAATTGCAAACGAAAGCAATCCTATCTCCAGGTTTTAACTGCACCATCTATTCTCCTTTACAAAAATTGAGCCAACACAAGGGTTGACTCAATCGTTTTTATTTACGTTTTTTCTTTTTCTTCTTATTTTTCTTAACCATACGATTCATTGCCATTTTGCCAAGTTTCCCTTTGACCCCACCACCAAACATTTGATCCATGCCTGGAATGTTGTTTAAGTTCCCTTTAGATACTTGTTGCATCATTTTGCGTGATTCTTTGAATTGTTTAATCATACGATTAACTTCAACCACGCTATTTCCTGAACCGGCAGCAATTCGGCGACGACGACTTGGATTTAACAAATCTGGGTCTTCTCGTTCTGCTGGTGTCATCGAATAAACCATCGCTTTTTTACGAGCGACATCTTTCGGATCTAATTTAAAGTTTTCTAATCCTGGAACTTGACTCATTCCCGGAATCATTTTCATTAAATCATCTAGCGGACCCATGTTTTCCAGTTGCTCGAATTGCTCAATAAAATCATTAAAGTCGAAATTATTTTCGCGCATCTTTTTAGCTAATTCATCGGCTTTTTTCTCATCGTAATCTTGTTGCGCTTTTTCAATCAACGTCAACATGTCACCCATGCCAAGAATCCGACTAGACATACGGTCTGGATGGAAGATTTCTAAATCAGTTAATTTTTCACCAGTACCGGTAAACTTAATCGGTGCACCTGTCACTGAACGGATAGAAAGTGCCGCACCACCACGTGTGTCACCATCTAATTTGGTAATAACAACCCCAGTAATTCCTAACTGTTGATTAAAGCTATCCGCAACATTGACCGCATCTTGCCCAGTCATCGCATCTACGACTAATAGAATTTCATTCGGTTGTGCCAGTTCTTTAATGTCACGTAATTCGCCCATTAACGTTTCATCAATATGCAAACGACCTGCCGTATCGATTAGGACATAATCATTTTTCTTTTCGCGTGCAAGAGCAAGACCTTGGCGGACAATTTCAACTGGACTCACATCTGTTCCCATCTCAAAAACAGGCACATCTAATTGTTGACCAAGAACTTTTAATTGATCAATCGCTGCTGGACGGTATACGTCACCTGCGATTAGCAATGGACGTGCATTTTCTGTTTTCATTAAATGATTGGCTAATTTTCCAGTAAAGGTTGTTTTACCTGCCCCTTGTAAACCTGCCATCATAATAACAGTTGGAATTTTCGGATTTTTTTGAAGTCCGACTGCTTCTGAACCTAATGTTTTTGTCAGCTCTTCATCTACAATTTTAACAACTTGTTGTGCTGGAGATAAGCTTTCTAATACCTCTACCCCAACTGCGCGTTCACGCACATTTTTAGTGAATTCTTTTACAACTTGTAAATTAACATCGGCTTCCAGTAATGCCAAACGAATCTCACGCATCATCTCTTTAACGTCAGCTTCTGTCACTTTCCCTTTTTTACGAAGTTTACTCATTGCTTGTTGTAAACGTTCGGTTAAGCTTTCAAATGCCATTTATATTCCTACTTTCCTTCAATATCTATCTACTTTTGGTTATCATTCATTTGCTATTTATTCAAATTTCTGTTGTCTATTCTATCGTGAAACGTTGATTTTTGCTAGCGTTTATCAATAAATAGAGACAAATTTGAATGCCTATTATTGTGTATACGATTCCTCTCATAGTTTAACATATGTTTCGCATGAACACTATACTTACAGCGAATGTCTCTTGACCTCCATAAGAAAAAAATGGCGAATCACACGAGATTTTTTCCGGTGTCTTCGTCATCTTCTTATCAATAAACTGTTATTGGTTTATTCCTCTATTTTTTGAATCTCTTGAATTAATTTCGCTGCGGTTTCATCTTTTGGATAATGGGTTGTGATATGTTTGTTTAGCTGATCTAATAATTCGCCGCGAACAATATAATCTGAAAACATGTGTAACTTATGCTCATAATTTTCTAAAATCTTCTCTGTGCGTTTGATATTGTCATAAACGGCTTGGCGACTCACTTGAAATTCTTCTGCAATTTCGCCTAAAGAAAAATCATCTGCATAATACAATTCCATATAATTCATTTGTTTTTCAGTTAATAATGTAGAATAAAATTCAAAGAGTGCATTCATTCGATTGGTTTTCTCTAATTCCATTAATTATCTGTCTCCTTGCTTTTTCTCCACTGTGTATCAGATTGAACTGAAATACCTTGCATGATAAAATATGCCGTTGCTACACCTACACCCACGATTTGTGTTCCTGAAAATGTGCCATCATAAATCAATTGACTACCACATGAAGGGCTTTTATCTTTCAAAACAAGTGATGTCACCTGATTGGCTTTTAAGATTTCATACGCACGTTTGGCTCCCGCTTTAAACATATCAGTGACATCTTCTCCACGATTTGTACGAACAACGGCTGTTCCTCGCCAGACATCAAACCCATCGCCACCAATAATTTCAGCTGGATCACGCGGAATTGGCAATCCTCCTAACACTTCTGGACACACTTGGATAGCTTCATTCATTTCAAGCATTTTTCTTAATTGAGGGATCTCTTGATTTTTTCCATCGTATCGACAACAGCTACCACCTAAGCAAGCACTTATCCCAATCATCAAACTCTGCCCCATTTCTATCAGTATCGTCTTACATTATAACATTTATTAGGGGTAGACAATAGTCCCCACGCCTTATTCATGATAAAATAAGATGAACAAAAAAAGAATGAGGAGCTACCCATGAAAAAAGTTTTGATTGTTGACGATGAACCGTCAATCGTTACGCTATTAACATTCAATTTAGAAAAAGAAGGCTATCAAGTGACTAGTGCTTCTGATGGTTTAGAAGGCTACGAATTAGCTTTGACACAAGCATTTGACTTTTTAATTTTAGATGTCATGCTACCTAATCTCGATGGTATCGAAATCACCAAAAAATTGCGTCAAGAAAAAATCGATACTCCTATTTTAGTTTTAACGGCAAAAGATGATCCAATCGATCGCATTTTAGGTCTTGAAATTGGTGCAGATGATTATCTAACCAAACCATTTAGTCCTAGAGAAGTGGTTGCTCGCATGAAAGCAATTTTCCGTCGAATGGAGCCTCGCAAGGCGGCAAAATCAGAAGAACAAGAAGAAAAAATTATTGTAGGCAAAATTGTCGCTGACGTTATTAATTACCAAGTCACCGTAGATGGACAAGCTGTCATTTTAACACCTAAAGAATTTGAATTACTGGTTTACTTCATGAAGCGTAAAGACCGAGTGATTGATCGCGATACATTATTGGATCGCATCTGGCATTTTGATTTTGATGGACAAAGTCGAATTGTCGATGTGCATATTAGCCATTTACGTGAAAAAATCGAGCAAGATCCCAAGCATCCTCAATATTTACAAACGGTGCGTGGCTTTGGTTATAAGTTTCAGGAGCCGTTGCAGTCATGAAAAAACGGGCTTATCTTGGTTGGTTGACGCTTTTAGTTTGTTTATTCATAGGAAGCTGGCAATTTATTCAGAATTTTTATGACCAACAAGTCCTTTCGCAGCATGAAACTTTTTTACAGCAAAAGGCTGAATTACTGATTCGCCTATCACAAGATTACTCGTTAGATACAATTGCCGAACAATATATTGTGAATTCGGATGAACGTGTGACACATTTGAATGAAAAAGGAGATATCCTGTTTGACACTTATAACCCTTCGTTAACGGGGACACGTTCACAACGTCCGGAAGTCAAAGCTGTTTTACAAGGTAGTAGCAAGGGTCGTTCTGTGCGAATGAGTCCTACCTTGCATAAAGAATTACTTTATGTGGCACTGCCAATCAAAAAAGAGGGAAAAATCACCGAAATTATTCGAATCGCAGAACCTACGGAAAATTTTTTACCCAACGCAGCTAAAATGAAACATGCAATTTTTTTCGTCTATAGCTTCTTTTGGATTGTTTTGAGTGTGATTTTACTACAAGTCTTGCGTCGGAGAAATCATCCAATTGAAACGATTCTACCCGTCTTACAAAAAATGATTGCCCAACCCGATCATAAAGAAACGATTATCCAATCGTCCTCTCAGTGGGAAGAATTGTACCAGAGCGTCAATACGTTAAGTGAACAAATGAGCCTCACTTACCAAGCTTATAGTGCCAGTGAGAAACAATTGCATACTTTATTGAATGAATTAATGATTGGTGTGTTCATTATTAGTGAAGAAGGACACCTGTTGCTCATGAATGCGACCATGCAAGAACAATTAAATAGTTTTCCGCAAAAGATGCAGTATCCTTTTACCGAGAGCATTACTGATACCCAACTGATTCAAATGATTTATCAAGTAACACCCACGCAGCCATTTATTCATGAGGAACTTACGACAACCAATGAACGGGTGTTGGATATTACCTTGCGTTATTTTACTGAATCGAAACAAATTTTAGGCGTATCCTATGATTTAACACGTATTCGTCAATTAGAAAAATTACAAAAAGATTTTGTCGGAAATGTTTCACATGAACTAAAAACACCGGTCACTTCCCTCATTGGTTTTACAGAAACGTTATTAGATGGTGCAAAAGATGATCCAGAAACACTGACTACCTTCTTAGAAATTATGCAAAAAGATGCGTATCGCTTGCAAGGTCTGATTCAAGAGATTATTCAATTATCGAAGAATGCCGCCATTGATTACTCGATTCAAACAATTGATGTCGCAACAAGTTTGTCGCAAATCATTGCCAATTACCAACAAACGATTCAAGAAAAACAGTTAACAATTGAATGGCATGGGGAAACATTTGCATTGACGACGAAGCCAGAATTATTTTTCCCTATTTGTAAAAATTTAATTGAGAATGCCATCAATTATTCGCTGTCTGGGCAAACAGTGATTCTTTCTTTTGAAGAAAAAAATGGACTGGTACTGAGCGTGCAAGATTTTGGAATGGGGATTGCTAAAGAGGAACAGACAAGAATTTTTGAACGGTTTTACCGAGTTGATAAAGCGCGGACGCGTAATTCAGGTGGTACTGGTCTAGGTCTAGCGATTGTAAAGGATTATATTGATATGTTAGGTGGCAGTATTCATGTCGAAAGTCATTTAGGTGTCGGTTCAACTTTCACTGTTTTTATTCCCATGAATTAGGAGTTATTATGAAAAAAATTAGTTATCTAACCTTAGGATGTATTAGTTTACTATTTGGAGCAGCAGGTGCAATCTTACCGGTTTTACCTGCCTTTCCTTTTTTGCTATTAGCGACTTTTTCTTTTTCAAAAGGATCGGATCGCTGGCACCAGTGGTTTATCCAAACAAAATTGTATCAAGAAAATCTTGCTACCTATGTCCAAGGCAGCGGAATGACCAAAGCAACGAAAAAACGTGTGATGTTGACGATTACAGCAACGATGGCTATTAGTATTTTTATGGTTCGTCGTATGCTATGGTTACAAGTATTACTAACAATTATTTGGTCTGGCTTGATGCTTTATTTCTTATTTAAAGTCAAAACCATCAAATAATTTGCTTCAAGCATACAAAAACGCCTCACAAATTTTCTTTGTGAGACGTTTTTATTCTATAGGGGAAGATTATAAATCTTTGACTTCACCGTCTACCGTACGTTCTACTTTCATTTCGGTAATTGGTAGGTAGCCTAGTTCTTTTACAATGCCATTTTGGACTTCATCAGTCACCATGTAATCTAAAAATGCTTTCACATCTGCATCTGGTTCACCCTTTGTATACATATGCTCGTATGACCAAATTGTCCAATCATTTGTTTCGATTGCTTCTGGCGTTGGTTCAACACCATCAATAGCTAATGCTTGTAGCGAATCATCAATATAAGATAAGGCTAGATAACTGATTGTTCCTGGTGTTTGAGAAACGATTTGACGCACAGTTCCTGAAGAATCTTGTTCTTGGGTTTGAATTGTTTCTGCACCATCTAAGCCCCATTTTTCAAAAGTCGCACGAGTACCACTACCTGAAGCACGGTTAACTACTGAAATTTCTAAATCAGCACCGCCCACTTCTTTCCAGTTTTTGATTTTTCCAGTAAAAATATCAATTAATTGTTGTTTGGTAATATCTTTAACGCCTGCTTCTTTATTGACTACTGGTGCCATTGCTACAACGGCAACTTTATGATCGACTAATTCATCGGCTGGCACACCGTCTTTTTCTTCTGCAAAGACATCTGAATTCCCAATTGTCACAGCACCTGCCGCAACTTGGCTTAGTCCAGTACCACTTCCGCCCCCTTGAACAGTAATTTCATAATTAGGATTTTCTGCTTTGAAACTTTCTTGTGCTGCTTCCACTAATGGTTGCAAAGCGGTTGAACCAACTGCCAAAATTTCTACCTTGTCATTTGATGCCGCGTTTGAACCTGAAGATGATGAATCTGTCGCTCCATTTCCTCCGCCACAACCTGCTAATAAAATACCTGTTAATACAAGAAGTCCTGTTAATTTTTTCATGATTTATTTTGCTCCTCTCTTCTTTGTCACACCCATAGTTTAGCAAGCAAATGTAAATCCTTCGTGGACTTTATGTAAAGATTCAGCCTGATAATGTAAAAGTTGTGTAAATCTCTGATATACATACAAAAAGGTGAGGCAACTATCTGCCTCACCTGGTATTGTTTTTGTTTATTTCTCAGTTATATATCGCTCCATCCGTGTCATTGCTTCTTCTAGGTTCGCTAGACTAGCGGCATAACTAATACGAATATATCCTTCACCAGCATCACCAAAAGCAATACCTGGAATAACTGCCAAGGCTTCTTTTTCAGCTAAATCGACACAAAACTCCATAGAATCTTGGATACAATTAGCTGGAATTTTAGCAAAAATATAAAAAGCTCCTGATGGTTTGGCGACTTCAAAACCAAAGCTTGTCATTTTTTCATAAACAAAATCACGACGCTCTTGGTACTCTTTTTTCATCACTTGGGCATCATTAATTCCTTCAACTAACGCTTGGACCGCTGCTTTTTGAGAAACAGTTGCTGCGGCAGTTACTAAATATTGATGAACTTTGATGATTTCTTTGGTTAGCTCTTTTGGTGCAAAAATGAAACCAACACGCCAACCAGTCATCGCATGAGATTTGGACAAGCCATTGATTAAGATTGTTTGTTCACGTAAATATTCAGCGATTGATACATGGTCTTCATCATACGTTAATTCGCTATAAATTTCATCACTAATCACAAATACCGGATATTTCTTCAATACATCCGCCAACGCTTGTACTTCTTCACGAGAATAAGTGACACCAGTTGGGTTACTTGGATAGTTTAAGATGACGGCTTTCACTTTTTCGCCATGCTCTTCTAATGTCGCTTCTAACAGTTCTGGCGACAAAACAAACCCATTGTCACTAGTATCCATGTAAATAATTTCAGCATCAGCCAGTGTAATCACAGGTTCATATCCCGGATAAATAGGTGCTGGCAGTAACACTTTATCTCCTGGTTCTAATATTCCTAATAAACTCGCTGAAATGGCTTCCGTCGCACCTACTGTCACTAAAACTTCTGATTGCCAATCATATGACACATGGTATTTTTTTTCCAAAAATTGACTAGCCGCTTGACGAACATCAGGTAAACCTGACATTCCTGTATAATGACTGAAATTATCTGTAATCGCTTGTGAACCAGCATTTTTAACATGTTCTGGTGTATTAAAATCGGGTTCGCCTAATGTTAATTTTAATATATTAGGAATGCTTGACACACGTTCATCGAATTGACGAATCAACGATACGGCAATTTTATCTACTTGTTTATTAAAACGTTTTGTTAAATCCATACATTTCACCTCGTGTATTAATGATTGCTATCTTACCATATAACTACATTTTATTAAAAAAATCAATAGTGTTTTGTCATAATTTTCTAACAATTCAACATTTTATTTCATTTTTCACAAAAAAAAGAGGTTGAATTACGCTTCAACCTCCGCCTTATTATGCTTCTCTTAAATATATTTTTTTGATAATTAATTTATCGAATAATTGCGTTTGATTATCTGGTTCACCAATCACTTCAGCAATCACGCTTTGATTATTTGGCTTACGACGTAATTGATAGCTAATTTTGCCTGTTTGCTTTAATTCATTAATCATGTCTACCACACCACCAAAACCGGTCTTTTTCGTGATAAAACCTAAAGCGACCATTCGTTCGTCCAAATTTTTGGCTGAAATAGTGGCTCCTGTAATTAATGCGCTTCGTAATGTATGAGAAAAATCTTCCAAACCTGATACTGAAGGATAATCCAATTCCTCAGCAGTTGTTTCAGTTGGACGTGCTCTTAACTCATGCAATTCTTGCAGCAAATTCTCATATTGCTCTTGTGTCAACATCACACCAGCTACTTTCTCGCGATTAAACACATAGACTGCTGTTTCTGCTTCACGTGCTTGGTTAAATACGTCCATCGGAGATTTTTTAACTTCTGTAATTGAAGTTGTGGGAACTTCTAGCTTTTTCAGTTCCATTTCTTCCCCTCCTTGTCTCGACTCTCACATTATAGCATAACTTCGCAGGAAGATTTCATTAGAATCAAAAAAATGTGAGGAAATCTTGTGTTTCCTCACATTTTATATTTTTTATAACACTTTGGCTTCATATCCGGTTTCATTGATTGCTGCCACAATTGATTCAGCCGATGTTTCTGTTTCATCAAATTTAATGACACCATTTTGTTTTTTTAAATTCACTTTAACTTTTTTAATACCAGGTAATTCGTGGACAGCCTTTTCTACACGTCCAACACAATGTTGACAGCTCATCCCATTGATAGCAAAAGTTTGTTTAATCATGCTGTTTTTCCTCCTTGATTACAGTCACATTGACCAGGAATACAATTACAAGCAATCATTTGAACAGGTGCTTTTTCAGCAAGAATTCCTTGAATCATCGCAATATCTTCTGCTGTTAAATCGACCTCTAAAATTAAGTTAGCAATTGTTTCTCCAGATTTTTGCGCGCAAATATGTGAAAATAAATTTGCTGTCGCATTTTTTACAATGGCATCTTCACTCACCTTAGCAGAATAAAGAAATTTCTTACCTTCTTTCTCTGTATGTAAGATGTCTTTTTTCACCAATCTTCCTAATAGCGTTTTGATTGTT
This sequence comes from Candidatus Enterococcus willemsii, assembly GCF_009933335.1. GTDB lineage: Bacteria > Bacillota > Bacilli > Lactobacillales > Enterococcaceae > Enterococcus_F > Enterococcus_F willemsii. The sequence goes on along the minus strand of NZ_MAEL01000042.1, from coordinate 60,794 downwards.
GCTATTTTCCAACCTTTTGATTGGCTTAATAATTCGTTAATCGTGGTTGCATCGACTTTTCCTTTGGTCCAAACAACACGCATAACTTCCCATTCAGAATCACTAATTTTTACTGGTTCATGCATTGTAGGCATCTACATCGCCTCCTCTTTTCATTAGTTTACATCTGTAATCTATTTTTGTCAAAATAAATTAATTATTCAAAATAAAAAAGCACCAAACTCTGGTACTTTTTATTTTTTTTGCCATTTAAATAGTCGTTTGGATAAGATATCCATTAATACAAATAAGAAGAAACCAAAACTACTTAAAATTAATATCCCACCATACATCGCAGGATAATCCATGCGAGTCCATGCATCCATAATAAAATAGCCCATGCCGAATTCAGTCCCATAGTTTTCCGTAAAAAATAAAATGGAAATGGCTGTACCTAAAGAAATTCTGATGGCACTAAAAATAGCTGGCAAGGTTGCTGGTAGCGTAATCGCTCGAAATTGTCGCCAAAGTGTCGCATTTAAGCAACGATAAACATCATAGTAGTTGCTAGGTATTTCCCGTATCGCATCACGAACAGAGATGGTTACTTGAGGTAAAACAATGAGGACAATCATCGCAATTTTAGAACCATCGCCTAAACCACCAAGTAACATCACAATTGGTAATAACGCCATCTTAGGAATCGGATAGGTTAAGTAAATTAACGGATCAAAAAAATAAGACCAACGTGAAAAACTCCCCATCAATAAGCCAATTCCAAAACCTCCAAGAACAGACCACAACATTCCCATCACGATTCGATAAAAACTGACAGATAAATGCTGAAAAATGCCTGTTGAAAATAACTCTGGCAACCGTTCCAATACTAGCCAAGGAGTTGGTAATAACGGTTTTTGTAGCCAAAGACTTCCACCCCACCAAATTGCTAATAGTATAATAATCGCTGCACAAGCCCCTAATACACGCTGTAGTTGCTTCATCCTGCAATCTCCTTTCGTATGGCTAAAGAAGTAGTGAATAATTGCTCCGTTTGACGGTAATCACTTAAGCGTGTTTTATCCTGAAATGGAGAAGGAACAATTTTTTTTATTCGACCAGGATTTGCCTCTAAAATAATCACTTCGTGTGCTAATAACAACGCTTCTTCGATATCATGTGTAACAAACACAGTCAATCGCTTGACTTGTTGCCAGCTTTCTAAAAACAGTTGCTGTGCTTTTTCTCGCGTAAAAGCATCCAATGCGGAAAAAGGTTCATCTAGTAGCAATAAATCACTTTGAGTCGCTAACCCACGCGTAATAGCAACTCGCTGTTTTTGGCCACCACTTAATTGATTAGGATAGCTATCAATTAGTTGTGTCAACTCCATGCGTGCTAATAATTCATCAACTACGGTTTTATCAGCAGCAGTCAACTGCTTCCCTAAACTAATTTGTCTACCAGCAAGTATCGCTTGTTTGACGGTCTGCCAAGGGAGCAATCCATAGTCTTGAGGAACTAATGAAATAACCGCTTCTTTCGGTGACTGTCCAGCAAATGTGATTTTTCCTGATATGACCTCTTGTAAACCTGCCAACACTTGTAATAAAGTTGTTTTACCTGCACCAGAAGGGCCAATTAATGCATAAATCTTTTGCCCTTCAAGTTGACAGTTAATTGCTTCGAGAATCTGTTTTTCTTCAATTTTCACGGATACATTGTCGAGTGTCATAGTTTTATTTGAAGTAGACATCACTCAATACATCCTTTGGTTGAATTTCTGTTTTTAAGATACCTTTTTCTTTTGCCCAATCAAAGGCACTGACAATATCGTCTTCCGTTGCTGGACTGGCATGTGGATAATCTGGCACCTTGATTTCATCTTTCAACGTTTCTGGAAAACCAATTTCATCAATAAATAATTGAATATAAGCTGATTTGTCGTTGTTTTTCATCCAGTCAACAGCTTCGTTATAAGCATCGTACATGCCTTGTAAAGCTTCTGATTTTTCTTCAATTACATCATCTGTAAAACATAACACAAACGGATTTAAACCAATGTCACGTGTCGAACCTAAATTTGTCATTCCTTGACTCTTTGTCATCGTCACAAAAGGTTCTGGTAAAATAGCTGCCGCTGCTTGATTATTTTGCAATAATTCGACACGACTAGGTACTTGCGGTACATCAACGATTGAGACATCTGCATTAGACATTTCAGATTTTTCCAAGATTTTGTCTACGGCATATTCTGGTCCTTGATTTTTCAAAACAATCACGTCTTTGCCTTTTAGTTCAGAGACCGATTGAATATCAGAAGGAGCGATTAAATCAAACTGTCCGTATGTCGCACTCGTAATCTTAACGTCCATACCACCTTGCAAGTAAGCAGCAACTCCGACTAAATCGGCGTTAATCCCATCCACTGCGCCTGATTGAAAGGCCGCATCTCGATCTTTTCCTGATTTGAATGTTTGTAAGTCAATTTCAACACCATGTTTTTTATCAAAACCTTGCTCATGAGCTACGATCAAAGGCATATTATCTGTGGATGGCATCACACCAACTTTGACAACTGGCACATCCGCTGATTCTGTTGATTCTGCTGGTTCTTTCGTTCCACAGCCAGCTAATGCCACAAGCGCCAATAAACTCATTGTAAGTAAACGTTTCTTCATTTGTTTTACATTCCTTCCTACTCTTTTTCCGACTACTTATTTTATTGCAAAAAATTCATAAACACAAAAATTAGACTCATCAAAATAAGCATTGCCCCAGTCTCCAAAAAGAAGCGACTAATGGGGCCAATTTTTACTAGTAATTGTTGGTAATGATTTTTCATATGATGATTCATCCGATCTTTTCTTTCAATCTTCGTGCGATAATGATTTTGAAACATGTTAGATTGAAACACAACACTTGCTATTCCAAAAGCAAAAGGAATCACACCTACGACAAAAAAGACATCTGATAATTGTCTAAAATTAATTCCTGAACCCATGCCAAAATAAACGAAAATACCAACAACAAAAAGTGCTGCAAATAATATTGCAGGATGTTTTTTCACCAAACAAATCCCTCCTAAATTTTAAAGAAAAAACATTTACCAATAATTGATAAATGTTTTTTCCTACTCCTCTTCATCATCCGTTTTTTTCAAAACCTCTTGACGGTAACTACGATTTCCTAGAAATTTTAAAGCTTTCATTAGCGGTTGGCGATTTTCACCAACTAACCCAATTAGCTCAATAAATAACTCTAAACCAAATGTCGTGCTAATCACTAATAAAATAATTGCCCATGTACTGGCATAATTCATTAGCAAAGCAATAAATGAAAAAGCCATCGCCATGGCATAAATCGTCAATACTGCTCCTCGATGAGTAAAACCAAGTGAGATTAACCGATGATGCAAATGCATTTTATCAGCTGACGAAATTGGTTGCTTATTGAAACGACGACGAATCATCGCAAAAACCGTATCTGTAATCGGCACGCCCAAAATAAACATCGGGGTAATTACCGAAATAAACGTCGCATTTTTCAAGCCTTGCAACGAAAAGATTGCAATCATAAAGCCTAAGAACAGGGCACCCGTATCTCCGAGAAAAATTGTCGCTGGATAAAAATTATACGGGAAAAAGCCGACAATTGCAGCAACTAATGAGAAAATTAAAATTGCCAAGACGACCCCAGTATCTGGTAAAAAGAAAAAGCTAATGATACCAATCGTAATCAAAGCAATAATTGATACCCCGGATGCTAAGCCGTCCAAACCATCAATTAAATTCACTGCATTAGTAATGGCTAAAATCCAGATGAGTGTCACTGGCAAACTGAGCCAACCTAATTGGAAAAATCCTAAAAAAGGAATCGTCACCGTATTAATTCGGATACCTGCAATAAAATAAATTTCCAATGCTGCCAAAACTAAACCGAGTGTTTTTTGCAGAGGGGTTAATTCAAACACATCATCTAACAATCCTGTAATCACTACAATCAATGCTCCTAAAAGCATGGGCCAAATGCGATGAATGTCTAACGTATCACCAAATTCCCATAGCACCGCAATTGAAAAGGAAATAAAAATACTGAGTCCTCCTGCTGACGGCATCGTTTTTGTATTAATTCGCCGCTCGCCAGGCTTATCAACTGCGCCTATTTTAAAGGCTAAAATTTTAATGAATGGTGTTAAAATCAGCGATAACATCATCGTCATAAATAGACGTATAATAAATTGAAATGTAAATCCCATTATTTTTTCTCGCTTTCATCACTCTTTTTACCAAAATGTGTTTTTACACGTGTTTTCCATTTCGCAAGCGGCGCAGAGCGTTCAACAACCTCACCGTTGACAAACGATTCTACCACGGCATTAATAATACTCCCTAACACAATGGCTGTTGCAGCAAAATTTAACCAGAGCATTAAGACCACAAAACTTCCAATAATTTGGTATCCGCTGACTCTTGCCGCAAAATATTTCGCATATAATCCGAAGACTTGTGACAAAAGCATCCAACCAACTGTAGCAAACACAGCTCCTGGTAAGACCGAACGTAGACGTACTTTTACATTTGGTACAATCCAGTAAATCACGCTCATCAACGCCATCATCGTCACAATCGTTAATGGCCACTTCACCGTCTGGAAAGTATTAATAATCGTGTCTTGAAATCCAAAAATTGGCTGTAAAGCTTCTAAAATAAGTTTACCAGAACCAACAACAATAGTGACACCAACAATCGCAATCAGTAACAAGACAACAATAAAGACAGAAACAATTCGTGTAATAATAAAATTCCCACGGTCTTCTACGCCATATGCTTTATTCATGGCTTTTTGCATGGCATTGATACTTTGACTTGCAGACCATAACGTCGCAATGGCTGAGATTGATAATAAGCCTCCCGATCCTTGTGTCAAAAGGTCTTTAATTGCTGGTCCCAAGAAATCATAAATCGGCTCTGGAATTACTTCCTGAATGTATGGCAAAACATTATTTGGATTAATGTGTAGAAATGGCAGTACGTTACCAACTGCAATTAATAAAGGAAATAATGAAAGTAATAAATAATATGCTACAACAATCGATGTAGTTCCCATCTCTGAGTCACGAACTCGTTGTTGTACCGTTTGAATGAAACGTTTAACGTTATCATTTCCTTGGAGTTTTTTTAATGCGTTCATCGCCTTCTCCTTTTTAGTACGTGCCTTCTTCGCCTTGTGAAGTTAGAATACGTGGACCCTCTTTTGTAATTGCTAAACTGTGTTCATATTGGCAACTTAAGCCACCATCTAATGTATAAGCTGTCCAACCATTTGGATCCATCTTCATTTTCCATGTGCCAGTGTTTACCATCGGTTCAATTGTAATAACCATACCTTCCTTTAGACGCAAGCCTTTACCTGCTTCACCATAATGTGGAATTGCAGGGCTTTCGTGAATCGTTGGTCCAATCCCATGGCCGATAAAATCACGAACCACGCCATACCCTTCACCTTCAACATAGGTTTGAATCGCATGACCAATATCACCAATACGGTTGCCTACCTGCGCTTGTTCAATCCCTAAATATAATGCTTTTTTTGTTACATCCATTAGTTTTTGTACTTCAGGAGTGGGTTCTCCAACAGAGTATGACCAACATGAATCAGAAATGGCGCCTTTTAAATCAACACACATATCCACTTTGATTAAATCCCCTTGTTTCAATACTTTTTTCCTTGGAAAACCGTGACAAATTTCATCATTGATACTGCAACATGTTGCATATTTATAACCTTCAAACCCAATTTGTGCAGCAACACCACCGTGACTCTCAATATAATCACGAACAAACACTTCAATATCCCAACTACTAATTCCTGGTTTAATAAATGTCCGTAATTGTTTGTGTACATCTGCTAACAATGCGCCTGATTCGGCCATTTGGTCAATTTCTCTTTGTGATTTTAATGTAATCATATTTTTTTCGTCCCCTTTGTTGAAATCCTATCCATTTTACCATAGGAACCCGATTTTTTCCAAGTTCCTCTATCATTTCTCTTTCTAGGTGTGGTTTCCATAATGCATTTATTTTGCTATAATCAAGCTGTAGATTAGAAATACCTAGAAAAAACAGGAGGTTATTATGACTTTAGCCAAAATTGTTTACGCCAGCATGACTGGAAATACCGAAGAAATTGCCGATATCGTTGCTGAAGCAATGGAAGAAATGGGCATTGAAGTTGAAATAGAAGAATGTACACAAATCGATGCAGATACCTTTGAAGATGCGGATATTTGTGTGGTAGCAACCTACACGTACGATGAAGGGACACTGCCAGATGAGATTATGGACTTTTATGATGATTTAGCTGAACTTGATTTGACTGGTAAAATCTTCGGTGTTTGTGGTTCTGGTGATACGTTTTACGATCATTTCTGCAAATCAGTCGATGATTTTGAAGAATTATTTCTTAAAACAGGCGCGACTAAAGGAGCAGAAAAAGTAAAAGTAGACTTAGCTGCCGAAGAAGAAGATATTCAAAACTTAGAAGCATTTGCCAAAAGTCTTGTCGAAAAAGCATAAGAAAATTCCAGCTTACATTGAAGCTGGAATTTTTTTATGGTCGTAATGTTTTAAAACTCAAATCAACAGGTTTGCTATGTTTCATCGTTTCAAATGAGGTGGTCAGCAATTCAATAATTTCTTCTTGCGATAAGTCTAAAATACTTGAAGAAGTTAACGCTGCTAATCCTGAAATAAGAATCCAAAATCCTGTATATAACGCTTCTGTTCGTTCAGCAGTCAGACCATCATACTCTGTGCCTTTAATAATCGTATTGACAAAAAAATCATACGAATATTCTTTCATTTGTGCCATATCATTCTCCCCTTCTAAATAAAGGGCTTTATATAACTGCTTATCTTGATTAGCAAATTCAATACAATTTAGACCTAAATCCACTAGTCGATTCCCTGTGATTACCTTATCAATCATTTTTGATGACCATGCATCAAGAATCTCAGCAACTAACACCGTTTTTAAATCGTCCATATTTTTGAACTCTAAATAAATCGGTTGCGTCGAACATTTCATTTTTGCCGCAATATTTCGAGCAGTAAAACGGGAAAAACCTTCTTTTGCAACAACTTCATACGCAGCACTTAAAATTTGCTCTCTAGTAATCGTTTTTTTTCTTGCCATAAACTTCGGTCTCCTTACATTCAATATATACCGCTTTCAAATTCACATTTTCCTTATTTTAACATGTTTTTCATAGAATTCAAATTTTGCTCGTTTATCTTTTAAATAAAAAAAACATTTCTTATTATTTAAACAAAACAATGCCACTTTTCTTTGCTTAATGTTATCATAGAATTAATTGAAAATAGGAGGAAAATCAATCATGGTTTTAGCAAATTTTAATGAAAATCTCGAAAAATATGCACAACTAATTGCTGAAGTGGGTGTCAATGTCCAAAAATCACATACAGTTGTTTTACAAATTAATGTGGAACAAGCGCCTTTAGCACGTCTTATTACACAAAAAGCTTATGAACTAGGTGCTGATGAAGTAATCTTGCAATGGTCTGATGACATTATTCAAAAAGAATTTTTAACTCATGCAAGTCAAGACCGTTTAGAAAATGTACCACAACATCGTATTGATCAAACAGATGATTGGATTGCCAAAGGTGCCAGCCGAATTAGCATCGTTTCTTCTGATCCAGGTGCCTTAGCAGGCGTTGATTCAGAGCGTGTAGCAACTTATCAAGCTGCAACTGGTAAAGCATTGCATAACTTACGTTTAGCAACACAATCCAATAAAGTTAGCTGGGTAGTTGCCGCAGCAGCAGGTGTGGAGTGGGCAAAAAAAGTCTTTCCTAATCTTTCTGAAAGTGATGCGCAAGATGCATTATGGGATCAAATATTTAAGACAACACGCATCTACACTGAAGATCCTGTAGCTGCTTGGAAAAAACATGATGAAACCCTACAAAAACAAGCAGACAAATTGAATAATGAACAGTTCGACTCTTTACATTACACAGCACCGGGAACAGATTTAATTATCGGTTTACCAGAAAATCATTTATGGGAAGGTGCAGGTAGCTTTAATGCACGTGGTGAAAAATTCATGGCAAATATGCCAACAGAAGAAGTTTTCACTGCACCAGATAGTCGTCGAATTGATGGATACATTACTAGTACCAAACCATTAAGTTATGCGGGAACTATCATTTCTGGTATGAAATTTACATTTAAAGATGGAAAAGTGGTTGATTTCAGTGCTGAACAAGGAGAAGATGTTTTGGCTAAATTACTAGCTATCGATGAAGGTGCCAAACGTTTAGGTGAAGTTGCTTTGGTACCAGATCCCTCTCCTATTTCACAATCAGGAATTATTTTCTTCAATACGCTATTTGATGAAAATGCCTCAAACCATTTAGCATTGGGTTCAGCTTATGCCTTCAATTTACAAGGTGGCACAGAAATGACTGAAGACGAACTAATCGCTGCAGGCCTAAATCGTAGTCAAACACATGTTGATTTCATGGTTGGCTCTGCACAAATGAATATTGATGGTATTCGTAAAGATGGCAGTCAATCACCTATCTTTAGAAATGGTGATTGGGCGTAATTATTCAAAGCAAAAACGAATTTTTCGTTTTTGCTTTTCTTTTATCCGAATTTTCTTTCTTTTCCGTAGTAAAAAAGCTAAAATTTTGATAAACTTTACTTCATATAGAAGGGATGATTCATAATGACACCAAATCGAGAAGATTATCTAAAGTTAATCTTAGAACTTGGCGGTGACCAACAAAAAATCAATAACAAACAAATTGTGTCTGGACTGGCTATTTCTGCAGCCTCCGTTAGCGAGATGGTCTCCAAACTCGTCAAAGAAGGACTAGTCAAGCACACCCCTTATCAAGGCGTACAATTAACAGCAGCTGGTTTGCAAAAAGCTAGTGCACTGATTCGACGTCATCGCTTATGGGAAGTATTTTTAGTAGAACATTTAAATTATTCTTGGAATGACGTACACGATGATGCAGAAGTATTAGAACATGTAACTTCTTCTACCCTTGCAGAACGCTTAGAAACATATCTTAATCATCCAAAATACTGTCCACATGGTGGTATGATTCCGAGCGAAACACAAACTATCCATGAGATAAAAAGAGAAACACTTAGTTCATATCCAGTAGGTACAAAAATTAAAATTGCCCGAGTTCTGGATGAACGCGAACTATTGGATTATCTTGTATCGATTGACGTCAAACTTCATGAAGAATATGAAATTATCGATGTTGCAGCTTACGAAGGGCCCATAACTATTCAAAATGAAGAAAAAACCATCCCGATTAGTTACAAAGCAGCAAGCACCATCTTTGTTGATCAAGTATAAAAAACATAGCCCCATCTTTTTACAATTTTTAACAACTAACGAAAGAAACATCACATTAATTGAATGAGAATATTACTTCCACTTTCTTTCAGTTCTAGCTAGTGGAATGATATACGTGATGAAAATCGAACTAAATTTTTGAAAAAAATTTATTACTTTAAATTGAATTAGGATGTCACTTCCACTTTTCTTTCAGTTCTAGCTAGTGGAATGATATACGTGATGAAAATCGAACTAAATTTTTGAAAAAAATTTATTACTTTAAATTGAATTAGGAGTGAACTCTATGAATGAAAAAAAGGTTTTGTTTACCATCTTTGGTGGTACTGGTGATTTAGCACAAAGAAAGTTATACCCATCTTTATTCCGTCTTTATCGCAAAGGTGATTTGGTTGAATCCTTTGCAGTTATCGGAACAGCTCGTCGTCCGTGGACAAATGAAAAATACCGCGACATTATTAAAGAAACAATTGCTGGTTTAGAACCAACAACCGAAGAAGCAGAAGCTTTTGCCTCTCACTTCTATTATCAATCGCATGATGTTCAAGATACGGAACATTATAATACACTCAAAAAACTTTCTGATGAGTTAGATGCAAAATATCAATTAGAAGGCAATCGCTTATTTTACTTAGCGATGTCACCAAACTTCTTTGGAACAATTGTTTCTCATCTAAAAACTCAAGGAATGTTAGATGTTAATGGCTATCACCGAGTAATTATTGAAAAACCTTTTGGAACAGATTATGAAACAGCTCACCAATTAAACCAAGAAATCGCTCAGGTCTTTCAAGAAGAAGATATTTATCGAATTGACCATTACCTTGGTAAAGAAATGATTCAAAATATTTCAGCGATTCGCTTTGCCAATAGCATTTTTGAATCACTTTGGAGCAATCGACACATTGATAACATCCAAATTAACATTGCCGAAGACTTAGGTGTAGAAGAACGTGGTGGTTATTACGATAAAAGTGGTGCATTAAAAGATATGGTACAAAATCATATTTTACAAATCTTATCTTTATTAGCAATGGAACCACCTGTGGCCTTTTCAGAAAAAGAAATTCGTGCAGAAAAAATCAAAGCCTTAGAAGCTGTCCGTGTCTATACTCCTGAAGAAGTAAGTAAAAACTTTGTTCGTGGTCAATATAGTGCTGGAGACTTTGATAACAAAACATTTGCTGGATACAAAGAAGAACTAAACGTTGATCCAGATTCAAAAACAGAAACATTTGTTGCTGGAAAATTCTTAATCGATAATTTCCGCTGGTCAGGTGTTCCTTTCTACGTTCGCACCGGTAAACGCCTAACAGAGAAAGGAACTCGTATCAATGTCGTCTTCAAACAAGTCCCCGTTAATGTCTTTAAAGACTCTGTTGGTGCAACTTGCGAACAAGAAGTTCTGGAACCAAATGTGTTAACAATCTATATTCAACCAACTGAAGGCTTCTCACTATCTCTAAATGGCAAAGAAGTTGGACAAGGATTTAATATGTTACCAATTCGCTTGGAACATCGTAATAGTGCAGAAATTATTGAAAATACTCCTGAAGCATATGAAAAATTGATGCTTGATGCCTTAAATGGCGATAGCACCAACTTTACTCACTGGGCTGAGGTCGCTCAATCATGGCGTATTGTTGACACTATCCGCCAAACTTGGGATAAAGCTTCAACAGAAGTTCCTCAATACCCCGCTCGTTCAATGGGACCAAAAGAAGCTTATGATTTATTAGCAAAAGATGGTTTCGAATGGATTTGGACGCCAGATGAATGGTATCGTGAACGTGGATTATTGAAATAGCAATAAGCGAGCCAGACTGGCTCGCTTATTTATATACTAAAAGCCCGCCGAATTGGCGGGCTTTCTTGCTATTTCGTTTCAAAACCTTCTGCTACTGCTTCAGGAAATTCACTTGTCACGATTTCTGCACAATGTTCACATAATGTTTCTAAACCTTCATGGCTATGAGAACCTACTGTGGCTTTCACTTGACGACAACGTTCGCAAACTTCACCATCAGCTTTTTCAATTAAGATAGCAACATCTTCAAATTGTTGAGCATTTGCTGGCACGTCGGTACCAACTGCTTTGACTTCAAAGAAATCAGGAGACACAATCAATAATTGTGGTAAGTTTGTATCTACTGCTGTTAATAACATTTGAATTGTTTCGCTAGGATAAATTGTTACTTTTGCTTCTAATGATTTACCGATTAATTTTTCATTACGCGCAACTTCTAACGATTTCAAGACATTGTCACGGAAATCCATAAACGCAGACCACGTATCTAATAATTCTGCTTGATTTGGAAATTCTTGGTATTCAGGGAATTCTGCTAATTGTACAAATTCCTCGTCTTCTTTCAAGAATGACCAAATTTCTTCCGCAGTATGTGGAATGATTGGTGTCAATAATTTCGTTAAAGCTACGACAGCTTGATAAAAGACTGTTTGCATAGAACGACGTTGATAATCATTTGCTGCTTCAATATAAACAACATCTTTGGCAAAGTCTAAATAGAATGAAGATAGCTCAACTGTCAAGAAGTTCATGACAGTACGATAAATATGAATAAAGTTATATTGTTCATACCCATTTTCACGAATCTCTTTAATTACTTGGTTCAAACGTACGGTCATGTATTTATCAACAGAACGTAAATCTTCAAATGCTACAGCATCCGTTTTCGGATTAAAGTCTTCAGTATTGGCAATTAAGAAACGCATCGTGTTACGGATTTTACGATACACTTCAGATACTTGCGTTAAAATATCCATTGACACACGTACATCAGATTCGTAATCCACACTACTTACCCATAGACGTAAAATATCTGCACCCATTTGGTTAATGACTTTGCTTGGAACAATTGTATTGCCCAATGATTTACTCATCTTACGGCCTTCACCATCTAGAGCAAACCCTTGAGATAAGACTGCTTTATACGGTGCAACACCATTAATAGCAACACTTGTTGTAATACTTGAATTAAACCAACCACGATATTGGTCAGAACCTTCAAGATACATATCTGCAGGGAAAGCTAAATCTTCTCTTTGGCGTAACACAGCTTCATGAGAAGAGCCTGAATCGAACCATACATCCATAATATCTGTTTCTTTCGTAAATTCGCCATTTGGAGAACCTGGGTGAGTGAATCCTTCTGGTAACAATTCTTTTGCATCGCGTTCAAACCAAACATTTGAGCCAAATTCGCCAAATAATTGTGCCACATGTTCAATTGTTTCTGGTGTAATAATTGCTTCGCCATTTTCTGCATAGAAAATTGGCAATGGTACACCCCATGCACGTTGGCGAGAGATTACCCAGTCACCACGATCACGAATCATATTGTACAGACGGTTTTTACCCCAAGGGATAATCCAATCAACTTTTTCAACTTCATCTAAAATATTTTCACGGAATTTATCAATTGATGCAAACCATTGTGGTGTCGCACGATAAATTACTGGTTTTTTTGTACGCCAGTCATGTGGATAGCTATGCGTGAAGAAATCGAGTTTCAATAAAGCATCTTTTTCTTTTAACAACTCTGTAATCATTGGGTTCGCTTTATCATAGAAAATCCCTTCAAATCCTGGTGCTTCTTCCGTAAAGCAACCACGGCTATCAACAGGAGAAATCACTTCTAAGTTATAACGTTTGCTGACGATGTAGTCATCTTCCCCGTGACCAGGTGCCGTATGAACTAAACCAGTACCTGCGTCTAAAGTAACATGATCTCCTAACATCACTAATGATGTACGATCATAAAATGGATGCTGCGCAGTCATATTTTCTAATTGGTCACCTGCGAATTCTTGTAAAATCTCCACATTTTCCCAACCAATTGCTTCTGTAACTGTTGCTAATAAATCTTTCGCAACCATAAATTTACGACCATCTGCATTAACTTGTACATACGTATATTCTGGATTTACCGAGATTCCTAAGTTAGCCGGTAACGTCCATGGTGTTGTTGTCCAAATAACAAATGAGGTATCTTCATCTAGTAAACCTTTGCCATTCGCTACTTTGAAAGCAACATAAATGGAAGGAGATTTCACATCTTTGTATTCAATTTCTGCTTCTGCTAAAGAAGATTCACTAGATGGCGACCAATAGATTGGTTTTAATCCTTTATAGATATAACCTTTTTCAGCCATTTTACCAAAGACACGGATTTCTGCTGCTTCAAAATCAGGTGTCAAAGTAATATAAGGATTTTCCCAATCACCAGAAACACCTAGGCGTTTAAAATCTTCTCTTTGCGTATCAACTTGTGTTAAGGCATAATCATAACATTTTTGACGATACTCGGCTGTAGACATTTCTTTACGTTTAATTCCTTTATTTGTTAATACTTGCTCGATTGGCAAACCATGTGTATCCCAACCTGGAACATACGGCGCACGGAAGCCAGACATTGATTTTGAACGCACAATAATATCTTTACTAATTTTATTTAATGCATGACCAATATGGATATTTCCATTCGCAAAAGGAGGCCCATCATGTAAAATAAATGTCGGTTTACCTTCATTTAACTTTTGACGTTGACCATAAATATCTTGTTCTTCCCATTCCTTTTGCCATTGCCCTTCACGATTTGGCAAATTACCACGCATTGGAAAAGCTGTTTTTCCAAGGTGTAACGTATCTTTCATTTTCATTTTTGATTGCTCCTCTGATTAGTAATTACTTTGGGTATAAAAAAACGCTCCTCCCCGCTAACAGGGACGAACGTGTCGTGGTACCACCCAAAGTTTAAAAACAAATTGTTTTTCTTTAGTGATTGTTAACGGAATCAGCCGTTGATTTCTACTTTTATTCAAAATCAAGATGTGTAGAGGATCTGGCTCAATGCAGGGTTTTCTCAGGCTTACACTCTCCCTGATTCGCTTTAAAAATGCATCCAGCTTTTCTGTTCTACTTCATATCATCTATTAATCTTCAGTAACTTCGACAACTTTTTCAGTTGCTTCTACAATCTCTAAATCATCTTCTTGGACTGCTTCTTCTGAGTTTACTGCAGAATCATTTTCATTGTCAAGCTCTTTTGATAAAACTTCGCGAATCACTTCATGGCTATCTTGTACATAGCTTGAGAATGGTGCTAAAATTTCTTCCCACTCTGGGCTCTTCACTTGTTCTAATTGAGCTTGTAGCATAACTGATAAATTATTATGGAAGACTTTGGTTTTCTTCTTCAAGTCATTTGTTTCAGTTGCTAATTGACGAGCATTTTCAGTTGCTTCTGTTAAAATCTCTTTCGCTTTTTCTTCAGCTGCTGTTGTTAATGCATACGCACGTTTTTCAGCGGTTGCGACTAATTCATTCGCTTTGTTTTGAGCAGACGTCACAATGACATCAGATTCTTTACTTGCACTTGTTTTTACTTTATCAGCAGTATCTTGTGCCACGATGATTGATTGGTTCAATGCATCTTTCAATTCATTGAAGTACTCTAACTTTTCTTCTGCATGACGTAAAGATTTTTCTAACTCACGATTTTTTTGAATCGCTTCTTCATAATCACGTACAATTAAGTCTAAGAAATCATCGACTTCATCTTTTTCATAGCCTCTCATTTTTACTGGAAAGCTTTTATTTTGAATATCTAATGGAGTTAATGCCATTTTTTTATCCACCTCTTTTAGTTATTTACGTAAAACACCTAGTAACAATCGTATTTTTTCTTTTTTAGTCGTTCCTTCAATTCCTTGAATTTGTAAACGACCAAAGCCTCGAATCGACACAATATCCAACAAATCGAGCATAAAATCTGGTCTAGTATTTTCAGTCCAGTTAATTTTTATCTTTCCTGATTCAATTAATTGTTTGGAACGTTGTCTTGAAATGTTAAAGACACTAGAAATAACTGTATCTAAACGTAGTGAGCTAACTGTTTCACGCTCTGGTGTCCAACCATCTTTGGGCATAATAATTTGTGTATAATCGCTTTTCTCTAATCGTACACTGACATTTCCCATTTTTGTGACTTGAAGTTCCACAAAAGAAGAAACCTCCTTGGCAACAAATACTTGCCAGCTCTCTCCATCTGAGATAATGTCCCCAAAGAATTCGCGTTTGACACCTGAACCAATTAATGTTCCTAAAATTTTCCCATGACTCAAAGTAGTAAATTTTTTCGGATAATTAATGGTATATAGCGCAATATCAAACTCGTCTTGTTCTGGCTGATAATAATCAGGAAAAATCAAACAGCGTGTTCGTTCAGCTGCTTCATATCCGCCAAAAAATTGGAATTTTAAATCTGTATTTTGTCTAACCAATGTCTCTAATATATAGGCTTGTCTAGGATCTAAAAAATTAGTTAGCAATGGAGCATATTGCATCGTTACTTGCTCGATCCAATCTTCTACTGTATCAATAAAAGGGTGTTCATCAGACCGAAAATGTTGATAGACATTTGCGTTCATCGACTCACCCCTTCCGTTAAAAGATTGCTAAAATGATACGAAACAACGCTTGTGATGCTAATTGTAAAACAATTATTGCAAATGCAATATTGAAATTCATCATACCAATAGATAAATTTAGATGGTCAAACAGACTTAAATATGGTTCGCATATTTTTGCTAAAAATCGACCAAATGATGATTGGTATCCACCTGGAAACCAAGACAACAGTGCATAGATAACTAATAAAATCGTATAAATGTAGACTACTCTACTTAACAAATCTACAATTGTGTAAATTAATATACGCTTGTCCTCCTTAATTAAACATCAAAAAAGTTATTATCAACAAGTGATTGTGCAGTGCCATCAATCTCTGTTCCTTTTGGTGTGCATAAGAAGATTTCGTCTGCCACTCGTTTAATATCTCCATCCTCAGCGTACACTGTTCCAGTCAGAAAATCAACGATTCGACGTGCTTGATACTCTTCAATTAAGTGAAAATTAACAAGTACCGATTCACCACTCATCACATGTTTAGCAATTGTCATCGCTTCAGAATAAACGCGTGGTTGGATAATCGTAATTTTACTTGCAGAGCTTGCTTCTTGGACTGGTTGTTGTGATTGTCTCATAGAAACAACTTTCTTTTCTTGTGGTTTTACTTGTTCTCTAGTAGATTGCATTCTTGGTTGCTCTGAAGGTTTACGCACAGTCTCTGTAGTCTGTTTCACTGGTGCTTTCTTTCTTCTCGCATCAAATGCGTTTTGCTGAACAGTCGCTCTAGGACTAGGTGTTTGTTGTGGCGCAGGTTTTTGTGCCACTGGTCTAGATGGTCTAGGCTGTTTCGTTGGTCTAGGTTGGCGTACTTGCTCTTCTTCCATGTACTCTTCATCTTCTAGCCCAAAAAATGTTGATACTTTTGCCAAAAACGACATGGGTTTTCCCCCTTTACTCTTTGAATAACGCTGTACCGACTCTTACAAAGGTTGCACCTTCTTGAATAGCAATTGCAAAATCATTAGACATTCCCATACTTGTTTCTGTACATGGTGCAAAGGGAAGCTTTTTACGTTCTATATCTTCTTGCAGTGTTTTTAAGTGAGCAAAAAGTTGATGTTGTTCCTCAATTGTTGAATCGAAAGGTGCCATTGTCATTAACCCCACCACACAAATTTGATCATACGGTTCAAGTTGCTGAATAAATGTTTCTAATTCTTTTGGAGGAATACCATGCTTGCTTTCTTCCCCAGAAATATTGAGTTCAACAAAACAATTAATTTTTTTGGTTGCTCGTTTTTGAATTTCACTTGCAAGTTTTATGCTATCCAAGGCATGAAAAAAGTCAATCTCATTTATAACTGATTTTACCTTTCTACGCTGCAAATTGCCAATAAAATGCCACGAAACATTAGAAAAAGCGGACATTTTCTCCTTTTTTTCTAAAAATTTTTCCATTCGGTTCTCTGCCAAGTGTGTCACACCTTGCTGAACCAATTCAATTGTTGTTTCTGTGTCGACTGTTTTTGTAACAGCAATCAAAGTAACATCTTTTGGCTGACGAGAAACAAGAGCACAGGAATCCCGAATCTCTTGCTCTACCTTTCGCAAGTTGTCAGAAATCATGTACTCTTCCTCCTTTATCTTTTACGACGGAAAAATGGCGGAGTATTTAACTCATCGTCATTTGATTTTGATTCTTCACGATTGAATGTATCAAATTCTTTTTTTTCCATTGATTCTAGTTGAGAATCCTCTACACGAGGGCGAACATTTTGTTCTTTACGAATATCCCAATCACCAAATGTTGTATTTTCTTCTTGAACGGGTTTTGCTTGATCCATTTCAAAAACTGGCTTTTGTGGTGCTGCTTGTGTTTGACGAGTACGTGAAGATCTGTTTTCACGATTTGATGGGTCAATTCCTGTCGCAATAACTGTTACGCGAATTTCATCACCTAGTTCTTCATTAATTGAAGTTCCTAAGATAATATTTACATCGCCAGCTGCTGCACCAGCAACAATATCAGAAGCATCTTGTGCTTCAAACAATGTCATGTCTAATCCACCAGTGATGTTTAATAGTACTTGTTCTGCACCGTCAATAGATGTTTCTAACAATGGAGAAGAGATAGCTTTTTTCGTTGCTTCGATGACACGTTCTTCACCGCTAGCAACGCCGATTCCCATTAATGCTGTTCCTTGATTTTCCATAACGGTCTTCACATCAGCAAAGTCCAAGTTTACGTAACCAGGTGCTGTAATTAAGTCTGAAATACCTTGTACACCTTGACGTAAAACATTGTCTGCTTCACGGAATGCTTCTAGCATTGGCGTCTTTTTATCGACAACTTCTAGTAGACGATTATTTGAAATAATTAATAATGTATCGACATTTTCTTTTAATTTTGCGATACCTTCTGCAGCAAAACGACCACGTTTTGGTCCTTCAAAAGTAAATGGACGTGTAACAACGCCGACTGTTAATGCGCCTAAAGTTTTTGCGATATTCGCTACGATTGGAGCGGCACCAGTACCAGTTCCGCCACCCATACCAGCAGTGATGAAGACCATATCTGCGCCTTCTAATGATTCACGAATAAGTTCTTCACTTTCTTCCGCAGCTTTTTGACCAACTTCTGGTTGAGAACCTGCACCAAGACCACGTGTATATTTAGGCCCTAATTGGATAACTGTTTCTGCTTTTGAATTTTTTAATGCTTGAACATCTGTGTTGACTGTAATAAATTCAACGCCTTTTACATTTTCTTCAATCATGCGGTTTACAGCGTTTCCGCCTCCGCCTCCGACACCGATAACTTTAATGACAGCGCCGTCGTTGATGTTATTATCAATTGAAAATTCCATAATTTATCTTCCTCCTGCGTTTGTTAATCAAAAATGTTAGAAAAGAGATTTTTTACTTTATTTGTAAAACCTTCTCTATGTTGCTCTTCTGGTTCTTGATAAGTAACCTCTTCTGGTTCATATTGTGGTTGCTCATACATTGGTTCTGGTTGAACAGCGCTTGGTTGTTCTAACGCTTTTTCACCAGTCACAGCACTTTTAGCCATTTGATAGACTTCACTTAAATTAGCTGAGTAATCAACAATACTAATCACATTTGTAAAGACTGGATTACGTAATCCCATATGATTAGGAACATGAAGTTTTACATTAACGCCAAATATTTCTTGTGCTAAATCTACCACGCCGGGAAGACTAGCTGCGCCACCTGTTAAGACAATGCCTCCAGGTAGTTCTAATGCTTCAATTTCATCTAAAACATCTTTTGCTTTCACAAAAATTTGTTCCATACGCGCTTCAATCACTTCTGATAAATAGCGTTCATCAATTTTAACTGGTTCTGATTTACCGATAACGTCTACAGGGAATTCTTCGCTTGCAGATGTTCTATCTGGATACGCATCACCATAATTGATTTTTAGAGCTTCGGCATTATTGAAAGATGTATTTAGAACAGTAGAGATATCTTTTGTAACAAACTCTCCACCTTCTTGATTCACATTTGTAAATTTCAATTGTTTGTCATGCATAACAGCAACTGTTGTTTGACCGCCACCGATATCAATCACAGTCGTTCCAAAATCTTTTTCGCCATCGGATAAAATTGTTTCTGTTAATGCCAATGGAGTAATGACCAATTCATTTACAACTAGTCCAGCTTTTTCGACACACTTACGGATGTTATGAATGATGGTTTTTGGTCCTGTGAAGACAACACCAATCATTTCTAAACGGACACCAATCATTCCTCGTGGATCTTTAATTCCTTCAAAGCCATCGACAGTAAATTCCTGAGGCATAATTGTAATAATTTGTCTTTCAGGTGGAATAGAACGTACCAAGGCTGCTGAAGCGACATTTCGTACATCTTCATTTGTAATTTCTTTTGATTCACTGCTTACCGCAATCATGCCTTGGCAGTGTTCAACTTCCAATAAATTTGCAGGTAATCCAACATTCACATTGCGAATTTGAATTCCGGCTTTTTCTTCTGCTTGACGCACAGCTCTTTGGATAGCTTGTACGGTTTTATCAATATCAACAACGATTCCGCGATTAATTCCTTCTGATTTTGCATTTCCAACACCAATGATATTCATTTGGCCTTCAACGTATTCAGCTACAACAACTTTAACTGATGTTGTACCAATATCTAGGCCAACATACATTCCCGTTTTTGCCATGGATGGGGTTCCCTCCTACCTTAATTTCCATATACCTCAAACGTATTGCTTACGTATTTAGTTATATATTAAATCATTTATTCACTGCTATCAATTTTACCATAGTTTAGCCCATTTGAGAAAGAAGTTCGCAAAAAATATATGACAATTATATTAAAAATTTATTTCTTCATTACTTTCTGTAACAGTTTCTTGACTAGATTCGTCAGTTGAGGAATCTGACGTTGGGTATGGGTAGGCAAAAATGCCGACTTCCATATCAACGATTCCTTTACTATCCAGTTCTTTAGCAACTTGTGCATAATACTTCATTTGACTTGCCATGTTTGAAATATTTACAATTACTTGATTGCCATCATTCATATATAAATTTAATAATTGATCATTTTTCGCTGTAGGAGCATATTTTATTTGTGAAATCCCTTCTTGAATTTCTTTCGCTAATTTATGATAAGCTGTTAAGGTTTCTAAAATTTTAGCTTCTTCTTTAAAACCTTCGAAAATCACTTTATCTTGACTTGCTTCTTTTTGTGGATCTTCAATAATTAACCCGTTATCTAAAATCGGCAAATATTCTTTTCCTTTGACTAACAGCGCTACTTCCTGATGCTCGGTTATATCAATTGTAAACTGATTCAAATGATTAATTGTAATTGTCACATCATTTACCCGCGGCACCTGTTTTTTAATTTGCGCTACAGTTGATTGCCGTTCAAAAAATTGTGGCCACAAACTTTCATGGATTTTCAAATTAGATGCGTTAATAATCGTCTCAGCAGCAACTTTTTGATTCCCTTTGACAGTAACTTCCGCTAATTGATTTAACGGCGAAATCCAATAAACAGTTACTAAAAGCGGTGCTAAAAAAAGAAGTGTCAATAATAATAATCGTTGATACAATTGCTTATTACGGTATTCTTTTAGTTTTGGGAGACGATCTGCAAATGAAACTCGTTCAGATTCATCAACACTCTCTGTATCATCCTCAGTCTCTTCTGAGTCATTCGCTTTCTCTTCCATATTTGTTGTCTCTTCATTTGCTTCCTCTGTTTCAGCTGGTTCTTCATGTCCATTTTTTTCAAGATACAATAAATGCTCTTTTTGCCAAGGGGTCAACTCTTCTTCAGTAGGATTTTTGGGATTTTTTGGTCCTTTATCGGTACTAATGACAATCGCCTCCTCTTTAAATTAATGTACTAACCAGTTGAAACAAGCGCTCAGAAGCATCCGTAATTCCTTGCTCTTTCGATGCCTTTGCCATTTGATTACGTAGCGCTTCATTCGACATAATCTCATCTACAGCTGTCACAAGATTATCCGCAGTTAGTTCATTATCTCGAATCATTTTCACTGCACCAGCATGAACAAGACTTTCTGCATTCTTCGTTTGATGATCATTTGTGACATAAGGGCTAGGAATTAAAATTGCTGGTAAACCAAGTCCTGTAAATTCAGCTATTGAGGTCGCTCCCGCTCGACCAATTAGTAAATCACAGTTAACCATCACTTCAGTCATTTGATTAATGTACGGTTGAATACTAATATTAGAAAACGCATCTTTGGTCATACCAATCGTTTCCTCAATTTCTTGATAGTAACGTTCACCCGATGCATATAAAATTTGGTATTCTTTGGTTGAAAATGCTGGGATAGCTGCTACAACAGCTTGATTAATTTTTAATGCTCCTTGACTCCCACCAAAAATTAAAACCGTCTTTTTGTCTGTTTTTAAATTGTATTTTTTTAGAATATCAGATTTTTCGACTGCACCAACTTCTTGCGCACGGGGATTACCTATCAATACCGTCTTTTGTTTTGGAAAAAATTGCGCGGCATCTTCAAAAGCAATCGCTACTTTATCTACATAGCGTGCTAAAAATTTGTTAGTCATTCCAGGTACACTATTTTGCTCATGAACAATAGTTGGAATATTCATCTTTGCTGCTGCATAGACAACGGCACCTGACACATATCCACCTGTTCCGATAACTACATCTGGTTGAAACTCTCTTAAGATTTTCTTTGCTTCTCGAATACTTTTGAAAAACAACTGAATCGTTTTTACATTTTCAAAGGATAAACTACGTTTAAAACCTTGGATTTCCAAAGTTTTAAATGGAATATCCGTTTGAGGTAAAATCTTATTTTCTAATCCTCTAGTCGCTCCTACATATAAAAAACTAGCAGTCGGTACTTTTTCTTTTACATATTTAACAAATGCAAGAGCAGGGTAGATGTGACCACCTGTTCCTCCACCAGTAACTAAAACTTTCATCTTGCATTCCTCACTCTATTTTTTATTTTAAGGCCTTCATTGCCTCAATATATCGTTCGCCTCGCACTTCAAAATTAGGATATTGATCCCAACTGGCATTCGCAGGTGACAATAAGATTGTATCTCCTGGAATACTTAATTCAAAGGCTAAAGGAACCGCTGTTTCAACATTATCTGTTAAACGAATAATTGGAATCCCTGCTTGTTTAGCTGCATCTTCTAGTTTATATTTTGTTTCACCGAATAACACAATCGCTTTGATTCCTTTTAATGACGGAATTAACTCTTCAAAGCCATTGCCACGGTCTAAACCGCCTGCCAATAAAATTAATTTTTCGTGCTCAAATCCACCTAACGCCATTTCTGTAGCTAAAATATTCGTTGCTTTTGAATCATTAAAGAAACGAACGTCATTTATTTTCCCTACATATTGGGTACGATGTGGCACTCCCGAAAATGTTCGTAACGCTTCGGCAATTGATTGGTTATCAATTCCTGATAATTTGGCAACCGCAATTGCAGCCAATGCATTCTCAATATTATGTTTTCCCGGAACGCCTAACTCAGCAACCGGTAAAATAATTTCGTCTTTAAAATATAATTGTCCGTCTAATTCATAGGCTCCCGCCACAACTTCTTGCGTTGAAAATGGTACGACTCTAGCCTTCGTTGTTTTAGCAAGTTCTTGTAATTCTTGTTGGTTCCAATTTAAAACAATTGCATCTTGTGAGGTCATATTTTTTTGAATCTGCCATTTAGCTGCGACGTATTCTTCACGACTACCATGATAGTCTAAATGCGCTTCATATAAGTTCGTAATGACAGCAATCGCTGGATGGAATGTCTCAATGCCCATTAATTGAAAACTAGACAACTCCATCACTAAGTAATCTTCTGACACAGCTTCTTGTGCCACTGAACTTGCAGGATAACCTATGTTACCAGAAAGACGTGCTGTGCCTTTTGACATTCCTGCATTCAGTACTTGTCCAATCATTGTTGTTGTTGTTGTTTTACCATTTGTTCCAGTAATACCGATAATTGGTGCATCTGAAACTTGATAGGCTAACTCCACCTCTGTTAAGATTGGAATTTTCTTTTCCACCGCTTTTTTTACTAGTGGTTGTGTATATGGTATCCCTGGATTTTTCACAACCAGTGAAAAATCTTCGTCTAATAATTCGATTGGATGACTACCTGTAATAACTTTGATACCCAAAGTTAGTAAATCTTGTGCTTCTGGGTTTTCTTCAAATGGTTTTCCATCATTAACGGTAACAAGTGCGCCCAAATCATGTAACAATTTGGCCGCACTAAATCCGCTTTTTGCTAATCCTAAGACCAGCACTTTTTTATTTTTATAGTCAACAATTTTTTTCATTGCTTTCATCTCCCACGGATAGTCTGATTAAACATTTAAGTCTGTTTATAGAAAATATATTACTAGTGTCAACGCTGAGCAAGCTAATGCAACTAGCCAGAAGACACCATCGATTTTCCATTCAGTCCAACCGCTCATTTCAAAATGATGATGAATCGGAGACATCTTGAAAATTCGTTTGCCTGTTAATTTAAAAGAAGTCACTTGTAACATGACACTGGCTGTTTCAATCACATAAACTAAACCAATTAGCAACAATGTCCATTCTTGATGCAACATGATGGAAATAGCAGCTAACAAGCCACCTAAAGCTAGCGAACCAACATCGCCCATAAAAATTTTTGCCGGTTTGTGATTATATAAGAAGAAGCCAATTAACCCACCAATAATACTCAAACATAAAATTAGGACATCAATTTGATTTTGATACCATGCAATAATTGCATAGGTAGCAAATGAAATCGTCCCTAATCCTGAAACTAATCCATCAATACCATCTGTTAAATTCACGGCATTTGAAAAACCAACTAACCAAATAACAGCAAACACACCGTATAAATAAGAAAGTGGCAATGAATAACCAAAAATATTCAACACATTCTCATTACCTTCCATTAAAAAGACCACATAGAAGATAATCCCACCAATAATTTGGCCAATTAATTTTTGCAATGAATTTAAGCCCATATTACGTTTTTTAAAGATTTTAATAAAATCATCTAAAAACCCAAGTAAACCATAAAGTGCTAGGATAAACAATAAAATGGACAGTGATGGTGTCATTTGTTGTTGCCAAACACCTACCCATATGGCTGTGATAATTGAAGCAACTAGAAAGACCACGCCTCCCATGGTTGGCGTACCAGCTTTGATATTATGCCATTCTGGTCCTTCATCTCGAATTTCTTGCCCATATTTTTTTGCTTGAAAATAACCGATAAATAGCGGCATCGTAGCAACAGTAATACCGAAACTACTTGCAATCGGCAAAATCATTTTTGTCCATTCCATAGTTGTTCTCCCCTAGATTAATTTTCTTGTAAAGTAAAGGTTAATTCTTGATCTGCTAATGGTTCAAATGCTGCAACACTCTGATCCACACAATAGCCTTCACCTTCAAATGTTACTTTAACATCCAATAATTCGCCTAATTTAATTAAATCAGCTTTTGACCAGCCTGAAACATCTGGCATGTAACGATTTTCTCCATTTGTTAATAGCAACAGTTTTTCTTGCGACATCACTTTCTTACCATTTTTAATGGATTGTTTTTCAATTTTATCCCCATTACCAATGACAATTGCCGATAATCCACGTTTTTGTGCGTCCTCAGCTGCAGTATCTGTTTCTAAATTACGGTAATCTTGAACTGTAACTCGCTCAGTACTCACTTCGTTACTACCTTCAACTAAATCAACATCATATAAATCCATTGCTCGTTTCATTAATGGATTCGCAATCTGTTTCATTGCAGAGGTGTCATTTGTTTCTGGACGTTTTAAAGTCAGATACAATACATATTTGGGATCTTCTGATGGAAACATGGTAACAATTGAATAGAGATAGTCACTTTGCCCTTTTAAATAATTTCCGTCTTTGGCAATTTCTGCAGTTCCTGTTTTTGCAGAAATATGATAGCCAGGTAATTCATAGGCACCATACGCTGTTCCATATTCAGAATCCTCAACTGTTGCACGCATGTATTCTCGGACAGTTTGTGCAGTATTTGCACTAATAGGGTGACCTACCACTTCAGGTTGTGTCACAATTTCTTCCTTATTTGTTGGGTTAACAATTTTTTTAACAATTTGTGGTTTTAACATTTGACCGTCATTTGAAATAGCGGTAAAACCTTGAAGCATTTGGAATTGTGTCACATCAATCGCTTGACCAAAGGATGACATTGCTTGACTGACAATATTGTCTTCAGGCAAATCACCTTTCTTTTCATCAACTAAACCTGAGTATGTGCTGCGGCCAAAGCCAAATTCTTTCAAATAACGTTGCCAACGATCTGGCATTTTTTGTTCTAAACGTACCATTCCGATATTACTTGACCAAGAAAGTGCTTGGCGCATCGTTAATACCGAATGATTAGCGCCTAAATCCCAGTCGTTAATTGTCGCATCATATAGTTTGTATGGTTCTGTGCTATATGTTTCATTTGGATCAAAGACACCATACTCAATACCAGCAGCAGTTGTGAAAACTTTCATTGTTGAACCAGGTTCATATTTGTCTTGTACAAATAAATTCTCCCAAATAAAATCTTCGTCACTAAATTCTTCTTTGGTTTCTGGATTGAAAGATGGTCGTT
Organism: Candidatus Enterococcus willemsii; assembly: GCF_009933335.1. Taxonomy (GTDB): domain Bacteria; phylum Bacillota; class Bacilli; order Lactobacillales; family Enterococcaceae; genus Enterococcus_F; species Enterococcus_F willemsii. The sequence goes on along the minus strand of NZ_MAEL01000042.1, from coordinate 34,799 downwards.
GAGACATAGCAACAATTTCGCCTGTTTTAGCTTCCATTAACACAGCAGTTAAGTCCTGTGCTTTGGTATCTTTCCATGCATCATCCATCAATTGTTCCAAATAACTCTGCAAACGACTATCTAATGTTGTATAGACATCTTTTCCTTGTTCAGCTGGTTTAACTTCCGCTGCGGTTCCCGGCAATGGATTTTGATAATTATCTTTTTGGAACGTGGCTTTTCCATCTTTCCCTTTTAAAATATCATCATAAATCAATTCTAACCCTAACTTGCCTCTTAGTTCTTCTTTTTCGGTTTCTTTATCTGTTTGCACATCAGCATATCCAATAAAATGAGAAGCAAACGTCCCATTTGGATAAATTCGTGATTGATGCTCGTCAAAATATACTCCTGCAAGTTTTTGCTTTTCCAATTTTTTCTCAATGGATTGTTTTTGTTGTAAGGTAATATTTTTCGCATTTGGAATATTGGTTTGCTTTAACTCTAAGTCTGAAGCATTTTGCAATGTTTCAATTACTGTTTTTTTCTTTACTTTTCCATCTAATTCGCTTGAAACTACTTCTGCTATTTTCTCGAAATTTTTCTTTTCAGCATAGAGTATCTTACCATCTCCAGTAACATATGAGTCATTCAGCACAACATACATCGAATAAGACGTTGCATCTTCAGCAATCGCTACACCATTCCGATCATAAATCGTTCCGCGTTTTGCCTTGATGACTTCACTGCCTTGATACAAAGCTTCTGTCTTGGCTTCTAATGAAGTACCCGCAACATTGCCTACGATGACAATGTAACTCAAACGCGTGACAAACAAAAAGAACAATCCAATACTCGTAGTAAAGAGAATAATTCCTACTTTTTTGCGATTGTTCATTGTAGACAAATTTTTCTTTTTAAAGTACTGCTTCATTTTTTCTATAATTCGCATTTACTTCTTCACTTTCCTTAAATTATCACTATTTATGGATAATCCTTCGTCTTCAGCAATTTTTTGAATTCGTTCACTTTTAGATAGCTCGTTTTTCTCTTGTTCTAATTGAAGAGCTTCCGCTTCCTTCGAAGTGACATCTTGTTGTAAAACAGAAATATCTTGTTCAACTTGACTGATTGTTGTTCGTAAGTTAATCATCAGTAAACCTAAAACAATCAAGACACCCACCATAGCCACAGCAATAATCTTTTCCATACGAGTAATCCGATTTAACTTGCGCGCAGGAGACAACGGAATGACAACTACTTCGGGGCGTTCAGGAGTATGTTCTGGCTCTGTATTCGCATATGAAACAGATTCTTGTTTCATTTCATATGGTATTTCATGTACATTTAATTCTGCCATTCCTACTACTCCTCCTTGATTTTTTCCGCAATTCGTAGTTTGGCGCTACGAGAACGGTTGTTTTCTGCCAATTCCTCATCTGATGGAAGAATTGGTTTACGTGTGATAACTTTTAATTCAGGTTGAAACTCATCGGGAATAACGGGTAAACCCGGCGGTAAATCATTTACTGTGCTGTATTCTTTAAACATGTTTTTAACAATCCGGTCTTCTAACGAATGGAAGGTAATGACACTTGCTCGTCCATTCTTGGCCAACAGTTCAATTGCTTGCTCTAAAGAGTCTTCTACAACACCTAATTCATCATTGACTGCGATACGAATCGCTTGAAATACGCGTTTCGCTGGATGACCGCCTTTTCTTCTGGCTGGTGCTGGAATGGCTGTTTTAATAATTTCCACTAGTTCCCCAGTTGTTTCAATTGGTTTATTTTTTCTTACACGTTCAATTTCACGTGCAATTTGCTTTGAAAATTTTTCTTCTCCATAACGGAAAAAGATTTTTACTAATTCATGATATTCATATTCATTAACAACGTGATAGGCAGACAACGGCGCTGTTTGGTCCATACGCATATCCAACGGAGCATCTTGATGATAACTAAATCCACGTTCAGCTTCATCTAATTGCGGTGATGAAACACCCAAATCATATAAAATACCATCTACTTTATGAATACCTAAATTTGCTAATTCTTCTTTTAAAAAACGAAAATTGCGTTTAATAAATGTCACTTGTCCTTTTTCTACATAAGAAGCTAAGCGCTCCGATGCAAAATCAATTGCTTTTTGATCTTGATCAAAAGCAAACAAATGACCTTCTTCATTTAATTGTTGTAAAATATATTCACTATGTCCTGCACCACCTAAAGTACAGTCTACATATTTACCATTAGGCTTGATGTTCAGACCATCAACGGTTTCTTTTTTCATGACAGTGTAGTGTTGAAACACAACCATTTATTTGCCTCTTTCTATAAGCCGAAATCAATCATGCTTTCAGCGATTTCATCAAAGTTTTCTTCAGCTTCAGTCGAAAATTCGGTCCAACGACCTTCATCCCAAATTTCAATACGATTTGATACACCGATAATCACACAACTTTTTTGCAAGCCTGCGTGATTACGTAACGTATTAGGAATGTTAATTCGACCTTGTTTATCTATTTCACATTCAGTGGCAGCGGAATAAAAAAAACGGACAAATGTACGTGCATCTTTTTTAGCAAGAGGCATTTCATTTAATTTTTCTTCTAACTTTTCCCACTCGGTTAAAGGATAGCCAAATAAACAACCGTCTAATCCTCGTGTCACCACAAACTTTTCACCAAGTTTTTCTCGAAGTTTGGATGGTACGATAAGACGGCCTTTTGCATCGATAGAATGTTGAAATTCTCCCATAAACATCGATAAGCCCCTCCAGTCGCCACCTGATAATCACAGTCTACCACAATCCCCCACTTTCTACCACAATTTATGTTAAATTAGAGGGGAAGTTTTTTGACTTGTTTTTACCTTAAGCGAAGAATGCGGTTTTATCGCTTTTTTAAAGTTTTTAAAAAAACTTTAAGATGACTTTTTAGAAGAGAGTAATGATGTTCAGAATGACTAAGACAACATGTAACAATAAGGTTAACAAGAAGACCGAACGCCAATACATTTTGAAAAATCGTCCATATTTAATTTCGTCATAAAAGTATGCTTGAAAGAAAGCCAAGGCAATCCCTAATGAAAAAATCGATAGTAAAAAGTACGGAAAAATCGATTGCTCAAACGTCGCTGCAGATAATTCATGAACAGCGTATAATAAAAAAGGAACGGCTAAATCAGGCGCTTTAATATGAAAACGTGTATTTAATGAAAAAACAGACACTAATAAACGAGACGCAAATAGTGCAATTACAGGGAAAATATACCATAATAATAGAATCGGTGAAAAATTGGACATACCAACAAATCCTTTCTTAACTAGAGTTACTATACTTGATGTTCATTACATAGATATTGCATTTTTCTTAAAATCTTGTACTTTTGTATTATAATAGAAGAAACTAAAACTTGTCACGCTTAGGAGGAAAAGAAATGATTCATTCGTTTACCGTTCAAAATCAACAACTCCTTGAAGTTACAGATAACCACGAGAGTTTTTGGTTGCATGTAGAACAACCTACACATGAGGAAATTCAACAATTAATTGCCACATATAAATTTCCAAAAGATTATTTAACCGCCGTTTTAGATGATGCCGAAAATTCTCGTAGCGAAGGGTTACATCAAACGGCCTTCAAAAAATCGATTTTACTTTTGCTACAATTTCCTTATAAAACGATTAGCTCTAGTGGGTATTTACAATTTGAGACATTCCCTCTATCAATCATTATCACTCCAAATAGACAAATTATCACCGTCACTAATAAATCATTACCTTTTTTGGAAGAGCTAAAAGAGCGTCCGTTCGTCCAAAACGATATGAACAACAAAATGAATCTATTATTAAGTATTTTGTGGCAAGTAGTAACAACTTTTAACCGATACCTCGATTTACTAAAAAAGGAATTAAACGATTTAGAACAACAAATCCAAGTCTCGACAGAAAATAAACAATTATTTCAAATTATGAATATTCAAAAGAGCTTAGTGTTATTTGATGCTGCTACTACGGCTAACTTAGTCACATTATCTGAATTAGAAAAGACGACGTTTATTCAAGAAAATCATGCATACAGCAATCACTTACACGATGTCGTCGTTGAGACCAAACAAGCAACGACTTCTGCAAATATTCATTTGAAATTCGCTACACAAATGAACAATACCTTTACTTCGGTTGTTTCTAACAATTTAAATAATGTTATGAAAATTTTAACCTCGCTTACCATTGTTTTGACCATCCCAACCATTATTGGTGGTGTCTTTGGAATGAATGTTGCACTGCCATTTGCTAAAAGCGAAAACGCCTTTTTAATTATTACTGGCATCACTATTTTTCTCTGCTATTTAGTGATTCGCATTCTAAAAAAGAAAAATCTTTTATAAAATTTAGTATCGACACCTTGAGTTATTTTTCCAATGGTTGTACACTGTGACTATCAACAACAAAAAGGATGGCATAAAATGAACGATAAAAAAGAAAAGAGTACCTTTTCCAAAATAACTAAAGTAGTTATCTGGACAATGCTGATAGCGACAATCGGTACGACTATTTTAGGTGCTTTAGCAGCATTTTCATAATGAATGATTCATACTAAGAGGTCTGTGCATATGCATCAGAACTCTTAGTTTATTCACGTGCTTGCGCTGCAGTTAATAATTCTCTTGCATGTTCTAATGTCAAATCCGTAATCTCAGCACCTGACAACATACGAGCAATCTCATTGACACGTTCATCACTTGTCAGTTGTTCGACTTTAGTTTCTGTCCGTCCTTCTTTAACTGATTTAGAAATAAAGTACTGATAATCTGCGACGGCAGCAACTTGTGGCAAATGCGTAATACATAATACTTGCGAATCAGTCGCTATTTTAGCAATCTTTTCAGCAATGGCTTGCGCTACACGTCCACTTACTCCAGTATCTACCTCATCGAATACAATACTCGTCATTCCTTGGGCTTTAGAAAAAATAGTTTTTAAAGCCAACAGAATACGAGACAATTCTCCTCCAGACGCTACTCGAACAAGTGGTTTTAATGGTTCACCGGGGTTTGTCGTCAAGTAAAACTCAACCTGATCAAAACCTGTTTCCCGTAAATTTTTCTCTGAATGAAAATGAACATCAAATTGAGCATTTTCCATATATAATTCAGATAATTCCTGTAAGATAGCTTTCTCTAAACCTGCTGCAATATTTTTCCGTTGTACATGTAGCCTTTCTGCTAGTTGCCAGATTTCCTGTTGCTTGAATGCAAGTCTTTTTTCCAATTCTTCTAACTGTTCTTCTGACATATTCACTTCAGACAACTCACGCGATATCTCTTCGTAATAAGCTAAAATCGCAGGAATAGACTCGCCGTATTTTCTTTTCAATTGGCGTATCGTTTCTAGTCTTGAAACAACTTCTTCTAAGCGTTCTTCATCCAATTCTAAATGATCAATTTGCCGTGACAAATCACTAGCAGCTTCTTGTAGTAAATAATAGGCACTTTGCACGTTTTCGCTAATTTGTTCGTATTCAGCATCTAGATGGCTAATCCCTTGCAGTTCATTCAATGCCATGCTCACACCATCTAAACTATTACTTTCTTCCGAAGATAACAGTTGATAACTCTGCGTTAAGCCATCTAAGATTTTTTGAAAATTGCTTAATTTGTCACGCTCTTCAATTAACTGCTCTTCTTCATTCGGCTGTAATTCTGCTTGCTGAATTTCTTCTTGTTGAAATTGCAACATATCGATTCGTTGCACATAAGATTGCTCATTGGCTTGAATCGAATGGACTTGTTTTTCCAATTGACGAAATTCGCTGTATTTTATTTGATAGTCTGCTAGTTGTTGTTTAAAACTTTCAGAACCAAAACTATCCACAAGCGCTAGGTGTCTTTCTGGTTGCAATAACTCTTGGTGTTCATTTTGGCCTTGAATGTCGACTAAATACATGCCAATTCGACGTAAATTCGTTAACGTGACAATCCGACCATTTACACGGCAAACACTTTTTCCTGACACAGACATATCTCGTTGCACAATTAAAACATCTTCTTCATGCTCAATACCTAATTCATCTAATAATTGCACACAACTGGATTGTTTTGGCAATTCAAACAACCCTTCTAGCAAACATTTGTCGGCGCCTTGGCGGATATAATCACTGGATCCACGACTACCTGCAAGCAAGCCCATCGCGTCAATAATAATTGATTTACCAGCCCCTGTTTCACCGGTTAATGCAGTCATTCCTTCGTGAAAGGATAAATGTAGCGAAGGGATAATTGCAAAATTTTCGATTGTTAATTCTAGTAGCATATCCGTCACTCCTAACGGTTAAATTTTTTCAAGGCATCGTATAATGTTTGACGTCCAGATTCTGTCCGAGCAATCATCAATACACTATCGTCGTCATTGAGAGTTGCAAATAACTCCTCTTTAAAACATTTTTCAATTAAGTTCGCTACCGCAGATGCATTTCCTGGTAATGTACGCAAAATAACAAACTTATCCATCTGTTCGACGGAAACAAATGCATTTTTTAATAATTTATTTAGTTTTTCTGCCACATCCTCACTTGATTCTAAAGGTAAACTATAGCGATAGCCACCTGCTGTAGAAGGGACTTTAATTAATTTTAATTCCTTAATATCTCTTGAAATAGTAGCTTGTGTCACTTCAACACCTTTATTTTTTAAAAATTCGACAAATTCTTCTTGTTTTTGAATATCTTGTTCTGTTAAAAGTCGCGTAATTAAACGATGGCGTTCTTTTTTTCTCATGCCAATTCCTCCTAGTTGAATTCTTATTTATCATAGCTTATTTTGCGTCAGAATGAAAGAACTGACAAACGAAAAAACGCTCTTTAGAAAAATAATCTTTTCTAAAGAACGCTGCTTTATTTATCTAATTGTTGGTGGGCTTCCGCAACAATTTTGGAAATATCTTCAATATCTAATTTTCCTTCTTTTGATGATTTCTTCAGATGAACAATAAATTCAATATTCCCTTCACCACCTGTAATCGGTGAATAACTCAAATTGTGGACATCATACTTTTCTTGCATCGCAAAATGTAAAATATCTTCTAACACAGCTTGATGGGTCGCAGGATCTCTGACAATCCCATTTTTCCCAACTGCATCTCTTCCAGCCTCAAATTGTGGTTTGATAAGTGCCATCACATCACCATTTTCAGCTAAAATAGCATGCAATGGTGGCAATATTAACTTCAACGAAATGAAAGAAACATCAATTGTTGCAACTGCCGGTATACCTTCTGTAAAATCAGCCGGGGTACAATAGCGAAAATTAGTCCGTTCCATGACCGTTACACGTTCATCTTGACGTATTTTCCATGCTAATTGATTGTACCCTACGTCTAGGGCATAGCTTTTGATTGCACCGTTTTGTAAGGCCACATCAGTAAAACCGCCTGTCGATGCGCCAATGTCTAAGACGATTTTGTCTTGAACAGTAAAATCAAAAATTTTTAATGCTTTCTCCAATTTTAACCCGCCACGAGAGACATATGGTAGCTTTTGCCCTTTAATTTGCAAAGCTGTATCCATTGGTATTTTTTCACCGGGTTTATCGAGACGTTCATTGTTTTTTTCTAAATAAACTAACCCCGCCATGACACCACGTTTTGCTTGTTCTCTTGTTTCAAAAAGCCCTTGTTGAAAAGCCAATACATCGACTCGCTCTTTTTTCATCTTGTTCCTCTTTCTTTATAACTGGAATAATGTACACACATCTTTTAGTAGGGTTGCATCGAAAGTTGGCACAGCTGCTAACTGTTCTAATACCGTTTCCGCAGCCTTTATTTCATTCGTTAAAGCCAACTTCGCATCTTCTAAACCTAACAAGCCTGGATACGTACTTTTTTCTAACTGTTCATCACGATTTGCCGTCTTGCCTAATTCTTCGGTCGTTCCGACCACATCTAATAAGTCATCGCGAATTTGAAACGCTAACCCTAAGTGTTGGGCAAACTGGTCTAAATAAGCAATCGTTCCTTCTGATTGATTCGCTAAAATACCACCTGCCACAATCGCAAATCGAATGAGCGCACCCGTTTTTCGTTTATGAATAGCCATCAATTCATCCAACGGTACTTGTTGATGCTCACTTTGCATATCCGCTACTTGTCCTGCTACCATTCCATGCGTACCTGCTGCTTTAGCAAGCAACTGAATTAATAGAATTTTTTTTGTCGGTTCTATTTCGGAGATGCTCAATAATTCAAAGGCTGCCGTTAATAAGCCATCGCCTGCTAAAATAGCTAACGCTTCACCATAGACTTTATGATTCGTCGGTTTTCCACGACGTAAGTCATCATCATCCATTGCTGGTAAATCATCATGAATCAGCGAATACGTATGAATCATTTCCAAAGCAGCCGCCGTTTGATAACAACCGCGTGTATGTTCCTTCGAAAATGAAGCAACCGTTGCTAACAATAATAGCGGACGAATTCGTTTCCCTCCTGCTTGTATTGAATACAACATACTTTTTTGTAATTGTTCTTCATCAGTATATTCACAAACAAACCGAACCATTTCTGCCTCGGTTTGTTGAACTTCCTGTTGAAGGTTAGCTAACCTACTCATTTTTCTGCCTCTTCAAAAGGAACTTCTTCATTTGCGTCAGTCATCATTTTTGTTAAGGTTTTTTCAGCTTTTGCTAAGGTATCTTTGCATTGTTTACTTAGAACCATTCCTTGTTGAAAAGCTGTCAAAGCTTCTTCTAAAGGAACATCTCCTTGCTCGAGACGAGTCACAATTTGTTCTAATTCTTGCAATGATTCCTCAAATGTCGGATTTGACATATTCTTCCTCCTTATTTCATTCGCTAACGTCCGTAATCTCTAATACTTCTACTTTAGCTTGCCCATCTTGATAATGCACATCTAACACATCACCAACGGTTAACTCCTGCACAGATTTAACGACTTTTTCTTTTGTCGTGTAACTATAGCCTCGGCCCATAATTTTCAATGGACTTAGTAAATCCAACGATTGGACAGTTTGCTCAAATTTTGATACTTTTTGTTCAAATATTAATTGAATTTGTTTTTCTAAACGCTGAGCTAAGTAGTTTACTTGCTGATTCGCTTCTCGAACACGAGCTGATGGAACTACTTGTGCCAAGCGATGCATTGTTTGATTCGCTTTTCGATCCTTTTCATACAACAAGGTTTGCATTTGTTGCACGAGTCGTTGCTGTAATTGATCAAGTTTTAATGACTGCGCTTCATACAAACGTTCCGGTTGCCGGAAGATATAAGAAGATAAGACGCGTTGGAAGCGTTCATCTTTTCGCTGCATCTGATTTGCGTACGCTTGGACAAGACGTGCTTGCCTTTCTTCAATTCGCATCAACTCTTCTGACAAAACAGGGACGGCTAATTCGGCTGCAGCCGTAGGAGTTGCTGCACGAACATCTGCGACTAGATCAGCAATTGTAGTATCTGTTTCATGTCCCACAGAAGAGATAATCGGTGTGCGCGCATTAAAAATTGCACGAGCTACACGTTCTTCGTTAAATGGCCATAAATCTTCAATCGAGCCACCACCACGACCAATAATCATTGTATCAAATGAACCCATCTCTTCCACACGTGCAATGTTTGCTACCACATTATCTGCAGCTTTCTCTCCTTGAACAACCGTTGGAAACAATACTAACTGGGCGATTGGGTAACGGCGACGAACAGTTGTCATAATATCACGAATCACGGCACCACTTGGACTTGTTAAAACAGCAATCCGTTTTGGATAACGTGGTAGTTGCTGTTTAGGTGCTCGAAATAAGCCTTCTTGTTCTAGTTTAGCTTTCAATTGTTCATATGCTTGATACAACGCACCGACACCATCAGGTTCCATATGTTCAACATATAGTTGATAGTTACCACTTGCCTCGTATAAGGATATACGGCCTACCGCAAGAACTTTCATGCCCTCTTCAGGTTTAAACGTTAGTTGATTAAACGCATTTTTAAACATCACGGCTGAAATCTTCGCACCATCATCTTTTAAACTAAAATATTGATGATTTGGTCGCAATCGAAAATTTGAAATTTCACCCGTAAGAAACACACGTTCCAAATAAGGATCTGCGTCAAATTTCTTTTTTAAATATTTCGTCACTGCCGTGATTGATAAATATTGTTGACTCATTACTTATTTAACTCCTGACGTTTCGCTGCTTCAACGGTTTGCATCATTAACATCGTAATCGTCATAGGTCCAACCCCTTTTGGCACAGGGGTAATATAGCTAGCAATCGGTTCAACTTCATCAAATTTGACATCCCCAATTAATTTGCCGTTTGCATCACGATTCATTCCTACATCAATCACGACTGCACCCTCTTTAACAAATTCTTTTGTCACAAAATGACCACGACCAATCGCTACAACCAATATATCCGCTTGTTTTGCCACAGCTGCTAAATTTTTTGTTTTAGAATGCGTCATGGTAACAGTAGCATCTTTCGCTAATAAAAGCTGTGCCATCGGTTTACCGACAATATTACTACGGCCAATGACTACTGCGTTTTTGCCTTCTAAATCGATATGATACGCTTCAAACATTTTCATAATACCGTAGGGTGTACAAGGAATCATTTCTGGTGCACCTGCAAATAACTTTCCTAAATTCATTGGATGGAAACCATCTACATCTTTTTTAGGATTAATTGCTAATAAAATTTTTTCTTCATCAATATGCGTAGGCAATGGAAGTTGAACTAAAATACCATGAAAATCACTATCTTGATTGTACTTTTCGATTTCTGCTAGTAGTTCTTCCTCAGAAATAGTCTCTTCGTAACGTTCTATTTTCGAATGGATTCCAATGCGCTTAGCTGCCAACTCTTTGTTTTTCACATACGTTTGGCTCGCTGAATTCTCACCCACTAATAAAACGACTAAGCCAGGTTTTACCTGTTTTTTTGCTAACTGTTCCACTTCTAAACGAATCTCTTCTTGCATTTTTGCTGCCAATTCTTTGCCATTAATCAATACACCCATTGTTCCATTGCCTCCTCACGTTTTTTTCATTTTAGCACAGGTTTATTTCACGAAAAAGAAAATCTTACCATTCATAAACAAACTCTGAACTATCGTTCGGTAATTAATCGAAAATAGACGAATTCAAGAACAAAAGCTAGCCTATTCGCTAGCTTCTAGTCCATTATTCACTGTTGATAAAATACCATTCACAAATTTTCTTGACTGATCATCGCTAAACATTTTAGCTAATTCAATCGCTTCATTCAAGGCCACTTTATTCGGTACATTATCTACATACATCATTTCAAACAATGCAATGCGTAAAATCGTTACGTCCATTTTAGAAAGACGTTGAATGCTCCAACCACGACGCAAATGATTTTTGATTGTCTCATCTAATTCTGCTTTATGCTCACAGACTCCAGTAACTAATAAATCTAAATAGGTAGGAACAAAACTTTCTTGCTCCTCATCAACCATTTCTTCATGTTCTAATTCAAGTGCATGAACAATTGCATCATGTTTGGTTAGGTCTTTATTAAAATCTAATGGAAATAACGCCTGTACTGCCATTTGTCTAATTTCATGTCTAGATAACTCTTTACTCATTGTCTTCCTCGTCATTCCCGAATAATTCTTCTATATCTAATTGTTCCGCTTTTTCAGGAACGACTGCCACTACGTGAACATTGACTTCCGATAATTCAACATCTGTCATAAATAAAACTTGTTGTTTCACGCGTTTTTGAATTTCCATCGCTACTTTAGGCACAGAGACACCATATTTCATGTATGTGTAGATGTCTACTTTCAAACCTGATTCATCAGCTTCTAAATGAACACCTTTGCCGTAAGCTGAGCGTCCTAATAATTCTGTTACATTATTTGCAAATGTTCCTTGCATACGATACACACCATCAACTTTTGACGCTGCAATGCCAATAACTACTTCAATGACTTCTGGAGCAATAACAATCTCTCCCAGTTCCTGATCGGCATCTAATACGAAGTTTCTTTCATCGACCATTCTTAATTCCTCCATCTTGGCATACTGTATTTTATTCCATTGTTATCAAAAACAACTACAGTATTTCTAGTATTTTACTGACAAAATTGGAACTTTTAGTTTATTTCTACAAATAACTTTCTCATTTAGCTCCTTGTCACGTATTGGTTTCAAATAGATTATACCAGAGATACTGTTGAATGAACATCATTTTCCATTCAAGAAATCCCTAGATATAGCTATCTAACCAATGATTTGCTTATAGAATAATTAATTCTTTAGGCGCATGGGTCAAGACTTTATTTCCTGTTTCAGTAATTAATAAGTCATCTTCAATACGGACACCACCAACACCTGGTAAATAGATTCCTGGTTCATCCGTAATCACATTACCAGCTACAAATGCTTTGTCTGCACGGAAAGATACATTTGGCCCTTCATGTATCTCTAAGCCAATACCATGTCCTGTTGAATGACCAAATGCTTCACCATAACCAAACGATGCAATATAATCACGTGCCACAGCATCCAACTCAATTCCTGTCATACCAGGTTTCGCTGCTTCCAATACTTTGATTTGGGCATCTAACACGATTTGATAAATCTCTTTCAATTGTTGGCCTGGATCGCCAATTGCAAACGTACGAGTCATATCAGAAACATACCCTTGATAATAGCAACCAAAGTCTAAGGTAATCAAATCACCTTGCTCAATCACTTTTTCACTAGCTACGCCATGAGGCATCGCTGAACGAACACCACTAGCGACAATTGTATCAAAAGATACACTCGTTGCACCTAATGAGCGCATAAAGAAATCTAGTTGATTGGCTACTTCAATCTCAGTCATTCCTGGACGAATCATTTTTAAGATATGTTCGAATCCTTGATCACCGATACGGCAAGCTTGTTGAATTAATTTTAATTCTTCTTCATCTTTTACTTCTCTTAATTCTTCAATCATTCCTGAGATCGGTACTAGTGCAGATTCTTCAATAATATCTTCTAAAACAGAATACTCCGCAAAACTAACATGTGATTCTTCAAATGCTAATGCGTTGATTTCTTCTTCCTGACAAATTCGTGCTACTTCATCAAAGATCGGTCCAGCATTCTTAACAATTTCGAACCCTTGTGCTTGTTTTGCTGCTTGTTCTGTATAACGAAAATCAGTTACAAAAAAGGCTTTATCTAAAGTGATAACTGCCAATCCAGTCGTCCCAGTAAAATTAGTTAAATAGCGAAGATTATAAGGACTTGTTACTAAAAAACCATCTACAACTTCTTTTTTCATTTTTTCTCGTAGTTTTTGGACTCGTAACATGTTAATAATTCCTTCTTTCCTTTTAAATTCACTTTTCATTATAACAAACTTCTGACTAAAGCGAAAAGGGAAGATTCTAAAAAGAAGATGAGCAACACTCTGCTCATCTTCTCCTATTTATTTTTACCAAAAAAGAATGATACGACAGCTACAAAAATCACTGCCCCTAAAATAGATGGTATTAGGTGCATACCTGCTAGTTTTGGTCCCCATGAGCTAAATAAACTTTCACCAATTGATGAACCAATAATTCCTGCTACTATATTAAAAATACAGCCACGTTTTTCGCCAGTAATTCCACCAGCAATCATTCCAATAATTGCACCTACAATTAATACCCATAACCAATGCATGTCGAGCACCTCCTTGTTAATGTTACATTTAGTGTACCACACACAGGAATTGCGACAAAATAATAACTATTTATTAAATAACAAAAAATTATCTTTTCATTAATTTTGATAGTCCATTTTTGATAACACCAAAGAAACTTAACGACTGCACCATTCGACTAGGATCCACATATACGCGAATAGCTCGTAGTACTTTTTTTGGATCTTTCGATGCAAAAACAAATTCTCCATTTTTTTTCGTGCGAATCGCATAACGTGGAATCCATTTACCTTTAAATAAAATTGATGCGACTACATAATCAACTTCTTCCCAAGGAATTTGAATAAACTTTCTAGCGTCTCGGTCATTATAAAATTCAAAACCTTTATCACCAATCATAATTTTTCCATATTCAGTCATACCGGTAAAAGCTGTTGCTTTAATAACTAAATCTACCTTTGTATTCAATGATTGAACCACTTGCTTCACCCTTTCTAGTTCGAGTATAACGTGATTTCTTTATTTATACGAAGAAAAAAAGCCCAAGTTAGACTCGGGCTTTGATTTCTTACATTAAACCAATGCTGTGGAAAACAACACCAACGACGAATAATCCTAAGATGATTACAATTGGTGATACTTTTTTCTTCAATAACCACATACAGAAAATAGTTAGCAACAAGCCAGCTAAACCAGGAATCAAACTATCCAAGTTATCTTGTAAAGTTGTCACGTTGGTATCAGTTAATGACAAGCCATTTCCTTGTTGGATTAAGGCTTCTTTAATTCCTTCTGCTCCTGCCGGTAATTTATCCCACTCGATATATGCACCTTTGTCTAAAGGCACTTCAGATACTTTTGGTGCAAACGATACAGACACCCAGCGGTTAACTAACGAACCAAGAATAAACATCCCTAAAATCGATGCACCTTTAGTGATATCTTGCAACAATCCACCAGATAAATCTTCGGTAATTTTAGAACCTGCTTTGTAACCAAATTCTTGCGTGTACCAAGTGAATGCCATACGAATCACATTCCATGCAACGAAGTAAATAATTGGTCCTAAGATATTCCCACTCATGGCAAGGGATGCTGCTAAGGCACCAATAATCGGTTTCACTGTAAACCAGAAGACTGGGTCACCAATACCAGCTAAAGGACCCATCATCCCAACTTTAACCCCTTGAATAGCAACGTCATCCACTGGCGCGCCATTTGCTCTTTCTTCTTCCAATGCCAACGTTACCCCAAGAATAGGTGATGCAACATATGGATGGGTATTAAAGAACTCTAAATGACGTTCTAATGCTGCTGCACGATCTTCTTTTGTTTTATATAATTTTTTGATAGCTGGAATCATTGAAAATGCCCAACCACCATTTTGCATACGTTCGTAGTTCCAAGACCCTTGAAGGAAAGTGGAACGTAACCAAACAGATATACGATCTTTTTTAGTTAATTTGATTTGCTCTGTCATTTTTGTCCGCCTCCTTCTTAATAGTTATCAATGATATCGCCAATTGGATCGCCTGTATTTGATCCACCGCCACTATTACCTGAACCACCTTGTTTAGAAAGTGCTAGATAAATAAGAGCTAAAGCAATACCAATTGTACCAAGTCCAATAAGGGTAATTTCAGAAATTGTTGCTAAAACAAAACCAATAGCAAAGAATGGCCAAACTTCTTTTGAAGACATCATGTTAATAACCATTGCATAACCAACCGCTACGACCATTCCACCACCAATAGCTAACCCTTCAGTTAACCAAGATGGCATTGCATTCAATAGGCTACTTACTGGTCCTGCACCGACAGCTAAAATTAACCCTGCCGGAATCGCAATACGAATCCCTTGTAAACCAATTGCTAGAATATGCCATAATTCAACTTTACGAATATTCCCTTCTTTTGCTGCAGCATCCATGATGTGCACAAAACCAGTAGCAATTGTACGGCAAATAATTGTTAACAACAAACCAGCAACGGCAAGCGGTACTGCAATCGCAATAGCTGAAGAAACGCCCGCTCTACCTTGTCCACCAAGTACTAAAATAATTGCAGAAGCAACAGATGCTAACGCAGCATCTGGGGCAACAGCCGCACCAATATTCGCCCAACCTAAGGCGATCATTTGTAGGGTACCACCTAAAATCAAACATGGTATTAAGTTTCCTGTAACTAAGCCAATTAACGTACACGCAATAACTGGTTGATGGAAATGAAATTGGTCTAAAATGCCTTCCATACCGGCTAAAAATGCCACGATAATGACTAATATGATTTGAACAATATTTAAGTCCATAACTATTAATCCTCCATTTTCTTTTCTAAATTGCTTATCTGTTTAGTTCTGCTTGCGCGCGTCGCAAGATTTCGTCCATATTACCTTGACCATCATTTGGTACTTTTCGTACATCAAATTTAAGTCCTTTTTCTTTTAATTTCTTAAATGTATCAATATCATCTTGGCCAAATGCCAATACTTTGTTAGGTTGTACTTTACCTGGTGAATGAGCCATCGAACCAACGTTAATTGTATCTAATGGTACGCCACCTTCAACCGCACGCAACACATCTTGTGGATTTTCAAAAAGTAAAAGTGCTCTTTGTCCACCAAAATGTTGATCGTCTTTTGCAAGTTTAATCATTTGTTCAACAGGCACGACATGGGCTTTTACTCCTGGAGGTGCAGCTTGTTGAATTAATTTTTTGCGCAATTCATCTTTAGCTACTGCATCAGATACAACAATAATACGTGTTGGTTGTGTTGCCTTTGTCCAAGCAGTTGCTACTTGACCATGTAATAAGCGAGTATCAATACGTGCTAAGACATATTCAAATGTACCAGGTTTCCCTGTATTGCTAGGTGTTTTTTCGCTACTTTCTACAGCAACTTCAGGCTCTAATTCTTCTGGTTTCACTTTGACGCCATCTCTTGCAGTATTCAAAATAGCTTGTGCAATCTCTTGTGCCGAATTCATCGAAAAACGTGACGCATACGCTTCAATGACCATTGGTAAATTCATACCTGAAACAATTGCCCATTTGTCTTTATGATCTTCTAATAAGCTATTTGCTTGGTTAAAAGGCGTTCCTCCCCAAAGATCGACTAAGAATAACACTTCTTCTTGATCATCAAATGATTGAATTGCTTTTTGTAACTTTGCTTTGATATCATCTGGTCCTTCGCTTGGCTCTAATACGCAAGCGGCAACATTTTCTTGTTCACCGAAAATCATCGCCCCTGATTGTAAAATCCCCTTAGCGAAATCCCCATGACTTGCTAGGATAATCCCTACCATTTTCTTACCTCCTATTTACTAAAATACATGTTTTAGTGACTTATTTTTCAAACAAGTCCATCAAATGAACTTTACGATCAGTTGGAACTTTACGAACATCCAATTCAATTCCTTGGCTATCCAAATAACGAAACGACGCAATATCTGCTTCATCGACAGAAACAAAATTAGTCACCATCCGTTTTCCTCCAACGAAACGCATACCACCGATATTTAATGAATCTAACTGCAATCCCTTCCGAACTAATACTTCAACATCTTGAGGATTGGTAAATAATAGCATGACTTTTTGACTGGCTAATAATGCGTTATCAAAAATTTCCAACATACGAGCAACAGTCACAATATTTGATTGTATTCCTGGTGGTGCAGCTTCTTGTAATAAAAACTTCCGGAGAGAATCTTTCGCAACTTCATCACTAATGACGATAATTCGATTAATACCCGTTTGTTTCGCCCACGTTGTTGCGACTTGTCCATGAATTAGTCGATCGTCAATTCGCGCTAATCGAATGTCCAATTGTTTACACCTCCTATCCATTCTATTTAAAAGCAAGAAGTGTGCCAAAAAAATTTGAATACACTAGCTAATTAATAGTATTTAACACACGAAAAAACAATACACTAAAACGATACACTTATCTTGTGTATCGTTTTAGTGTATCTCATTTATTTATTTGCCGTTGAATCATTGACATTAAATAAAATTCTTCCATAACCGGAACCACCAAATTTAATGTTCGACCGAGAGACAATACATGTACATGCAACTTCTCATATTCAGCATTCATTAATACGCTTTGCTCATCTGTAGCTTCTCCTGTTAATGGTTGATTTAATAAAATCCGTTCCAACATCCCCGCAGCATGCAGAACAAAGTTAATTTTAAACCCTCTTTCTTCCAGAGAAATTTCCCAAGCAGTCATGACGTCTTCTGCAAATTGCCATAACGGTTCAATCATTTTTTTCGGATTTAAAAACGTAAAATTCTTCTCCAAAAACTCAATGCATACTCGTTTCGTTTCTTCTTGATCTAAGACAAGCGTCTCATTATCAATTACTTGTGAACTAATTAAGACTCGATCAATTAACTTTTCGGTATCCTGTGTAATAAAACGCTCCAAAGAGATAAACGGGACGGGTAAATTAGGGTTAACAATCCCTGTCACCGCCAGTAAATCATAACTTTTTTGAAGATCTGGTAATTTATCTTGTACTTCAAATACAGAAAGCGTCAAAATTTCGACATCTGAAATATTCTTTTTCGTCAATACTGCTTGAATCGTTTGTTTAATTTGTTTAGCAGTTCCTTCTCCTGATGCACAAATAGCTAAAATAGCACGCGGCAAATGTGTTTGCATGATTGGTTGAGTCAATTCTCCCATCCGACTATACCCGCGAAAATTCTCGAGCGATTCGTACAATTCGTCCAAATTCGTCCCTAAAACTGACGCTTTACGCACTGCTTCTAAGACAATCGGCGTGGTAACCATATCTATCGTCTTAACAAAAATTCCCGTCGTTCGTTGAATATCTGCATCGAAGGTCACCAGTGACCCCATATCCACCAATAACAACACACCGCTTCCTTCATCAACCGCAGTCACTGCTTGCTTCACTTTCTCTAATGCAATTTTTGGCGGCATATCTAACGGCATATCTACTGCTGCTACTTGCTCCACACCCAAAAGTTGTTTCACAACATCAACCATACTAGTGGCTGTGCTATTTCCATGCGCTGCGACAACTACTCCAATCTTTCCTTCCGAAGAACTACTACGCAAAGATACTAATAAAACAGCCAAGTAATATTCTTCACTAGCAGGAATCGCCACTTGGAACCACTCGCCAATGAAACGTCTGATTTCTTGCGCCACAGCAAATTCTTCTGGATATGCAGCGACCATTTCACGAATATTATCATTCGTTTGTCTGGTTTCACCTAACTCTATTTTTTTCAAAAAAGAACTAATGTGCAGACTCATGGCATAGACGAAATTTTGTTGAAAATCGGTGTGTAGACGTTGACGAACCATTTCATAAATTCGATTGGTCAACTCAATAATTTTCTGATCAACGAATTCACTCAATTTGTTATCTGCATAAAAAGAAAAGCCATGATCTTTATAAAAAGATTTCAAATGGATATTGATATCCGTTGAAATAAAGTGATTAATTGCTTCTTGGTCAACGCCATCTGCTTTTAACAAAGCAGCTTTATCACCAATGATATCGTATAAATTATAAGGCAGTTCATAAGAATCTGTCTGAATATTTAAGCTATCTTCGTTTGGCTGAATCACTAATTTAGACTCTAAATTTTGCGAAAGTTCCATCGACATCAAACGTTTATTGGCTAACATGAACAAGCCAGCCCGTATACCTTCTGGAACATCCTCTAAAGTGATGTCAATTTGAGCTTGATGCATATGGTTCAAAAAACCACGTGCACAAACCAATTGTACGTTTGATTTTAACTGCCCAATATTTCCAAAACTAACGCTACCAATCAACGCTTTTACAACATCTTCTGTTAAAGAAATCGTGCGTTGAATACGGCTCGCTTCGTGTGAAACCATCACTTTAACTAAATCTAACTTTTCATTAGCAGGACGCGTTTCAAAGGAGGGTAATTGAATATTAATTGGAATCCGTCGAACAAAAGTATCTAAAAGTGCAGAATTTGGATCTTCCGTTGTTGCACCAACAATTCGAACATCTGCAAAATGATTCTTCCCAGTTTCTCCTAAACGACTGTATGATCCATGATCCATAAAATAAAAAATCATTTCTTGACCTTCTGGTGGCAAACGATGAATTTCGTCTAAAAACAACATACTACCATCTGCTTGGTCAATTACTCCTAGCTTTTCAGTTTCTGCCCCTGTAAAAGCCCCTTTACTGTACCCAAACAAATGGCTCATCAACAATTCTGGATTATTGGCATAATCTGCACAGTTAAATACAATCAGTTCTTTATCAGCCGCTATAACCTGATTCGCTTTGGCAAATTGAAACATCGCATGGGCAAAGAATGTTTTCCCAGAACCCGTTGGACCTGTAATTAAACAATTTAACCCTTTAGGTGGATATAAAATCGCCGCTTTTGCTTGTTCACCTGCGTTTTTCATACTCCCATTCATCCCAATAATGTTTGAAAACAAATCATGCGTGTGCATCATCAAACCTGTATGCTGTGGTTCTGCTTTCGCGCGAGGTTGGCGTTCTTCTTTGTAACTTGGTACATATTTTTTCTTTACATTTTGAATATTCGCAGCGAGCATATAGCCGACTGGACGACCATCCAGTTTAATTAAACGACCTTCTCGAACAAGCGAATTTAAGTCTTTACTTACATTACTACGTTGAATTTGTAACGCATCCGCAATTTCAGCTGTCGTTACTGAACTGTTCTTATCAATAGCCGAAAAGTGGTTCTCTTTATCTACAATGTATTGATAAATTCGTTCTATACGTTTGCTCAACTTCTTCACCTCTCCTCTACTCCTCTCTTTTATTATATACACTTCCCCAACGAATTGCCAACTGACAATAAAAAACAAAAAAGCAAGGCAATCACTCACCTTGCTTCGCTTAATTCAGAAAACGGAATAAATGGTTTGGGTTTCTTTGGCAAATGCAACATTTTTTGCATCCAAATAACATCACACCACTGATTAAATTTAAACCCTAGTTGTGGAAACGAACCAATCACTTGATAACCTAGCTTTTCATGAAATTTCACACTCCGGTCATTACCTGCTGTGATACACGCAAGCAAATTTACAACATGTTGTTTTTTCAATACTTCTTCTAACGCACCATACAACTGAGTTCCAACACCTTTGATAGCA
Source organism: Candidatus Enterococcus willemsii (assembly GCF_009933335.1). Lineage (GTDB taxonomy): Bacteria > Bacillota > Bacilli > Lactobacillales > Enterococcaceae > Enterococcus_F > Enterococcus_F willemsii. The sequence goes on along the minus strand of NZ_MAEL01000042.1, from coordinate 13,980 downwards.
CAGTTCTTCTTCACATAAACTGTTGTCTCGACAGACCAATCATAAGCTACTCGTCCTTTATAACTTCCTGCATACGCATAGCCTACAATTTCACCAGCTGTCGTTTCAGCCACTAAATAAGGAAAGCGCGTTAAAGTTGTTTCAATTCTTTGGCAAAAATCTACTAATGTTGGCACCTCATATTCAAACGTGATAGTGGTTTCTTCAACATACGGTGCGTAGATAGCTAGTAACACTGCCGCATCCTCTTTTTTTGCCATACGAATGAAAACGTCAGTCATTTGCTTTACCAGTATAGACTGTCAGATGTGACGGTAAAATTTCTAAATGAATAGGTAATTTCGGACCTTCATCACCATCAATATTCGTTCCTAATTCGCCCTCTTTTAATGCAATTTGACCTTTCGAGAACGTTTCATATCCTAAATTATCCGTCGATTTGTCAACACCTTTGATTAAATCCGGTAAACTTTTCACTGTATCTAGCAAACTTTCATCTTTTAAATAAATCGCATGCATTTTTCCATCATTGACTTCTGCATCAGCAAGCAATTGTTCAAAACCGCCGACTGAACGAGTTAAGGCAATAATAATCGTGCTGCTAGTTATTTCTTGTGTTTTCTCATCTAAAGTTACTTCAAAGTCATATGATTTATTACCAATTACATGTTTGATGCCAGAAGCAAAGTAAGCTAACTTACCAAATTTTGTCTTATCTTCCACGTCAACATCATTAATTGATTCAGGAATAGTGCCAATCGCTACCACATTCATGAAATATTGATCGTTAATTTTGCCAATATCTAATGAACTAGTCCGGTCTAATGATAATTGCGAAATCGCTTCTTCTGGATCCATTGGTAAATTAAGCGCACGGCCTAAATCATTAACTGTCCCTAATGGAAAGAAACCAAATGTTGGACGAAATTCTTCTTCAGCTAATCCACTAATAACTTCGTTAACCGTTCCGTCTCCACCCATCGCAAATACACTATCGATTCGCTCTTTTGCAGCTTCTTTTGCAAAATCTGTCGCATCGCCTGCTTTTTCAGTGTGTTTCACAATCACTTCTTGAAACAATTCTTGGAGCTTTGCTGTTGCTTGATCCTCATATTGCTTTGCCTCTTCGCCTCCAGAACTTGGGTTAACGATTAAGAATGCTTTTGTCATTTATTTTTCCTCCTCAATTTGCCAAATAAGCGTTACCGCTGCCTCTTCAATAATATCCGCTGGATGAAGCATTGGAATCGTTAGATGGTGAGATATTTTTTCTGATTGTAGCATAGTGGATGATAAAAATTCAGTTGTTCTAGGCGTGTACTCAATTTGAAGCAACTCACCTAATTGTACATTGGCAGCTGTCGCTAATAATTCCGCTTGTCTTCTGCCATTTTCAGTCGCCTGCAAAAGTAGTTGTTGTTCAACGACTTCTTGTTGAGCGACAGTAAATTGCACAGAAAGAACGGGATGAACACCAGATTCAGCAACAGCAGTTAAAATAGTTGTTAAATACGCTTGCTCTAAAGTCAAATGTAAGGTTATTTCTTGATAGGCTTCATAACCAACCAATTGCCATTCATTCTCCTGATTCATTTGCTCTTTCGGATGAATTGAAAAAGCGGTTGTTTTTATGTCTTCTTTCGAAAGACCCGCAGTTAACAAGACTGTCTCCAGTCGTTGCATGCGTTGATTTACTTCAGATAGAAGTTGTTCATATTCTTGTTGTGTCGTTGTTACACGTAAGGTTACAATCGCAACGTTTGGAGTTACCTTCACTCGCCCCAAACCTTTCACTGTTAGTTGTTTTTCCATCCAATCACACTCCTGTCTTTATTTTACACGAAAGTTGTTATTTATGTACAAAAAAACCCTACCTCAAAATGAGATAGAGTTAAATAATTAAGCTTCTTGAGCTACTGGGTATACAGATACTTGTTTTTTGTCGCGACCTTTACGTTCGAAACGTACTACGCCGTCAACTTTTGCAAATAAAGTATCGTCTCCACCAATACCTACGTTTACGCCTGGATAAATTTTAGTACCGCGTTGGCGATAAAGGATAGATCCACCTGTAACAGTTTGACCGTCAGCACGTTTAGCGCCTAAACGTTTTGATTCTGAGTCACGTCCGTTAGATGTAGAACCTCCACCTTTTTTATGGGCGAAAAATTGTAAATTCATTTTCATCAACATGAGATGCACCTCCTATTTTGTTTGTGTGTTAATTTGGATATATTCGCTATTTTCTTCTTGAACAGCTTGGAGACCAAGTAACAGATTTTCTAATAAAATCTGGACAATGTTACTTTGTTCTTGTGTCATTTCAGTAGGGATTTCTACATAGATATATCCTTCTTCTTCTTCGTCTGCATCAATAATCGGTTGAACGCCCGCTAGCGCATCAATTCCATTTATTGTGCTAAAGATTAAAACTGACACTGCTGAACAGACAACATCATCACCATATTCTCCTGCATACGCATGACCTGAAATTTCGTATGAAACGATACGTCCAGAATCATTACGTTTAAATGTTCCTTTAATCATAGCTTACCCTGCTTTTTTGTAAGAATTAAGCGTTAATCGCTTCGATAACAACTTTTGTGTAAGGTTGACGGTGACCTTGTTTACGGTGAGTGTGTTTTTTAGGTTTGTATTTGTAAGTCACGACTTTCTTTTGTTTGCCGTGTTTTTCAACAGTTCCTTCAACAGTTGCACCAGCTACAGTTGGAGCTCCAACTTTAGTTGATTCGCCACCTACTAAGATTACTTCGTCAAATGTTACTTTTTGACCAGCTTCAACGTCTAATTTTTCAACGTAGATTGCTTGACCAACTTCAACTTTGATTTGTTTACCACCAGTTTTGATAATTGCGTACATGCTATACAGCACCTCCTTGTAATATACTTAGACTCGCCATCCCAAGTGACTCACGTGCTTAAAAACTTGTTCTGTGCGGTTGTAGCTGTGGAGTCCACAATTACAACGTTTATATCTTATCAAAAAGTTCATTCAACGTCAATGAAAAGTTTTTAATTTTTTTCATTAATTCTGCCAATAGGCTGGGATTGTTTGTTCGTAGGCTGTAATCGCCGCTTCTTCCTTCAAAGTAATTCCGATTTCATCTAAGCCATTTAATAATTTATGTTTCCAAGTTGAATCGATCTCAAAGGAATATTCATATTCACCTGAAACTACTTTTTGATTAGGTAAATCAATCGTTATCTTGTCAGTTGGTGCTAAGGATGCTAGTTGTTCTAGTGCAGGACGTGGCAATGAAATTGGAAGTAAACCATTCTTCAACGAATTCATATAAAAAATATCGCCAAAGCTCCCTGCAATCACTGCGCGAAAACCATAATTTGCGATTGCCCAGACTGCATGCTCTCGAGAAGAACCACCACCAAAATTATCTCCTGAAATTAAAATAGATGCCTCACTATATTCAGGAAAATTTAGGATAAAATCAGGATTTGGTTTTCGACCGGAAAGATAACGCCAATCATCAAATAAAAATTCACCAAAACCTGATTTTTCAATCAATTTCAAATAAGTTTTCGGTAAAATCTGATCAGTATCTAAATTATCATTCATAAAAGGAACTGTTTTCCCCTCATAGACTGTAAAAGGTTCCATTAATTTTCCCCTCCTATAATGTCACGTACATCAATAAAGTGACCATGAATCGCAGCTGCTGCAGCCATCGCTGGACTACATAGATGCGTGCGAGAGTTTTTCCCTTGGCGACCAACGAAATTTCGATTAGATGTGGAAGCACAATGAATAAATTCTGGTACCTTATCTGGATTCATTCCTAGACACATTGAACAGCCAGGCTCACGCCATTCAAAACCGGCTTCGATAAAAATTTTGTCTAACCCAATTTTTTCGGCTGCGTGGCGGACCGGTCTTGAACCTGGAACCACAATCCCAGTAACCCCATCTTTAATTTTTTTGCCTTTTAGAATTTTGGCTGCTTCTTGTAAATCTGACAAACGACCATTCGTACAAGAGCCAATAAACACATATTCAATCTTAATATCTGCTGGTTTTTGTCCAGGTTGTAAATCCATATATTCGTAAGCTAGCCGATCATTATGATCTTTTATCTCAGGGAACGGTTCGTTAAATGCGACCCCCATTTCAGGATTGGTCCCCCATGTTACATAAGGAGCTAGCGTCGAAACATCTAATTCCAATACGCGATCATACTCAGCATCTTCATCCGCATAAAGCGTCTGCCAATCAGCAATTGCCGCATCCATATCTTTCGGTGCATATTCACGTCCACGGACATATTCAAACGTCTTCTCATCTGGCGCCATCATCCCCATTTTCGCGCCACCTTCAATTGACATGTTACAAATAGTCATTCGTTGCTCCATGGTTAAACCTTCAATTGTATCTCCATAAAATTCTGCCGCATAACCAACGCCAAAATCAACGCCATATGTGGCAATCAATGCTAAAATGATGTCTTTGGCATAAACACCTGGTTGTAATTTACCAGTCACATGTACCCCTAAACGCTTTGGTTTTTTTTGCCAAATCGTTTGTGTAGCTAGGACATGTTCCACCTCGCTTGTTCCAATACCAAAAGCAATCGCTCCAAAAGCACCATGAGTGGCCGTATGTGAATCACCACAAACGATGGTTTTACCTGGTTGTGTTAAACCGACTTCTGGCCCAACCATATGCACAATTCCTTGGCGTTCTGAACCGTTATCACATAGCGTAATGCCAAATTCTTCACAGTTTCTACGTAGTGTATCAATTTGTTTTTTTGAAACCAAATCCGTAATGTTAAAGATATCTTTGGTTGGTACGTTGTGATCCATGGTTCCAAATGTTTTATCTGGACGGCGAACGGTACGACCAGCTTCACGCAACCCTTCAAAAGCTTGCGGTGAAGTCACTTCATGAATCATTTGCAAATCAATGTAAAGAAGTTGCGCTTCGCCTTCTTCTCCGCTGACAACGTGACGTTCCCAAACTTTATCAAATAGTGTCTTTCCCATCTGAAAAACTCCTTTTTATTTCAAACTTTATGCTAACTTCTCTAAAATCGCTTCTGTAAAAGCGGTCGTTGTTGTCGTTCCACCTAAATCTTTCGTTAAAATACCTTCTTCCATCGCTTCAAAACATGCTGTCTCGATTCGATCGGCTTCTTCATGCATATCAAACGATTGACGCAGCATTAGACTTGCTGACAAAATCATTGACACGGGATTGGCAATATTTTTACCCGCAATATCAGGTGCTGATCCATGAATAGGTTCATATAAAGACACACCTGATTCACCGTGACTGGCACTTGGTAAAACACCTAACGTTCCAGGTAAAACTGACGCTTCATCGCTTAGAATATCCCCAAACAAATTCTCGGTCACAATCACATCAAAAGCGGTTGGATTTTGAACAATGCGCATCGCTGCTGAATCAACATATTGATGTTCTAGCGTACAATCTGGAAATTCTTGCGCGACTTCTTCTGCTACTTTGCGCCATAGTTTACTGGTTGCTAACACATTGGCTTTGTCTACCGATAACACATGCTTCCGACGACCACTTGCAATTTCAAATGCTTGACGAATAATTCGTTTGATTTCATCGACATTATAGCGATTTGTATCATAAGCTTCGTTTTCTCCCAAATGTCTCGGTTCGCCAAAATAAATCCCACTCGTCAATTCTCTAACAACAATAAAATCTGTGCCTTTGACAATATTTTCTTTAATTGGAGACAATGGTAACAACGCATCAGGCACGGAAATCGGACGAATATTTGCAAATAAATTTAATTCCCGACGCAAAGCAAGCAAACCTTGTTCAGGTGTTTTTTCTGCCTGTTCCCATTTAGGACCTCCAATAGCCCCTAATAAAATAGCATCCGCTGATTGGCATGCAGCCAATGTTTCTGATGGTAATGGTTCACCTTTGGCATCGATTCCGGAACCACCGAAATCTTGGGCATCAAATTCAAATTGGACATCCGAATGCTCGACCGCTTTTTTCAAAACGGCTAGTCCACTCGCCATAATTTCTGGTCCAATACCGTCACCTGCTAACACAACAATTTTTTTTACCATTTTAGTTTGCTCCCTTTTCCTTCAGAATTGCACTCGCTTGTGTATAAGCTTTGGCAGAGGCTTGCAAGACATCGAAGTCAACACCAATTCCATTGATACGTTGATTCGTCACTTGGCATTCGATTGAAACGTGAACTTCTGCTTGAGCATCTTCGCCACTTGTCAACGCCATGATTTCATAGTTGACTAAGCGCGGCTGTTGTTCAAAAATTTGGTCAATTGAATTATAAATCGCTTGAATACTTCCTGAGCCGATAGCTGATGCGGTATGAACCTCTTGATTTTCATCAGAAATTGAGACGACAGCACCTTGGTAACCATTGGATACATATTGTAGTTGAACTGTTTTTAATTGATATTTTTCTTCACTGTGACGGACTTCGTCAGCTTGCAAAGCAATTAAATCTTCATCTGTAATATGTTTCTTCTTATCAGCCAGTTCTTTAAATTTCTTGAACAACTGTTTAACTTCTTCTTCCGTTAGATTGTAGCCAAGTTCAGCCATTTTAGTTGTAAAAGCGTGACGACCTGATAATTTTCCTAATGGTAGAGAATTTGTTTGTACCCCAACCAATTGCGGTGTAATAATTTCATAAGTTTCAGGATTTTTCAAAACACCATCTTGATGAATACCTGATTCATGTGCATAGGCATTACCACCAATGACGGCTTTGTTCTTAGGAACACCAAATCCTGATAGACGAGCGACAATATCGCTAGTACGCTTCGTTTCATTTAAAACAATATTTGATTCACATCCATAAAAGTCTTTGCGAATATGCAAAGCGACTGCGACTTCTTCTAAAGCTGTATTTCCAGCACGTTCACCAATTCCGTTAATCGCTCCTTCTACTCGGTTTGCCCCGTTCTCAATCGCGGCCAAAGCATTAGCAGTTGCCATCCCTAAATCATCATGACAATGTGAAGAAAAGATAATGTCTTCTTCACTTTGAATGTTTTCAATTAGATAAGCAAAGAGTGCGCCATATTCTGTCGGATTTGAATAACCTACTGTATCCGGTACATTAATAATTGTGGCTCCCGCATCAATCGCAGTTTGAACTGCTTCTAATAGGAATGCTTTGTCTGTCCGTGTAGCATCTTCTGGTGAAAACTGAACTTTCTCAAAACGTTCTTTTGCGTAACTAATATGTTCTTTAATTGATGCAATCACTTGCTCTCTTGTCAATTTTAATTTGTATTTCATATGGACATCACTGGTAGCTAGAAAGATATGAATTTGTGGATATTTTGCATCTTTTAATGCTTCATACGCACGGTCAATATCTTTTTTCTGGCAACGAGCCAAGCCAGCAACAGTCATTTTAGTCGCTGATTTTGCAATGGCTTGAACAGCTTCAAAATCACCTTGAGAAGCAATTGGAAAACCTGCTTCAATCGTGTCAATTCCCCATTTTTCTAGTTGCATAGCAATTTGGACTTTTTCGCTGGTATTGAAATTTACACCTGGTGTTTGTTCGCCATCTCTTAGGGTTGTATCAAAAAATTGAATTTTTCTCATTTTCATTCGACCTCTTTCAATATAGTTTAGTGGTTAAAAGTATAAAAAAAGCACTCCACAAAGGCCTTCCTTTATGCAATGCGAATAGGACTCTTCTAATGTACAAAAGAAAAGAGTCCTGTATCATAATAATAATAAAAATGTCGTTGTATTTACTCGTTGAATTGTCATAATAACCACCCAGTCAATTAGTTCTTGATAAAAAGATACCGAATATTAAAAAAGAAGTCAATAGTTTTGTGCTAATTTTCTGAATATTTTGTCAGAATAAAGAAAAGAGGATTATTGAACACAATCCTCCAATAATCCTCTATTTTACCGTATAAGTGTTTTTATCCCATTCATAGATAGCATCCAAACCAAAATATTGTACAAAAGTCGTCACCGCATTCGCTTCAAAACGATTCGTAATTGCCACTTTCTCTACTTTGCCTTGTTCGTAACCGGTTATCACAAAGCGGCACAGTTCCTTGCCTTTTGAGAAAAGTGAAACGACTTGATTGTCTCGTTTGAATTCATAATTTTTATTTTTAGCATAGCCCTCATCATAACCATCTTTACACAACATCTCAACAATTTTTACTTTCTTAACCAAGTGAATGCTCCTTTCCTTTTTGTAAAATTATACACATATTTAGGTATTTAGCAATTATTTTTAAAAAGAAAAACACCTAGCATGGCTAGATGTCTTCACTCTTATTCAGTTGCCGTTTCTCTTTTGAACACATAATAAATCAAACTACTTAAGGCCACACCTAACAAGATACCAATGGCTAAATTATGTGTATAAACAATCACACTTACTGTAACTAGCAAAATAAAACACTCTGTTAACTGAAATGTGCGGAATAAATGCAGACTTTCCCAATCAAAAGTATCAACCGCAACAGTCATCATGATTCCAATTAAAGCAGCAGTGGGAATAGCTACCATAATATCTTTAAATACAAAAATAAATAATAACAACATGGCCCCAGAAATTAACGTCGATAGCCGTTTCCGTCCACCCGACTTAACATTCACAACGGCTTGCCCAATCATTGCACAACCAGCTTGTCCACCAAATAAACCAGTCACAATATTTGCTAGCCCTTGTGCTTTCACTTCTCTTTGACTATCACTGGAACTATTGGTCATTTTATCCACAATTGGTACTGTCAGTAACGACTCAATCAAACCAATCATCGAAAGCGCCAAAGAAGTCGGTAAAATAATGAGCAATGTTTTAAATGTCATTGGCACAAATGGTAATGACATTCTTGGTGCGATATCGGTCATTTTTCCTAAGTCCCCCACAGTCTGTAGATGGTCCTGGAAAAAAAACGAAAGGATGGTCATCACCACAATGACAATCAATGCTGGTGGTAATATCTTTGTAAATTTAGGCAACACATAAATCAAAAGAATACTCCCTACAATCATCAAATACGAAGCAATCGTTTGATTAGGTAGCTGTTGGACCTGCGCCATAAAAATTAAAATCGCCAATGCATTAACAAAACCAAACATGACTGTCTTCGAAATAAAACGCATCAATTTATGAATACCTAAGTATCCCAAAATCAATTGGAGTATGCCAGTCAAAATTGTGGCAGCAATCATATAATTCAACCCGTGAGCATTCACCAAATTCGCAATAACTAATGCCATGGAACCTGCTGCAGCAGAAACCATGGCTGGACGTCCTCCGGTAACAGTTACAACTAATAAGGTAACAGCTGAAGCAAACAAGGCCGACAGTGGTGGCACCCCTGCAATAATAGCAAAACCGATAACTTCAGGTAGAATAGCAACCGAAGAAACCAATCCAGCAAATAAATCATTCTTTTCATTACCCAACCATTCATTTTTTGTACTACGAAACAACATATCTAGTCCCCTTTTTCATTTTTTCCAACAAAACGTTATTATCTTATCACAATTTAGAATTAGCTCGAAGTAAGGTGCCTATAAAGTATTTCTTGCTAGATACCTATTCTCATTTTTATTAAAAAATTATTTCTCATTTTCTACGTATTTTATAGTAATTAGCTTAATGAACACAGAAAAGTTCTTTTTTTCATTTTTTATAGTTTTTTTTTTGACAGAAAAAGAGATATAACTTGCTACTATAGCGGAATCACTGTAAAATTTAATTGACCTTGTTAAACGAAAAAGACCCTTATTATTTCATTTAACATTGAGGATTTTTATTAATTATGAAAATAAAAGGAGGCATTCGTATGAAGCATACAAAAAAATGGGTTGCAATTACACTAGTTTGTAGCCAGCTGTTATCTGCAATTCCCGTTACCGCAACGGAATTTGCACCTGTAGAAAATTCTGAAAGTATTACACAACAGTCTACAAACGAGGTAGCTGACATGACAGAGCCACAACCAGAAGAACCAGCCACAACACCTGAAACACCTACAGAAGAAATACCCACTGATTCAATGACGCCAGACGAATCAGAAACAACAGTCCCAGAAACAACGCCTGAAGGACCTGAAGTAACTCCTCCTTCTGAAGAACCACAACCCGAGGAGCCAGAAACAACGCCTCCTTCCGAAGAACCTTCAACTGAGGATCCTGAAACAGTCCCATCAGAAGAACCAAAAACAGAGGTGCCTACAACAAAACCTTCTGAAGAAGTAAAACCCGAAACACCCAAACCAAAACCTTCAGAAAAACCCAAAGTAGAGACACCGAAAACTAAACCTTCACCACAACCAGTACCAACCCAAAATTCAGGAAATCAACAAGTGACAGCACCTGAAGTATCTACGCCAACACCTGTTCAGCAAAATCCTAATCCTACAATTCCAGGAATGACTGAACCAAAAGAATCAACTATTCGCGTGTCACCAACTAAAAATACTTGGGAATTTATTGAACGTATTGGGGATGTTGCTCGTGAAGTTGGGCAAAAGGAAGATTTATACGCTTCTGTCATGATTGCTCAAGCGATTTTAGAATCTGGTGGCGGACAAAGCCAATTAAGTCAAGCGCCTTATTTTAACTTATTTGGTATCAAAGGTTTTAATGAAAACAAAGGTGCGAGCTTCCTCACACAAGAAGATGACGGTAGCGGTAATTTATATACAATTACATCCACTTTCAGAGTCTATAAAGATTACGAAGAATCTTTAACGGACTACGCCAAGTTATTAAAAGAAGGCCTTCCTTACAATAAAGAGTTCTACAAAGGTACTTGGAAATCAGAAACAAAAGATTACAAAGAAGCAACAGCTTATTTAACTGGAAAATATGCAACTGATACACAATACGATCAAAAATTAAATGCAATTATTGAAGCTTATGCTTTAGCGGCCTATGATCATCCGAAAGTAGATGTACCAGAAGGCAGTGATAAATTCATTTTACCTGTTCAAAATCCTGTATTAACTTCTGGATTCGGCGAACGTTGGGGTGAATTCCACCGTGGCATTGATTTTGCTGTTTCCATCGGAACACCTGTCGTTGCTAGTCAATCAGGAACAGTTATCCGCTCAGAATATCATTATTCTTGGGGAAATTATGTAGCGATTAAACATGAAAATGGTTTAACTACATTGTATGCGCACAATTCTGCATTAAAAGTTTCAGTAGGAGACGTAGTCAAACAAGGCGAAACAATCGCTTATGCTGGTAGTACCGGTAACAGTACTGGACCTCATGTGCATTTTGAAGTAAGCTCATCACCAAGCCTAGCGCAAGATCAGCTAATCAATCCTATGGACATTTTAACAAGATAAAAAAAGACTTTGCCTCGATATTCATTTGAGGCAAAGTTCTTTTTTATAATTTATCATGCATCTCTTCTTCAATAATTTGAATTCGTTCCTCAAAACTCAATTCTTTATAAATTTGATGTAACATCCACATATAGCCAAATGGATCAACAAAAATTGAATTACTCACTGCATTATCCATCATATTTGTAATACCTTGAATCTCTACACAACCATTTGCTAAAGCTTTTTCATGCGTTTTGGCAATATCTTCCACTGAAATATTGAACCAAATGGTATTTGGATGTTCTTGATCTGGCGCGTTCAAGCCATACTCTTTATTTTCATCTAACATATGGAATCTCGTATCATAAAGTGTAAATACGGCTTCATTCATCCCTTCTGAATAATTCGTCGCTTCCACTACTTCAATATCAAAAATCTCCTTGTATAACTCTAAGGCTTTCAAACTATTTTTTACAACAAAATCAATTTCAGTTCCTTTAATCATCTTTGTTTCCTCCTTAATTAATTCAAGTTGCTCTTCTATTTTCTTCATTTTCTTTTGTTCATCTGCAATAATTTGCTGTGATTGTTGCTTCTTTTTCTCTAAAATAGTTTCGAGAAACTGTACATCTTGCATCCGTTCTAACGTAATATTAATTTCTTCAATTTTAAAACCAGAATCACGCAACAATAAAATTTGATTTAACTGTGAGATTTGATGAGGACTATACAAGCGGTATCCTTTTTCATCAATCTCTGCTGGACTAAAAATGCCGCGCTCATCATAATAACGTAGCATACGAGTGGATACTTTTACTAACTTAGAAAATTGGCCAATTTTATACATAAGTCACTCCTACTAATAGTTAATCAATTAAGCTATAGGTGTATCATAAACCTTGACACAGTGTGAATGTCAACGGAAAGGTTGAGTTATTTTTTAATTTTGTAAATTTTGGCTTCTTTATTGAGAATAAAATGAAAGCTACGATGTTACACGAAAAAGCAAAGATTATCTAACCAAAATCAGAAAATCCTTGCTTTTTATACCATTTAATCATTGGTTTTATAACAAAAAACCGTTAAGAATAGTTATTCTTAACGGTTCATCTACGTCACAGGAGGGATTCGAACCCCCGACCGTCCGCAAACAAACCTTGATATATCAACGTTTGTTAAGCTTCTCAGGGATACTATTGATTCGCGATTTACATCTGTTTTTTATCGCCTTTTTTATTATGTTAGGTAGTCGAACTTGCCTCGAACTAGCACGTTTTTTCAATAAAATAACAAAAATTCAGAAAGGATTGAAACAAATGGCTAGAAAAAATCGAGGAGAAAGCATATTCAAAGTGAATCAATCTGCACCACTAGAAGCTTCAAATTTAGATAATTTCATCCATTGTCAAACACCAAATGAAATCAATAAGATAGAAATTCACATGGCTTTAAAAAGAGTCTTAAAACAAATGGAATTAAATGGCAACCGTCCACGAACAATGAATGATTATAATAAGCAATTTAATGATTTTATCAATAAGTGTGAAATTGTTTATATTTCCGACATAACGATTGATAAAATCTATCAATGGCTAGAATCAATGAGAGATGTTCAAAATAGCACGAAAAGAATCCGATTCAAAGCAGTAGCTGCTATTCTTAATCGTTTCTTTGAAAATGGTTGGATTCCAAATAAATTCTGGCGTGTTATCAAAATTAAAGTAGATGAAAAAGTCAAAGAAGCGACTACACCAAAAGATGTTGACAGACTTCTTAGAATCCTTGATTTATCAAATTATTTTGAGTTTCGTGATGCTTGTGCAGTCTTGTTAATTTATCAAACAGGAATAAGAATCAATACTTTAAGCCAACTTGAAACAAAACACATTAAATTCGACCAAAAATGCTTAGTTTTAGATGGAAGTATCATGAAAAATAGAAAATTATCTATGCTTCCACTTTCTGATGATATGTTAGAAATGTTGTCTTTGCTTATGTATCAAAATGACATCATACGAAACAGTAAAAATATAGACAACAATCTAATATTTATCACTATGGAAGGCACTTCTGTTCAAAAATCAGATAAATCAAATGCTATCAGGAGACGAATAGGAACTTATTCAAAAGATTTTGATATTCCTAACTTAAATCCCCATGCTTTAAGACGTGGATTCGCAACAAATTTATTACGGAAAGGTGCATCAGTAGCCCTTATTTCTAAAGCATTAAGCCATGCTGACTTAGAAACAACTTCTCGTTATTTATATTTAGATAGCACAGAAGCATCAAATGAACTAAGAGGCTATCTTGATTGATAAATTCTCTATTCAATAAACAAAACAAGGTTACTCTGATAAAAGAATAACCTTGTTTTGTGTTGAGTCTTAATTCAAAATCCATATATAAAATGTCGTTTTGCTCTAAAAAGTTAAGTATATAAGTAAAATTTTTTAGGAAAATGTATCTTCATATATTTTCAATACAATTAATTTCTTTTTATTAGCAGAAGCAGAAAGTTCTTGCTTTAAACTTCTTCTCCTCAGAAAAATCAGTTTAGACGTCACTTAACAAAATGGTCTATGGCAAGTTTTGTAACTTTACAGCTGATACTTTATATTATTTATTTAATAACAATGTGAACTAAGA
>NZ_MAEL01000041.1 GCF_009933335.1 Candidatus Enterococcus willemsii | reverse complement strand
TCTTGGTTTTAATAGAACTAGGATAATTTCTCTACCAAAAACCACATATCTATCTTACCGCAAATAAGTGTAATAATGCACAATCAATTACATTTATCTGTGTTCTTTTCAAAATTAATATACATAAAATCCCCCTTATTCCCTTATGTAATAAGAGAGTTTCTTTATCCATCAACTAAAAATCCATCTACAAATTTTCCTCAGATACAAAGCTAGCAATGAATGCCTTAGCAGAATCACTTAAAGTTGTTTCCTCAAGATATACGACCATAATATCTCTATTTAGTGGGTAATCTTCTATTTCTAATGCGACTAATTTCCCACTTTTAATTTCTGGTTGAATAACTTGTTCAGAAACAATCGAAACACCAATGCCACGAATGACTGCTTCTCTAATACTAAACTGATTTCCTGATTCTACTTGAGAATTTTTCATAAATTCAGGGTTATCTAACTTTGATTGAATGAATTTATGAAGAGAGGAATCTTTACTTTTCGTTATATAGTACTCTTTATTCAATTCATTTAAATGAACGGTCTTCTTTTTCGCTAAAGGGTGTTTCGAATCCACGATTAAGACTAATTTGTCTACTCCAATGACGCATTTTTCACATTGAGATAAATGTGATGCTACATATTCTGATAAAATAGCAAATTCGATTTCTCGTTTTTCTAACATTGAAATAATAGTTATTGACTTTTCTATACAAAACTTGATTGTTGTATTAGGATGTATTTGGTTAAATTGCCGAAGATACTCTGGTAAAAAGTTTGAACCAAATGCTGTTGTCGTTCCAAATACAAGACTATTCTGTTCTTTCTTCTTTCTATCATCTATTTTCATAATTGCTTCTTCATATAAAGAAATAATCTGTTGCGCATAAGTATAAAACTCTTCCCCTGCATCTGTTAAGGTAAATTCTTGGCTTTTTCGATGAATCAAATTGATATTTAAATCTGCTTCTAGACTTTTAATATGCTTCGAAACATTGGGTTGCGACATAAATAATTTATCTGCTGCTCGCGTAAAGTTCCCTGTCTTGACAAGAGTTATAAACGTCTGTAGTTTCGTGATATCCAAAAGAACACCCCCTTCATTGAAAAGTATTGTATGTATAAATTCTTGACTTATTACTAACTATTTACACAAAAAGAAACGTTAATAGCCGATTCTTTTTGTGTTTTAGAATAGTTAGACATAAGGAGGATATATAACTCGTTAATTACCTTGTTTAGGTACAACTTCTAAATAATCTAATAAGCTCCATATAAACTGGTGACCCGTTAAGCGATTTAAGCGTCCCTTTCCGCATGCCTCTTCATCATAAGTTTGAACAGAATCTGCCAAAATTCCCGCTCCTGACATGACGACAGGTACAGGTTCTCCACTGTGCTCACCTTTTTCACAAGGTGTCGAATGATCTGCACATAAAGCAACAATGGCATCTTGAGGTAAATGCGGTAAAATATACCCTACCATTTCATCAAATTTCTCAATCGCAACTGCTTTTCCTTTTGGATCATTGTCATGGCCTTTTACATCTGTTGCTTTCATATGAACAAAAACGATATCATTCGTTTCTAACTCTCTTAAGGCCAATTTTGCTTTAAGCGCAACATCTGTATCCACATTACCAGTAAAGTTCTTATGTTGAATGGCTGTATAGCCGGATAATCTCGCTACACCCAATACAGTATCTTCACCCGCAATAACCGAACAGCTAAAACCTAATTCATCACCTAAATGCGGAATTTGTGTCATTCGCCCAGCACCTCTGGTAATAATAAAGTTTGCTGCCAAGTTTCCTTGCGCGACGCGGTCAATATTTACTGGATGATATTTTAATTGACAATAAGCTTTTTGGAGAAACTTATTGAGTATATCTGCCGTTTTCTTCGCTTCCGGTGTGTCATCCAATGGATAAACTTCATTGTATGGTTTGCCATCATTTGGAGCTTTCGGATCTGAATCCGATACTTGCGCACTTAATCCTTCCCCTCGCATCACAAGTACAGCACGATGTTCAGTCGCTTCCTTAAATTTAAAAACAACATCATCAATTTGCATGTTATTCAAAGCCTTTGCTAAATCTTCTGTTCCTTTTCGAATCCGTCCTGCTCGTCTGTCAATAATTACGGAACCATCATATGTTGCAAAGTTACATCGAAATGCAATATCTCCTTCGATTAAATCCAGCCCGACACCGGCCGCTTCAATTGGACCTCGTCCAGGATATTTAGTTGAATCATGACCAAATAAAACGATATGGCCCATATCAGTCCCTACCGTGATTCCTGGTGCAATTGGATCCATTAGACCCGTACTTCCTTTTGCTGCTAAAAAGTCTAAATGTGGCGTGGTTGCATATTGCAAAGGTGTCAAATTACCTAGTTCTCTATTTGGACGATCGCCTAAACCATCAGCAATCGCAACGATAATTTTTTTCTTCATAATATAAATACTCACTTCTTTCAATTATATTGTATGTGTGCTAACGGTTCTGTCTTATAAAACAATCTGTAGCCATGTGAAATAAACAATGGAAATAACAGAAGCATTAATAAAGCAAGAAATTAATCCGAATTTCAATTCGTCTAAGACAGAAAAGTACCCAGAACCAAAATAAAGCGTATTTACTTTTGAATGTGGTGGCAGTGTAATTGTTGAGGCAATACCAAATGAACAAGCGAGCGCTAATGAGACAGCATCCATTCCTAAAGTTAACGCAATTGAAATAATTGCTGGAATTAAAATAGTTGTCCGAACAGTTTTACTGGTAAAAATTAAATGGCTAAAAATGGTAATAAAAATTAAAATAACAGCCACGATAGAATGCGGTAAGCGATCTAAACCAATCGTCGCTACTAAACGTTCAATAATCCAAGTTGCTCCACCAGAGTCATTGAAAGCATTTCCCACAGCATATGCACCTGCTGAGAAAATCATTAAATCCCACTTAATATTAGCTTGTTTCCATGTCAATACACCGATTCCTGGTAGTAGACAAAGAAGCATCGCAAGCACTGCTGTTTGCTCTGTACTAATTGCAAAACCTAAGAGCGCTTCTTGATAATCACCTGTTGCCCATAAAATCAATGTGATTAAGAAAATAAATGCGGCTTTCTTTTCTTTTACTGACATTGATCCAAGTTCATCTAGTTGTTTCTTCAAAATTCCTTGAATGGTATTTGCTTTTTCTGGATCTTCATTATCTTCAGCATTAATGTTATACAATTTTACACCAACGAAAAAAGTAATTAATGCAGTTAAAACTGCTTGAGGAGCTGAACCAATCAACCATTGCATGTAGCCAATGCTTCCACCAGCCTGTTGATTAATAAAGCCCATCGCAATAACTTGAGCAGACGTAGCTGTCACCACCATGGATGTCGCAAAGGCATTGTTTTGTACTCCTTGTAACATCATCAATTTTCCAAATTTACTTTCCCCTGGGACAGCTTTATAAACTTCCAATAAAACAATCGCTATTGGCATAATTAATGAAGCTCTTGCTGTGGTGGATGGAACAAAGAAAGCTAGAATAAAATTAACTATCACTAAAACAGCCAATGTCCTTTTTTTCGTTTTACCAAAACGCGTCACCATAAATAAAGCCATACGTTTTCCTAAATTTGTTTCACTAATTGCAGATGTCAATACAAAAGCTGCAACCATCAGCCAAATTATGTCAAATCCTAATGTTCCAAAAGCAATTTCTTGGTCTTCAACTGCACCAATTAACGGAAGTAACAAAATAGCGATAATGGAGGTTTGATAAATTGGAATAGGTTTTGCCACCCACATAATTAATGCAGCAGAAAATATTGCTAAGCTTTTTTGCCCTTCAACAGTCATCCCATTTGGTAATGGCATAAAGAACAAGATAGAAAAGACAATTACTGATAAAGCAATTCCAATCCAGCCATTGCGATCAATGCCTAATTTTTTCGGCTGTTTTGAACCTTTTGTAAGAGAATCTTTCATTTGTATCCCTCTTTCTAACAAATATTTGTTTCTAGAGATGTTCGAACAAATCTTATATTCATAATAGAAGTAACCGCATACAAAATCCAATTCAAATAGATGCAAGAACTATAACAAAATGGCATAACGTTGATATGCTGTACGAAAAATAAGTATATATTAAAAAATACTCTTGTTATGCTCAACTTAGCCATAACAGACAGCTTCTTATTAAACAATTTGAGTTCTTTGATAATATTTTTCTACAAAAAAACACCAAAACCTTTGCTTGTTAAAGGTTTTGGTGTTTTTGAGTTATATTTGATTGGAAAATAT
>NZ_MAEL01000040.1 GCF_009933335.1 Candidatus Enterococcus willemsii | reverse complement strand
ATCAAATTATTTAAGTGTGTTGCTAAGTACTATTTAAGTGAAGAAAATAGATGAGGAGAAGTAGCCAATGAAAGTCAATATGTTTGGATTTCCAAAAGATATTCAATTAAAACATGACATGTTATTATATTTAGATCAACAATCAGATTTTATTTCGAGTGAGTTGATTGCAGAATCAGTAGGAAAAGTGACAGCCCAAACAATTCGAAAAAAATTGAATGAATTAGCAGCTGATATTAAGCAGTTGTATGCACCAAACAAAGTCTCCTTAGAAATCGACACTCGCTACGGCGTGAAGTTAATTAGAAAAGGTGCGAATTTAACACAAGTTTTCGAAAAGCTTTATGAAAACTCTTTTGTATATGCTATTTTCAAATTATTAATCCAACAAAGAAGTTTTTCAACAGATGATTTTTGTTCAGAATATAACATAAGTTTTTCTAAATTAAGACGTGCTGTGAATCAGATAAATGCTTTTTTAGAAAATTATGAGATACGAATTATAGCAGGTCAAAGAGTAAGTATTGAAGGGAAAGAATCACAAATTCGTTGCTTATTTTTTATGTTTTTATTTTATGTACATCGCCAAGCAACAAGCGTCCGATGGATAGCAGAGGATGCTTATTTAGATTTAGCTGAGAAACTCTGCTATTCTTTGTATATTCCGATAGAAAAAGGCACATTGGAAGTGATTGCTTTATGGTTGTATATTCAAGATGTTTCAAAAGAGCCCGTGCCATCGTTAGATAGATTATCTTTAAGTGAACAAATTCCTAAATCAATTCCTCGACCTAGCTTTTTGACTGACTTTGATGACAATGAATGGGATTATTTTTTACTAGTGCTATATGGATTGAATTTGGTAAATACAGAAATCTTTCAAGATTTTGATATTATTCATCAAAATGACTTTTTTGATGTTGCTCGTAAATTTATCGATAATTTTGATGATTTGAGTATTTTAGAAAAACACACTATTTTTCAAACATTCCATCAAATTGCCATATTAAATGAAATTATCCCTTTGGATATGAATTTACTTGCTGTTTTTTCTCCAGTCTCAATGGATGGGATTGAGCACGCCTATCCTGCTTTGAATACTCGCTTTCAACAACTATGGTCGGAACTTATATCTGAATTTCCAGCGATTGACACGGAGTTCTATCATCGTCGGATTTTTCTCCTGTTTTTACAAATTGTGCCTTCGAGCGAGGTATCCAAGCCACTGTGTCTATACATTTGTTCAAATTTTAGTTTAGATATTGTGGAAGGAATGAAGCGTCGCATTAAAAATTTCTTCAAAAGTAAATTTTTAATTTCTTATACAAAAAATATATCGCAAGCTGATTTTGTAATTTCTACAGAAGATGTAGTTATAGAAAGTGAAAAAGAAGTGTTAATTGTTAGTCCTAAATTAACGGTAAAAGACTTTTTATTTTTGGACAGTCAATTTTAAAATAAACTTAAAACGCCACTTAATTTCTAAAGAAGTTAAGCGGCATTTTTTGTTTAAATAAATGAGATAGCATGGAGTAGGAAAGGAATGTAAAACATATAAATCAATACAGAATAACCCATACTAGAAGCGGCAAATTCTTCATCGGCATGATAGGTTCTAGCTAAAATAGGGACAGAATTTTGTACAGGCATAGCAGATTGAATAATAAATACTTGCAGCATAAGTGTTGGCACTGCAATCCATTGTCCAATGAACCAAACGATAAACGGTGCGACGAAATAACGACCAACTAACACTCCCAGAATATCTTTGGTCATCTTGAGGTTTTTAATGCCGTTAAAATAGACCATAATTCCAATAGCAAACATCGATAAAGGCGTTGTTAAATCAGCAAGGTATGTTCCAAAACTCTGAATCAAGGTTGGGACTGATAAGGAACACAACATCCAGATTAAACCAATGATAAAACCTAATAAAGCGGGAGAAAAAATCTTTTTTAAAGCAACAAGTGGATGGAAAGAGATTCGTACCTGTTCTACTTGTGAGTTATCGGTTGCAATTAAATAAATACCGATTGTCCAAAAAATAGTCGTATTGATAATGTAATATAAGAGGACATAGGGAATCGATTGCTCACCAAAAATGGCTAAGTTGATTGGTAAACCAATAAAAATTGTGTTTGAACAAGTAATCATTGTTGAAAATGTTCCTTGCCGATTTGTGGGAATATGAGCGATTTTACGATAAACAAAGCTAAATAATAAAGTGAGAATCATTGAAATGAAAGGAATAATCATACCTGAGAAAAGTGAAACAAATTCTTCTCGTGAAAAATTGCTAGTGATATTTAAAAACATACTAAATGGTAAGGAAACATTCAAAACTAATTTAGAAAAGACATCTGCTGTTCGGTTACTGAACCATTGTTTAAATGACAGCCAATATCCTAAAAACATTAATAAAAAAATAACCAGGATATTCAAATAAGCCTCTAACAAACAATCACCTCCGTATAAAATAAGCAAAAATCCGGACTATCCACGAAACTGCATTCTAATGAATTAGCAACAACTGCTAGAATGCAGGTCTTTTGAAAGTCCGGATTGTATATTGTTAAAAAAAGATGGGCATCAATTCTATTAGAATTAATGACGGTTTCGTTGTTTTCCAGCATTGCGACCACGATTATTTGTTGGTCTTGGTGTTGTAGGTTGTGCTGCCTTTACTGTCTCGGTGACATCTTTACGAGGAGTCACCACTGTTTTAGGTGGATTCTTTTTCATTTCTTCTGCAACTTTTGCGCGAATTCGTGGTTTCATAATGACATTTGTGATAAATGTTTGTAAACAACTGAATAATCCACCAACTACCCAATACAAGGTGACCCCTGCTGGAGAAGAAAAGGACATCATTACAATCATTAGTGGAGAAACGATTAACATGCTACGCATTGTTTTCTTTTGCTCATCAGGAACACCAATCAGTGATAAATAACCTTGTCCGACGTAAGCAATCCCGGCAATTGCTACCAGGATTAAACTACGTGATCCTAAAGACATACCATAAAAAGTAGCTTGGTCAATCCCTGGTGTGAATTGAGCTGTATAGAACAAAGCAGTAAAGATTGGCATTTGAATTAATAAAGGTAAACAACCAATGCCTCCCAGCATACTCATATTGTTTTCTTTGTAGACATTTTGCATTTCAACTTGCGCTTGCATTTGTTCTTCACGAGTTGTTGCTGCTTTTAATTTAGCTTGTGCTTCATCAATTTGTGGCTTGATAAACTGCATTTTCTCGCTTTGAATCATTGTTTTTTTCGATTGATGAATTCCTAGTGGTAAAATAATTAAACGCACGATGATTGTTACAACTACGATTGCCCAACCAAAACCAAGGTTCATATTTGTGGCAATATACGTTAGAAACTCACCCAAAGGTGCTACCAAAAAGCGATAAATGATTCCGCTAGGATCCGGACTACCGTCTTCTAAACGACTTACGCAGCCAGATAAGAATAGCAATGTTGCCAACAATCCGGAACCTAGTAGCCAGTTTTTCATTTTTTTCATGTACTTCTTCCTCTACTTATTAAATTTAGACAAAGATAACTATACTAAAAAATAAGTGTCTTTTCAATGAACAAAGCAAAATTAAATGTGAAAGAAGTGTGAAGAAAATTTAATCAGTGATAAATTTTGTTCGTTCAACAATAGGGGCATTCTCTTCAATTTCACAAGAAGTAACACGTCCGACAGGTGAAGGGGAGTCTTTTACTCTTTGGATAAAAGTTTCCATGGGTGTATCGTCACCCATTGCTTCAATTGTCACTGAACCATCATCTTCATTTTTTGCGCTACCATATATTCCTAATTCATCAGCTAACATTTTTGTTGTAAAGCGAAAACCGACACCTTGCACGCGACCGCGAACATTCATCTTAACTTTTCTCATAAAGAATCCTCCTTACTTTTTTCTTAATGATAGCGTTTTTTTTAGATTTCAACAAGTCCCGACTATTCATCCGTGATATAATAACCCCGAGGTGAAACCATGAAAGAAATTCAATCAACTAAAAATACCATCATCAAAGAGCGGAACAAGCTACATAAACGCAAATATCGTGAACAGGAAAATAGATATCTATTGGAAGGCTTCCATCTTGTAGAGGAGGCCGTCGCATCTAGCAGCACTGTAGAAGAGATTTTCCTCGATTCACGTGGCTTCAAAGAATGGGGGGAGTGGGCAACACAACAAGCCGCAATGTGCTATCTGGTTTCTGACGAAGTTATGAAACATTTATCAGATTTACCTACGCCACAAGGCATGATTGCTACTGTCCAGAAAGTTACTGAAAATACGATGGATTTAACTGGAAAGTGGTTATTACTAGATAATGTGCAAGATCCTGGAAATGTAGGAACAATGATTCGGACCGCTGATGCAGCAGGTTTTGATGGAGTTATTTTGGGAGAAGGAACTGCAGATATTTATAGCACAAAAGTCTTGCGTAGTATGCAAGGTAGCCAATTTCATTTACCCGTTTTCTCAGCAAATCTATTAGAAGTCATTCCTAAATTACAAGCTAATCAAGTACCGGTTTATGGAACGGAATTAAATGTGGATGCAGTTACCTTCACACAACTTGAAAAAACGAATCAAGTCGCGTTGATTTTAGGAAATGAAGGCCAAGGGGTAACGAAAAACATTTTAGAAGTAACAGATAAAAATATTTACATCCCAATTTATGGTAAAGCTGAGTCACTCAATGTTGGTGTTGCAGCAGGTATTTTAATGTATGCTTTTGTACAATAGGTAATTAATTTTTAAGGAACTGTTAAACTTCCGTCGTTGTTGTCGCATATTCAGCAAATCGTGCTATACTTTAAAATGTACCAAAAAGAAAAGTCAAAGGTGGCCAACTATTTCTATGACAGCAGAATGGCAAAAAGATACAGAATATCTTTCTTATGTGGAAGATTTACTTGCAACTGACGAAGTTCAAAAATTATCAGAGTTTGTTCAACATATGCATTCAACACGTTTGGATCATTCAATTAGTGTCTCTTATCATAGTTATAAATTAGCCAAACGTTGGAATGGTGATGCTAGAGCTACTGCTCGGGCTGGACTATTGCATGACTTATTTTACTATGATTGGCGTACAACGAAGTTTGATGAGGGCACACATGCGTACATGCATCCTCGTATCGCAGTAAAAAATGCCGAGAAACTAACAGAACTTTCCGATTTAGAACGAGACATTATTGTAAAGCATATGTGGGGAGCAACTATTGCACCGCCACGATATAAAGAAAGCTATATCGTCACAATGGTTGACAAATATTGTGCAGTGAAAGAAGCAGCCAGTCCGATGACTGCTCGATTTAAAGCTAGATGGCAACGCATCGTCGGTAGCGGCCAGTCTGCATAAAAAAAGCACTTGATTTCAAAAATTGGAATCAAGTGCTTTTTCTTAACCCACAAACAAGGGAACAAGCCAAGTAATTAAAGTTAAGAAAAGTAATAAACTTGCTAAAATACCAACAATGAGGAAATGGCGTTTCTTATTCATTGCTACAATTGCAATAAATTCTCTTAAGAAGGCATTTGGTAAGTAATACAAAGCCGTTTTTGACCCAATCCCATCAGCGTTTAATCCTGCCCAACGTGCAAAAATGCCTGCTCGAAAAATATGGTAGTTATTTGATGAAAAGATAACGTTGGCTTTCTTACCATTTGTTTGTTGTATAATTTCTTTTGAAAATTTCATGTTTTCTAAGGTCGTTGTTGAATTGCTTTCAACCAAAATATCTTCTTCGGGAATTCCTTGAGTTAACGCGTAATTTTTCATCGCGACAGCTTCAGGAATTTTTTCATCCGGACCTTGTCCACCAGACATAATAAATTTAGGAGGAGTCGTTTTATTTTCTTGTTGACGATAAAAACGAATGGCTCTATCAATCCGTTGTGCCAAAAGTGGGGTTACACGTTCTCCGTCGATTAAACCTGCACCAAGCACGATGATGAAATCTTGGTTGTAGCGTGGGTGATTAAATTGATACAACACGGAAATAGTTAAGAAATTAAAAAAAACAAACCCGAAATAAATCAATCCCATTGGTAAAATGGCTAATAAAGTACTTGCCCATTCAGGAAGTTTGCCAGCGAAAGTAAAGTCATAAATGAGCCACAATGTCATTAGAATCGCTGCAATTAATGTCAATAAATTTGCTAAAGAATGAGATTCGCGTTTAATCACCACTACAGCATTCCAGTAGAGTAAAATCATTAAGCCGACAAATCCAAATAAAGCTAAAAATAAAAAGATTAAACCTACACCAATTAGTAGCAATAAAATGACAATATTTTGTGTTAAGATAAAGTTAAATAATAAATATGCACCGAACACGGCAATAAATAAATTAAATAAAAAACCATTGATTAATTTCGCTTTTGCTTGTTGGAAACTAAAGAAAAATAAAGTGAAGAAGCCCACAGGAACTACCCAAAAAAAGCTGCCATGCTGGGATTCAATAATCCCAAGATATACAGATAATGAGAGTAAAGTCCAGCTACATAGAAAGAAAAAAATATCTGGAACAGCTTGCCTTTTACGCCAAGTAATTATTCCCCAAGCACCCAATAAATAGGGAATGAAAAAAATAAATAATTGTTTAATATCCATACCAACACTCCATTTCAATTTGTTCATAGTTAAGTATAGCGAATTTTATCAAAAAAATCTTGTATGAATTATATTCGCTCAAAAAGAAAAAATCCGGTACAATAAAAAGCAGAGAGAGGAGGGTACAATCAAGTGGAATTAGGAGAAGTAATACGTAAAGAATTACCCGAATTTACTGTGATTGGTAAGGAAGGGAAAGGGCTTGCTTCTGAAGCAGCTTCTTGGGTACCTGAATTGTGGGAGTTAGCCAATCGTGATTTTGCTGAATTAGTTCAAGTGATGAGTGAACATCCAGTAGAAGAAGTTGAACTTTGGGGACTGATGAGTGATGCCACTCATTGGTTAGATCCTTGGCAAGAAACTGGACGTTATTTAGCAGGTATGCAAGTAGCAAATGACGTGATAGAACCCATCGATTGGGTCAAATGGGTAATACCAGCTATGGAATATCTAGTTGTAAAAACTAATGAAGCAAATTTAGAAATGATGACCGAAAAAATGTTTGAAGATATCTTGCCTCAAGAAAATGTCCAGTTGGTAGGAGCAATCCAAGAACATTATTTACCAACTTTTGCAGCTGGTGAAGTGGAATTGTATTTTCCTATTAGAATTCTATAATTCATACGCATACTTCGAATGGGAGGTATGCGTATTGTTTTTTTACAAATAAAAAAGAGT
Source organism: Candidatus Enterococcus willemsii (assembly GCF_009933335.1). GTDB lineage: Bacteria > Bacillota > Bacilli > Lactobacillales > Enterococcaceae > Enterococcus_F > Enterococcus_F willemsii. The sequence continues at coordinate 31,608 of NZ_MAEL01000040.1, read as the reverse complement.
CTAGCCGAAGCTACACTCTACGATGATGCTGTTGCTGATTGGATTCAATTTTTACGGGTATTGCTTGTGGTTTTAAGGCACGACTGGCTAACAAAGAAGCAGCACCTAACATACCAGCTAAAATAAACAGAGAAAACAAAGAGAGAAATACGGTTAACATAAGCAACCCTTCTTTCGAATTTATTTGAACGTGGAAGATGGGACTCGAACCCACACCTTGAAATATAAATAAGTAATGCTTATTTAGCGGAACACCTTGTTCATCCACAAAAAGTAATTATTTTTTCGTTAATAAAAAAGTAGCATCTTCTGTCTCATCATGAAAAGAAAGTATCGTATCATTTTTTTCAAAAATAATTTGGTAGCCTAAAGTATCTAAAAAAACTAATCGTTGAGGTGTAGCTTCCAATACGGTAGCTGGATGCAAACGATTTTGAATATAAAGAGTCAAATCTTCATTGACAGTCACAGTGACTTGTCGATGTTTGTGAAAGTAAAACCACTCACCTATAAATGCAGTATGCACAGGTGTTTTTTTTCTACGATGAAACAAAGTAGAACTAAGTGCACCAACCACTAGTGAAATACCTAAGACTAACAATTTTCTTTTCAACATGTCACATCCTCTCTTTTTATTAACTAATAATATTATAACATGGAAAAAGTGAAAATCTCTGGGACTAAGGTTGGATTTTTCAAGAAGTTTTTATGATTATATGGTACACTTTTGCTATACAAAGCGATAAAATTTTTTATCATACAAAAGAGAAAAGAGGAAGTTAAATGATTAAATTAGGGATTATTGGCACAAACTGGATTACACATCAATTCGTATCTGCTGCATTGGCAACCGAGCAATACACACTAACCGCTGTTTATTCACGCAAGTTACCTACTGCGGAAGCCTTTGCTAGTGAGTACACAGGAGACATTGCGTGTGTCACAGAACTAGCAGATTTGTTTGTGGCATCAGATGTTGTTTATATTGCCTCACCAAACAGCCTGCATTTTAGTCAAGCGAAAGCAGCAATCTTAGCAGGTAAACATGTGATTGTGGAGAAACCAGCTTTCTCAAATCCAAAAGAAATGGCTGAAATTATTACGCTTTCTCAAGAAAAAGAGGTATTTTTCTTTGAGGCTGCACGAAATATTCATGAACAAAGTTTTGGGATAATCAAAGAAGCTTTACCAGAAGCGGATCATATTATTGGTGCGAACTTTAGTTATATGAAATACTCTTCACGCTACGATCAAGTGTTGGCAGGAGAAGAACCAAATATCTTTTCTCCTCGTTTTTCAGGAGGTTCGTTGTCGGATTTAGGTGTTTATCCAATTTATGCTGCTTTAGGCTGGTTTGGTAAACCAAAGAGCGTCCATCATTTTGCGCGTAAAATTGCCACAGGTGTTGATGGTATCGGAACCGTTATCTTACGTTATGAACAATTTGATGTAACGATTCAACATGGCAAGATTGGCAATTCTTCGTTACCATCAGAAATTTATTTTGACAATGGCACACTTTATTTGAATGGGATCAATGCGATTGAAAATGCAGAACTAGAAATTCGTGGCAAAGAGACTGTATCATTAGCAGTTTCTGCAAAAGACAATCCAATGATTGAAGAAGCAGCCGATTTTGCTGAAGTTATGCAGCAACCAGAAACACCAGAAAACAAACAACGTTATCAAGAATGGGTGACGTTAGCAAAAGATGTCAATGATGTCTTATATGAAATGAGAAAACAAGCAGGCATTCGATTTGCTGCAGATGAAGAATAGAGGAAAAAAAGTGATAATCGAAACAAATTTGCCAGAAAAATGGCAGCAACGTTGGCAAGAACAAGGCTTTCAAGAGCCATCTGTAATTCAAGACAAAGTATTTCAACCATTAGCAGCAGGTGAAAGTTTAGTAGGAATCTCACCTACTGGCTCAGGGAAAACTTTAGCGTATTTATTACCGGTACTTCAACAAATTACGCCCAAAGACGGCAATCAGTTGTTAATTCTTACATCGTCACAAGAATTAGGAATTCAAGTAACCGAAGTCGCAAAAATATGGGCAAAAGATTTAGATTTAACCGTTCAACCTTTAATTGGTGGAGCAAACGTGAAGCGTCAAATCGAAAAACTAAAAGCCAAACCTGAAGTTTTGGTGGGGACTCCTGGTCGTGTTGTGGAACTGATGAAGCAAAAGAAAATTAAAGTTCACCAATTAAAAACAGTCATCTTTGATGAGGCCGATCAATTGTTTTTACCAGGAACAAGCGAGCTAGTGGAAGAAATTATCAAACGTTTTTCAACCCCTTTACAATATGCATTTTTCTCAGCGACAGCTGAACAAGCCTTGCCAGCAATTGAAAAGGTTGTTCCGGGCATTCCTGTGATTGATGCAACTAAGGAAGATCGAAGCAAAGGAGAAGTTCATCATTATTATTTGATGTATCCTAATCGTCGGTTGGTTGATGCATTGCGTCGTTTTGCCTATGTAGAAGACTTTCAAGGCTTGGTATTCTTTAATCAGTTACAAGATTTAGGCAGTGCCGAAGAAAAACTGCTTTTTCATCAATTAAGAGTTGCTTCATTAGCATCCGACCAAACGAAAGAGCTACGTAAATTAGCATTAGATTTATTTAAACAAGGGAAAATTGTGGAATTACTGACGACAGATGTAGCGGCACGTGGAATTGATATTTTTGAATTGCCGTATGTGATTAATACAGAAGTTCCGTTAACAAAAGAAAGCTACCTACACCGTTCCGGACGTGTTGGTCGAATGGGTGCAACTGGCAATGTGATTACGATTGTGCAAGAAAATACGTTACCAAAATTAAAAAAGATGGCGCGCACATTAGATATTACAATAGAAGAAATTTTTCTACATGGCGGTGCTTTGCACACCGAACAACCTGAAAAAGAAGAATTTGTTGAACATAAACTTGAAAAAGAACCAGTAAAATCTACAAGAAAAGTGCCGACAGTCACGCAAGAAAAACCAAAAAAGAAAATAAAAAAACGGACTAAAGCACAAAAAAATAAAGGTGCACGTAAGCGTAAAGAGTAGAAATGGAGGAATTGCAACATGTATTCAAGGAAAGAAGAAATTCTAAAAACCATTGAATTGCATAAACAAGGGCTGACTGCAGCAGAAGTCGCAGACATGTTGCAAATTGATCGAAGCAATGCCAGTCGTTATTTAAGTGAACTATACAAAGAAGAAAAGATTCATAAACGAGCCGGACGACCGGTCATTTATGAACCGTTGACCGACGAGCTAGTTCATGTAGATACGTCAACTGATGTGACATTTGACACGCTGGTTGGCGCAAATGCTTCATTGAAAGTAAGTATCCAACAAGCAAAAGCCGCTATTTTATATCCACCTAGAGGCTTACACACCATTATTTTTGGGGAAACTGGTACAGGGAAATCCATGTTTGCGGAATGTATGTATCATTTTGCCGTGCAATCCAAAGTTTTGAAACGTGATGCACCATTTATTTCGTTTAACTGTGCAGACTATGCACAGAATCCGCAACTGCTGTTTGGACATATTTTTGGTATCCGCAAAGGTGCGTATACCGGTGCAACCGAAGATAGTCCCGGATTAATGGCAAAGGCTGATGGAGGCATTCTATTTTTGGATGAAATCCATCGTTTACCACCAGAAGGACAGGAGATGCTCTTTACGTTTATTGACAAAGGAGTCTATCGGCCTTTAGGAGAAAGTGCGCAAACTTATGAAGCTTCGGTTCAAATTATCGGCGCAACAACCGAATCTTCTGAAAGCTTTTTAACAACCTTTAATCGCCGAATTCCAATGGCGATTACATTGCCGAGTTTAGCAGCGCGTTCACTGGATGAGCGTTATGAAATTATTTCATTATTTATTAAACAAGAAGCTAATCGCTTAAATCAAGGCATTCAAGTAGAAAAAGATGCCATTTTATCGTTCATGCTTTATGATGCAGAAGCCAATATTGGACAAATTAAACGTGATTTAAAACTAGTGTGTGCCAAAGCTTTTTTACACTATCGCACACATGGGCAAAAAAATCTGTTGATTCGTCGAAAAGATTGTACATTACAAGTACAAAAAGGTTTATTAAAAGTGAAAGAAATGTCTGATCGCTTGGATCGTTTCTTAGAAGGCAAAGGTGATTTTTTAACATTTGAGCCAGGTGCATCAGATGTTGTGTGGTCACATGATCCCGAACGAAATATGCAAGTCTATAATGACATTGAAGAAAAAGTTAGTACCTTAAGCCAAACGGGTGTGGAAAATATTGATTTGGAACAACTGATTTCCAGAGATGTTGATGCCTATTTTGAAACATATGTTGAAGAGTTGGCACAAACCCCTGTCCACAAAAACTTAATTCCCCAAGATATTTGGCAATTAACGAATAACTTATATGATATTGCGGAAAAAGAATTGGATCGTAAATACAATGAGAAAGCGCGTTTTGCTTTTGCTTTACATTTACAAAGTACGTTAGATCGAATTAGAGATGGTCATATGATTATCCATCCCGATTTAAATACTGTGCGTAAGCAATTAAAATCAGAATTTCAAGTGGCACTTGATTTATCTACTTATATTGAAGAAGAATGTGATATTGAAATTCCTTTTGATGAAATTGGCTTTATTAGTATGTTTTTATCGATTCAAGTGGGCGAATTTGAACCACTACCGATTAATAAAGTTGGTGTAATCGTCTTGATGCATGGACGAGCAACTGCTAGCAGTATGCTTGAAACAGCCCAAGAACTTTTAGGAACAGACACGGGGATTGCGATGAACATGACCTTAGATACTGAAGTCAAAGCGATGTACAACGAGGTGCTTTCTTATGTCTATGAAGCAAAAGATGAACTATCAAATGGTGTCTTGATTTTGACCGATATGGGTTCATTAAACTCTTTTGCGAACCTAATCTATGAAGAAACAGGCATTCGTGCGAAAGCTATCTCGATGTCTAGCACGATGATTGTCATCGAAGCATTACGAATGTCTGATGCTGGACGTAGTTTAGAAGATATGTACCAAAATATTCAAATGTCCTTTGAAACGATTGTCAGAGAACAATTTAGAAATGTCAATGAAGCCAAAGGTACACGTAAAGCAATTGTGGTGACGTGTTTTACTGGTGAAGGTGTGGCCGCCAAACTTTATCACCGAATTGCACCAATTGTGAATGAATCGCAAGTTGAAATTATTCAAATGCAGTTTATTGAACGTGAAACCTTTAAAAAACATATTGATAGTTTAATGGAAGAATATGAAATTAAAGCTATTGCTGGAACTGTCGAAGTCGATTACCAAAATATTCCATTTTTCTCTGCGTATGATGTGTTTGATGATGAAAAATTAAATGTCTTGCGTCGGATTATTGGTGAAGAAGTATCGATTGATACGATTGTTGATTCATTGAAAGACACGCTTGTACATGTGCGTTCCTTGCCTGCATTAATCAAAGATTTACAAAAAGCTGTGCATCAAATTCAAACACAATTACATTTAATTGTAGAACCTGGAGTGGAGGGTGGTATTGTCATTCACTTGGCATTCTTAGTAGAAAGCTTACTAAAAGGGGAAGATGTCCGTGTATTTCCAAATTTAGCAGATTTCCAAAAACAATATCGCTTAGAAACAGATCAGATTCGTACTATTTTGATGTCGATTGAGCGTAACTACTATGTACGTATCTCTGAAGACGAAATAGCCTTCTTATTAAAAACATTTATTGATAATCGATTGGAAACCAATCAAGAATCTTACACACAAAGTCCTTAGTGTGCAGTGTGTAAGGGTGAAAAACGATAGTGTGTACGAATGTGTATAGACCAAAAAGCTGATTTTATCGCTTTTTGGTCTATTTTTATTTGGCACGCTTTTTGCATTATAGATAAGTGTAAAACAAAAATACGAAGAGGTGAAAAAAATGGCAAAAAAAACGATTATGCTTGTATGTTCTGCAGGTATGAGTACAAGTTTACTAGTAACAAAAATGCAAAAAGCAGCAGAAGAGAAAGGATATGATGCTGATATTTTCGCAGTGTCCGCTTCTGAAGCAGACCAACATTTAGAATCAAAAAATGTAGACGTGCTATTGTTAGGACCACAAGTACGTTTCATGAAAGCGCAATTCGAACAAAAATTAGCACCAAAAGGCATTCCGTCAGATGTAATTAACATGGCTGATTATGGCATGATGAATGGCGAAAAAGTATTAGCACAAGCTGAAAAATTAATGAAATAAATTAGCGCATCAATTAGTTTCACAAGTTTATCAAAAGCAATAATTACTTATTCGGAAAGAATACCAAATAATTATTACTATCAACTACTTACTTTGAACGGATGAGTAGTTGATGGAATTTTGAACTTATAGGAGGAAATGAGATGGAAGCTTTATCAGGATGGTTGGAACGACACGTATTGCCAATTGCTGCGAAAATAGGTTCTCAGAAACATTTAGTTGCGTTGCGAGATGCATTTATTGGGATGTTACCGGTAACGATGGCAGGTGCCATTGCAGTTTTACTAAATGCTTTTGTTCGAGATTTTCCAGGGGAATATATCAAATCAGGTCCGCTTTTTAATGCAGAAACAGGAACGAATGTTATTACGGAGTTTTTCCAACCATTAATTGGTGTGAATGGTTTAGTTTGGACAGGTACACTTGCTATTATGGCTGTTGTATTTGCAGCGTCACTTGGTTATAACATTGCGAAAGCATATAACGTAGATCCGTTATCAGGCGCAATTGTCTCTTTATCAGCATTTATTATGGGAATTCCACAATCAGCTTCAACACTATTAAGTTTACCAGTAGATACACTTAGCCCAGAGCTAATTAAAACATTTACCGAAGCGGGTGGAACAATTTCAGATATTGCCGATCCAATTACGGGGGAGATTGTTAATCAAGGTGTAACTGCAGGTGGTTGGGGCTACTTCCCATTCAGTGCTTATATGGGTGGTACAGGCTTATTTACAGCGATGATTTTTGGATTTATCTCAGTGGTTATTTTTGCTAAATTAATGAATAAAAACATAATTATTAAAATGCCTGACTCAGTTCCGCCAGCAGTAGCTAAAGCTTTTGCGGCTATTATTCCTGGTGTTGTAGGTCTGTTTGTTTCAGGGACAATTTATTTCCTATTTGAAAAATTTGTAGGAATGCCATTGATTGACTGGATTGCAGAATCTATTCAAAAACCATTACTTGGCTTATCACAAGGTTATCTAGCTGTTTTAATTATTGTGCTATTAGTACATTTGCTATGGTTCTTCGGTTTACATGGAACGAATATTATGGCTCCTGTTTTACAATCTATTTATGGTGTAGCGATGGTTGAAAACACTAATGCTTACCAAGTTGGTGACAAGATTCCTTATCAATGGGTTGCTGGTTCTTTTGAAGCCTTTGTTTGGCCTGGCGGTGCAGGAGTAACATTGATGCTATTAGTTGCGGTATTAATTTTCTCTAAACGTGCTGACCATAAAACAATTGGTAAATTAGCTCTTGGGCCTGGTGTATTCAACATAAATGAGCCGATTATGTTTGGTTTACCTATCGTGCTAAATCCATTATTCATGATCCCATTTATTTTAGCACCAATTGCAACCGCAACGATTGCCTTCTTTGCAACAATGGCAGGACTTGTATCACCAGTTGTAGTGAATGTTATTTGGGTAATGCCAGCCGGTTTAAGTGGCTTTTTAGCAACAGGTGGCGATTGGCGCGCGATTGTATTGACAATAGTAAATTTAGCGGTGGCATTAGCAATCTGGACACCATTTATTTTAGCCGCAAATAAAATTGATCCAGCTGAATAAATAAACGAATACAACTAGCTGAGAAACTTCTCAGCTAGTGTATTTAAAAGGAGAGAGACAAATGATTACAATTAACTCAGCAATGCAACAAGAAAATATTAAAGCTGTATTGGAAGCAATTGACCAAGATGGTATCACCTATTCTTTTAAAGAAAAAAAAGGAATTGCATTAGTTTTTGATATTACAGGTGATAAAGAACAAGCAATTCGTATCGCAAAAGAGGCTATTAAGGCAGAAGAATGGGGAAAAGTACTTTATTTTAATGTCGTCTAATAATAGAAGTGGGTGAAAGCATATGTTGAAAAATGGATTATTTTTGATAAGCGTAGGCATGATTTTTTTCTTGTATAGTGCCAATGCACAAACTGGAACGTATAATTGGCCCAACTTAATTGTTGCTATTTTTATTATTGTTATAGGTGTTATTTGTTTTATTGTAGGAAATAAGCGAGAGAAAATAAAGAAAGCAGAGGACAAGAAGCATGGAAATCGTTAAAAAAATGCAAGTTCCCGCTAGTTTTTTTTATAAAAAAATTATCGATTCTGTTTTATATGATATTCAAGATACAACTGGGAGGACTTTGAGTGAGTCACAATTGAAGAATTTTGAATACGTAAAACAATTCAATGAAAAAACGAGAGCAACTATAAAAATTGAAGATATAAAATTAAATGAAACTTATGCTTATCGTACATCTACAACTCGAAATGAATTCGTTGCTACGTACACAATTCATCCAATAGATGATACAAACTGTGAGATAACATATAGCGAGCAAATGAAATCACATGGAACGATACAAGCACTTAATGATATGGTTACTGGCCTATTATTAGGTTTTTTCAAGAAAAAGCAGTTCAAACGAATGCTTCAGATGATTGAATCTTCCTATTCGTGAAAGAGTCACATCGTTGGCTCTTTTTTGCATTGCCAAAAGGTCAATTACACAATATACTAAGTGTGTATAACACAATGGTTAGTAGTGTGTAAGGTAGTTGTATAGACCAAATGCTGATTTAATAAGGTTTAGCTATTTTTGAAAGTTGGCACACTTCTTGCTTTATAGTTATGTGTAAGTATGTAGAAAAAATGGAGGGAAATAAAATGGACGAAAAGAACTTAGAAGCCATCATGGGATTAATCATGTATGGAGGAAATGCAAAGAGCGATGCAATGGAAGCAATTGCAGCAGCAAAAGCGGGTGATTTTGAATTAGCCGATCAAAAAATTAAAGATGCAGAAGCGTCATTAGTGGAAGCGCATCATTCGCAAACAAATCTTTTAACAAAAGAAGCACAAGGTGATCATATGACAGTTACATTGTTAACGGTTCATTCACAAGATCATTTAATGACATCGATTGCATTTACTGATTTAGCTAAAGAAATTATTGATGTATATCGTCGTATTGAAGCAAATTAATTTGCTTCAATACAATTTGTTACTAATTGGAGGAAAAAGAAGATGGATTCATTTGTAAGATTTATGGAAGAAAAATTTGTTCCGATTGCATCAAAAATTGGTGCACAACGTCATTTAGTCGCAATTCGTGACTCATTTATGGTGACAATGCCTTTAATGATTTTAGGCGCATTAGTAGTTATGTTTAATAATTTACCAATCCCAGCCTACCAAAACTTCATGAACGGTATTTTTGGAGAAGGTGTTTGGCAAACATTTGGTGGTTCTGTATGGAATGGTACATTCGCTATTATTTCAGTTATTCTTGCATTCTTATTAGCATACAATTTAGCACATGGTTATGGAAAAGATGGTATTGCTGCAGGGACCGTTTCATTAGCATCGTTCTTTGCTTTAGGTGGAGCGACTGGTATGTCAAGTACTGGTTTGTTTGTGGCAATTATTGTAGGGATTGTTTCAACAGAGCTTTTTGTCCGCTTGATTGGTAGTGACAAATTAGTTGTCAAAATGCCTGATGGTGTACCACCGGCAGTTGCCCGTTCCTTCGCAGCGTTATTCCCAGCAATGATTGTTGTCAGTCTCTTTGGTTTAGTTGCTGCTATTTTCGCTGCATTTGGTGTGCCGGATATTATTAATTCATTCTATGAAGTAGTTCAAAAACCATTTATGGGCATGGCTAGCACGTATCCATCAGCATTATTAATTGCATTCATTACACCGTTTTTATGGTTCTTTGGTTTACATGGTGCAAATATGATCGATCCATTTTTACAAACAATCAATGCACCAGCGATTGAAGCAAATGCTTTAGCAGTATCAGCTGGGGAAGCTGCACCTTATATTGTTAATAAACCATTTATTGACAGCTTTGTGAACTTGGGTGGAACAGGAGCGACACTTGGTTTAGTCATTGCGATTTATTTAGTTGGTCGTAGAAACAAAGCTTACAACGTTGTAAACAATTTGAGTGCAGCACCAGGGATTTTCAATATCAATGAACCAATGTTATTTGGATTACCAATTGTATTGAACCCAATTATGTTTATTCCATTTATTCTAACGCCAATGGTCTTAATTACAACTGCTTTCTGGTCAACTAAATTAGGGATTGTACCAGTAGCGACTGTTATGCCACCATGGGTTACACCACCAGTAATTGGCGGTTTCTTAGCAACTCAAAGCTTTAGTGGTGCCATTTTAGCTGCAGTCAACTTAATTATTTCTGTTCTAATTTATATGCCATTTGTTAGAATTGGTGTATTACAAGAAATTAAACGTGAACAAGCAGCAGGCTAATACAAATTAGAAAAAAGGATCAATTTGATCCTTTTTTCTTTCGTATTTTTGTTTTGGAGGGATATGTATGAAAACACAAGAAGAAAAATTCGAGGATATTTATCAATTAACACACTATGCGTTTCAATTTGAACAGAGCGAAGCGTATAGAAATCGCCTGCAATATATTGTGGACCATTCCAAGCATTATGCATCGTATGATGGTGAAAATCTAGCAAGTCAAATTATTGCGACGCCTTTGAAAGTTCAGTTTTTCAATCAAACATTCGATATGACTGGTATTGGTTTTGTGGCGTCTGATCCTTGTTATCGAGGTGGAGGTCGAATTGATCAATTAATGACTCAAATTATTCAAGATGCCAAAGAAAAGGATGTGCTATTTTCTTATCTTGCGCCATTTTCATATCCATTTTATCGTCGGTATGGATATGAACTAATCTTCGAACGAATTGCTTACAAAATGCCAAGTAGCGAATGGCCGGATAGTAAACGGGTAGCGGGCTATGTTCGTCGTTTAGATTGGACCCAAGCAAAACCAGAATTACAAGCCATTTATACTGCTTCAAAAGAGAACAAACACGGTGGTTTGCTACGAGAAGATTGGTGGTATGACTATAAATTCTCTATTCAACGTCCGTATTACTTTGCCGTTTATTATAATGAAAAGAATGAAGCAGAAGGATATTTAGTGTATCAAATCAAAGATGGCATTTTCAATTGTGCAGAATGGGTATGTTTAACAGGGAATGCTTATAAGAGCTTAAATCGTTATATTGCCACTCATAAAGAATCTGTCCGAGAAATTCACTATGAGCAAGGATATAATAAATCCAATAGCTTTTTCATGCAAGAACGTCCAATTGCTAGTGCAACGATTCGACCAGAAATGATGGTTCGAATCATTGATATCAAAAAATTCTTAACTATCTTTGATTTCAGTAACTTAAGTCAGTCATTTGCAATCGTCATTGAAGAAGATAGCTATGCACCTTGGAATACTGGTATCTATGAAGTGCATGCAGATACTCAGAAAATAAGTAAAGTTGAAAAAACAACTTTACCAACTCTGACGTTAACTGTGCAACGCTTTACACAATTATTCTTAGGATACAAAACTTTAACAGAATTAGCGTTTTATGATTTTGTCAAAGTAGAGGAAGAATTAATAGCTGTCATTGAAGCTGTTATGCCAACTCAAACGCCTGTCTTAGAAGATTATTTTTAAAAAGTTTTTACTCCAACCTTGTTTTTTCTCATGGTTGGAGTAAAATAAAGATTGTGTTTTTGTCCTCTTAGTTTAATGGATAGAACAAGGGCCTCCTAAGCTCTAGATGCAAGTTCGATTCTTGCAGGGGACGCTTCGAAAAGCCAAAACCTTCATTTCGTAAGGTTTTGGCTTTTTTTATTTAGATTGTTTGTTCAACGTGTTCTCTTCCAACAACGGTAACAGAGATTTTTTCAATAAAGGCAAGATAAACTCTATTTGATTTTCATTGTTAGTCAAAGACCAGCTGATAGTAGTTTGAATCATAGCCGCATAAATTTCACCAATATAATCAATTTCTATTGCGGTTAATTCTGAATGTGCCAAATAATTTTTTGCCTCTGCTTTCAATAAACGTTGAAAAGATGAGGCGAAATCTAGTTTGTCTGTTTTTAATTTGAATAGTAATAAATAAATTGTACGATACTGTTGAATTTCTAAATAAATCTCGTTGATAATAGTCTGTAGATTTGAACTAGCTGAAAATCTTATGTGTAATAATTTCTCGGCAATTTTTAAATATTTAGCGATAATCTGTTCAGCCAAATCATATTTATCTCGATAGTAGGTGTAAAAAGTCGAACGATTAATCAAGGCAGTCGCTAGTAATTCATTCACTGTTAGTTCATCTAGTGTATGTTGCTCTAAAAGAATAAAAAAACTGTCTTCGATATTTTGCTTTGTTTTCTTGACACGTAAGTCCATCGTCTGCTCCTTTTTTTATGGGATAAGCAACAAAATCAAATGATTTGTTGCTTATCCAACAAATTAATAAATAGTGGTGATTGTGGTGAAAAGTTATTCATACTAAACTGATAGTATCAATAACTAATGGAGGTATTTATGAACAAAAAAATTATTCAAATTGAAAATTTACTATTGTTCCTTCTTATTATTTGTCTCTATTTTTCACAACAATTTTCTTTCTTATTATTTATTGGCACATTCTTTATTCCTGATATTACTATACTACTTTATTTAGTGAATCCCTCAATTGGAAAGCTAGGTTATAATTTTTTTCATAGTTTTGCGCTTCCATTTCTTTTATATCTGTTCCTACTTTTTTTACCATCAATAGCCTTTATCAAACCAATGCTTCTGATTTGGTTTGCTCATATTGCAATGGATCGAATGCTTGGTATGGGTTTGAAAGAAGCATCATTTACAGAGACTCATTTGGATAAACTATCATAGGCAACAGTCGAAATCTTTATTCCATAAGATTTTGGCTTTTTTTATTAAAACTGAATCAATGGCGGAAGTCCAGCTTCTGGCAGTAAAAAAGATAGATGGTAGGATGTATTTGAAAGACAGATAGAAAAGCAAAGATGTATTTTATTTCGTGCTCAAATTTTGAAACAGGTAATATCATCCAAATAGACAATAAGAAGCAAAGCATAGAAATCACTACACAAATATAAAAGCTGAATTATGAATTGAAAACCATTAATCCTGAAAGAAAAAAGAATACATAGAAAATTTGCAACCAACCCACGATAATAGCAATTCTTTTGTTTGGTAAGTTTGATGATTCAGTTTTGATTTGTTGGAACAAGAATTGGATAATCTTATAGATACTGATAGTGACAACCAAAATGGGGAGCAGTAAAGACATAACATGAACCTCCATAAAATATAGTACATTTATGCTAACATTTCTATACTGTGTCGTTCATTCGTTTACAAAAAATAGTTTCTTGAAAAAAAGACCAAAGCGCCACACATCATCTTAATTTTTTGTTATACTGTATCAATGGAAAAATGTACTATCTAACAACAGTAAGAAGGAGATTATAAATAAATGGCTTATGCACTTGAAATAAAAGAGTTAAAAAAAGTTTATTCGACTGGCGTAAAAGCATTACGTGGAATTGATTTGACGGTAGAAGAGGGTGATTTTTATGCGTTATTAGGCCCGAATGGTGCAGGGAAATCAACGACAATTGGAATTATTACTTCACTAGTTAATAAAACGTCTGGAAAAGTGAAGATTTTTGACTATGATATTGATACAGATTTAGTTCGTGCGAAACAACAAATTGGTTTGGTTCCACAAGAATTTAATTTCAATCCGTTTGAGACCGTGCAACAAATCGTGGTGAATCAAGCGGGCTATTATGGTGTGTCTCGTAAAGAAGCACTAGCTCGTAGTGAAAAATACTTGAAGCAATCCGATTTGTGGGAGAAGCGCAATGAGCGTGCGCGTATGCTTTCGGGTGGGATGAAACGTCGTTTGATGATTGCACGTGCCATGATGCATGAACCGCGCTTATTAATTTTGGATGAACCGACAGCAGGTGTTGATATTGAATTGCGTCGTGAAATGTGGCATTTTTTGAGAAAATTAAATGAAGAGGGAACCACGATTATTTTAACCACTCATTACTTAGAAGAAGCGGAAATGCTTTGTCGCAATATCGGGATTATCCAATCTGGGGAATTAATTGAAAACACGAGTATGAAGGAATTGCTGTCAAAATTACAATATGAAACGTTTATCTTGGATTTGGCACCTACAAATAAACCGGTTGAAATTAGTGGGTACAACTATACACTTACAGATGCGTCCACATTAGAAGTTGAAGTGGAGCGCAATCAAGGACTAAACCAAGTGTTTGAACAATTATCAAACCAAGGGATAAAAGTCTTGTCTATGAGAAATAAATCCAATCGTTTGGAAGAACTATTCTTAAAGCTTACAGAAGGAAACTAGGGGAGGAACAACATGTTTAATCTTTATTTAACCGCATTAAAAAGTTTAGCAATTAAAGAAACCAATCGCTATATGCGTATCTGGGTTCAAACACTCGTACCACCAGTAATTACCACGTCTTTATATTTTGTTATTTTCGGGAATTTAATTGGTGGACGAATTGGTGAGATGGCGGGATTTTCATATATGGAGTTTATTGTGCCAGGTTTAATTATGATGTCCGTGATTACTAGTTCATATTCCAATGTTGCGTCATCGTTCTTCTCACAAAAATTTCAAAAAAATATTGAAGAATTACTTGTTGCACCCGTGCCAACGCATGTCATTATTTGGGGCTTTGTCATTGGAGGTCTTGGCCGAAGCATTTTAGTAGGCGCGTTAGTTACATTAATTTCCTTATTTTTCGTACCATTACACGTCTTTTCATGGACAATGATTATCGTCACACTTTTATTAACTGCGGTTTTATTTTCGTTGGCAGGGTTATTAAACGGAATTTTCGCCCAATCATTTGATGATGTGTCGATTGTACCGACGTTTGTCTTACAACCCTTAACTTATCTAGGTGGTGTCTTTTATTCTATTTCTATGTTGCCACCAATCTGGCAAGCTGTCTCAAAAGTGAATCCAATTGTTTATATGATTTCTGGTTTCCGCTTTGGCTTTTTAGGAGTAGAAGATGTTCCTTTAGCTATCTCAATCGCGATTTTAGTCTTGTTCATTGTCGTGTTGTATAGTGTTTGTTGGTATTTGATTGACCGTGGTCGCGGGCTACGTAGTTAATTTTATTTTGAAAAACCTGAAGCGAATTCGTTTCAGGTTTTTGCATATTTTCGAAGGAGCAAGATTCTTAATAAAAAATTTAGATTAAGTTAGTAAAAAATGCAAGTTTTCTCGTTATGATGATTTATACGAGGAGGGGATTTGTATGAAATTACAAAAAATGCAACCTCATATTGCTTGGCGCTGGATTATTGGCGGATTAACACTTTTCTGGGGGCTAGTAATCTATTCGATTTTTGGATAAAACTGGCTAACTATTAGATGAAACATAACTATTAAATAAAAAAACACATCATCGCTATCTTTATGCAAGATAGAACGATGGTGTGTTTTTAATTAACAAATGCATCTTTTGCATTTTTTTGCTGGACTTCAATGACTAGTTTGTGTGGTAGGCAAATACTAGTTTCTCCATTAGTAGAAATCCAACCAGTCTTGACAGCAATTTGATCGGGACTATTATCTTCACGGACACGGATTTTTCCATCTTTGATTTGAATAATATTATATTGCTCGTCTGTCGGATGATAGGTCTTTTCCATGTTTTTTTGTGTATCAAGATTAAATCGATCCACTTCCTTGCCATCAATCCTTATTACTGCGTACCGTGCATTGTCGTTCGTAAGAGGTTCCTGTTTCTGGTAATGAATGAATAAAAAATGAGGGAGAAACGAGCAGAGAATCAACCCACAGATAAGGACAATATCGAATGGTTTGACATGTGCTTGTTTTAGCATACGAATCCTCCGATTATTTTTTTCGTTTGTGCTGATGAATAATTTTTAGCGCTCGTTTCTTTGTTTTGATATTAGGACTTTTTAAACGACGATATGCGCTAGATAAATCTTGTTTTTCCATAAATTATTCTCCTATCTAATTAGTGTGCTAACATTTCTTGGGCGATTTCGTTGCCAGATAAATCAGTTGGATAATAAGTTGGCCAGTGGTCCATTTCAGCGGATAATGCCTCTTGGCTCTCATTACCAAAGTATATATGGAAATGTTCTGATTTTGTTGGAGCAATTGAATGATCGCTGAATTGGACATAGTTAAAAGCTGCATCTGAATCAGTTGCTTCAAATAAGAAGCGTACGCCGCGATTACCAGCTTCATAAGTTAAAATTTCTTTTCCTACATAACGATAATTTGCCGTTTGAGTGGTGTCATCATCAAAGGTGAACGTCATTGAATCAGCTGTAATCGCGATATTTTTAACATCTGTTTGATAGCCAGTTGTGTAATATTCTTTGTATTCTTGGAATGATTTTTCTGGATTTAATTTCGCTTTATAATCGAATACTTGATCTAAGGTTCCATTTTGTAAAAGAGGATAGACCGATTGCCAGTCACCGCTCCAATCAGAAAGAGGACGATCTTGAACATCTTTGTCTTCAAAGTAACCGTTATAGACAGTTTTTTCTTTTGCAGGAATTGTTTTTTCAGCTTTGTCATTAGTAACTGTTGTTGTTTTTTCTAAAGCAGAGCGGTTTTGCTCCATGATACTAATGTAGGTTTCGCCATCATCTAGTTGCTCTTGAGTTAAACTTTCTAATGGATTTAGCACTTCTAATTCAACGTTTGCTTCACTAGCTAATGTGCGAGCAATAGAATCTTTCGCATTGGCTTCAAAATAAATATACTTTACACCATAGTCTTCAACAAATGTTTTTAATTCTGCTAAGCGAGCAGGAGAAGGTTCTTCATTTGGTGATAAACCTGCAATCGGTACTTGAGTTAAACCATAATCTAACGCTAAGTAACCAAAGGCAGCGTGTTGGGTCACAAAATTGGTTTGTTTTGCTTGGCTAAACGTCTCTTGATACGATTGATCTAGTGCTGATAATTCTTTTAGATACTTTTCTGCATTGGTTGTAAAAACTTCCTTTTTGGCTGGATAGTCTTGAATTAATTGATCACGGATACTTTTCACTTGTTGAATGGCACGAGCTGGGGATAACCAGACGTGCGGATCTAACTCATGTACATGATCTTCATGGCCATGCTCTTCGTGGTCATGTTCGTCCTCTGAACCTGGTAATAATAGCATGTCTTTTGTTGCTTTAACGACATTGACGTTACCTGTTTCTAGTGTACTGGCAATAGAAGGGACCCACATTTCCATATTTTCATTGTTATACACAAAAACATCTGCGTTTTGAATATTGGCAATTTCTTTTGCTGAAGGTTCATAATCATGGGAATCTGTTCCGGCGGGGAGGAGCACAGAAACATCCCCTTCGCTACCAACTACTTGTTTAGTAAATTCATACATCGGATAAAATGTCGTCACTACTTGTAGTTTGTCAGAAGTTTGATTTTCTGAAGGGGCAGCACACGCACCGAGTAGTGTGATACCTGTCAACAACATGCCTAAAAAGATTTTTTTCATTTGTTATACTCACTTTCTTAAGATTTTCACTTAAATCGTAATTGTTACGATTTAAGATAGTGCTTAATTTAGCACAAGCACAGAAGAGAAGTCAAGCATTTTTTGAAAAAAAGTTAAAAGCCATCTAAGCCACCTGCGCCACCATGATGACCACCAACCAAATGACTGCGTGCGATGCTTCGTGCGCCATCAAGTTTACTTGTGGCATGAATAATCGCTGTAAATCCATATTTTTCACGAATACGGTCGATGATTTGATCCAGTCGTTCGTTGGCAATTTCTTGCTCCGGATTGTCGAATAAATTCAATTGTCGGTTTCGTGTATAAACTAATTTTGAATACGAGATACCAATATGGCGAACCGCTTGCCCACGATAATACTTATCAAACAAATAAAAACAATAATGTTTTAGCTCTTTTGTTTGATCGGTCGCATCTATTTTTAATTGATGGGAAAAACTACTTTCTTTAGACCCATAAGCTGAGCCAATGTAGAGATGGATACATTGTGTAAGACAGTTGTGTCGGCGAATCCGCGTCGCGACTTGTTCAGCCATTTCTCCGATGACAATTTTTATTTCTTCTTTGTTGGTATAATTTTTGGGTAACACTTGACTATTGCCATATGATTTTTCTTGTATAAGAGGTGTTTTTTCTGCAAGAATGGTACGGTCGATTCCATTGGCGTGATAATAGAGTTGTTGCCCAATAATTCCTAATCGTTGGTATAAAAACTCTTCGTCGCTATGAGCTAATTGATAGATGGTGTCAATCCCTAATGTATAGAGCCGCTTTTTCATCTTACGACCAATTCCCCAAAAGTCAGTTAATTCAGGAATTTTCCAGACAGTTTCAGACACATTATCGTATCGCCATTCAGCAATAAACGAGGGAGAATTATCTTTTGCCGCATTATCTAAAGCTAACTTGGCTAATAAAGGGTTGTCACCAATACCTACTGTTAAAACTAACCCTAATTCTCGATAGACTGTTTGTTGAATCATTCTTGCCATTTGATGTCTCTTCTGGCTACGAGAGAGTTTTTTATTAGGGAAAAAGAGGTTTAACGATCTTGTGACATCTAAAATAGATTCATCGATTGAATAAATAAGCAAATCTTCTTCGGCAACAAATTGCTGAAACAGTTTATTAATTTTCATATTTTCTTGAATGTAAAAACTCATTCGTGGTGGTACTTTTAATAAATCAGGATGGTCGGGTAAATGTTCCGCTCTTGTGACATTTGAAATATGGAGAATTTCTTTGGCTTTGGGTGAAGAAGCTAAGATAAGTCCGTTACCTGTATGATCAGAGTGACTCATGACTACAAGGAGCGTATTTAAAGGATCTAAATTTCGAGAAACGCATTCAACTGTGGCGTAAAAACTTTTGACATCAATAAATAAAATGTCCCGTATCGGTTCTTGGCTATAATCAATTTTAGGCATTTTTCTAACCTCCAGTTTTTAATTTATTATACGAACTTATGTTCTGTTTTGCAAAAACTAAATAATTGTAACCGTTTTGTTTGGAGCGAAAGTGCTTGCATGATACACTAGATTTGTAAGATATAATTTGTAGGAGGGAAAGTTTATGGCGAAAATTGGAAAAGAATTGTTGGCGCAACTAACTTCTGAAGGCGTAAAAGGACCGTTTCTCACGATTATGTTAAATACACATGTGGCACACCAAGACATTGAAAAGGATCAATTAAAGTTCAAGAATTTTGCGAAGGCAGCAAAAGAAAGATTTTGTAAAAAATATCCTGATCAAGATTGGGCACCGTTTCAATTAAAACTTGATGAATTGCTAAATGCTCGCGATTTTTGGCGTCAAGCGACAACTAGCGTGGCAATTATCTTAACGAAAGATGAAAGCTATGTTCATCGATTGAGTATTCGCGTAGATGATCAATACTATGTAGGAGATACACCTTACTTATTAGCGATTATCAAAAATGCGCAGTTTAATTACAAGTATTACGTACTCGCATTAAATCGAGATTCAATGAAGCTATATTTAATGGAAAATAAACAATTAACAGAAGTCGTTTTATCAGATGGGGCACCAACTGATATCAAACAAGCACTTGGAGAAGAAGTTACTGGAGGCAATTTGAATTTCCGGGCACAAGGAAGTAATGGTGGACGTGATTCGGTTGCTTACCATGGTGTGAGTGCGAAAGATGAAGAAATTGAGATTGATTGGGTCAATTATTATCAAGTAGTTGATAGTTATTTGAAAAATGAATTTGATAATCCAGAAGAATTACCAATTTATCTATATGCATTACCAGAAAATCAAACAATGTTCAAAAAAGTAGCTAAAAATCCTTGTTACCATCCAGATGTTGCTGTTTCTGGCTCTCCTGCGCAATTATCTCTAAACCAAATAGAGGCAGGAACACAAAAAATTAGTGATGCTTTGGCAGCAAAAGAAGTAGCAGATTATCAAAAATGGATTGAACGCAAGTATTTTGACCAATTGTCAGATATTCGACAAGCGGCACCATTAGGTAGAATTGGTCATTTATTTATTGCTACGTCTAATCTCATTGATGGATATGGTGAAAATCCTGAAGTTGAGTATGACTGGCGACAAGTTCTAAACACCTTAGCGCATGACACAATTCGCAACAATGGGGATGTCTATGTATTGGAACAAACAGATGCACCGGGTGAAAAAGAATTGGTTGCCATTTTACGTTACTAATTCAATAGCTAAAAATAGTTTTTAAAATAAACATCGAAAATAGTAGCTATTTGTTCTTCATCTATGTTATACTAAGTGAGTAGTATTTGTAACGGTAAATTATGGTAGCTTGTTTCATCTTAAAACATCTTCCAAATTTTCACCTAACAAGTAATTGCAAATATGTGTATTATACACAAGGAGGATTTTTTAACATGGAAACAGGTACAGTAAAATGGTTTAACGCAGACAAAGGTTTTGGCTTCATTACAGCAGAAAACGGAAACGACGTATTCGTTCACTTTTCAGCTATCCAAACTGATGGTTTCAAAACATTAGAAGAAGGCCAAACAGTAACTTTTGATATCGAAGAAGGTCAACGTGGCCCTCAAGCTACTAACGTTGTTAAAGCTTAATTCTATATGATTAGTCAAGACGGAGCAAATTGCTTCGTCTTTTTTTGTGCTTAATTTTGTAAACGTATAAATGACGAACGATGAGTCATTTTTGGAGTTTTATTTTTCGATGAATCATTGTAGAAAATGATTGTTCCTTTATAATGAAAGAGAATAATATTGAAGGGACGAACAATGATGTTTTTTAAAGGAAATGTATTTCATACACCAAGCTATGGTGAACTTGTCTATTTAGAAGATGCATTAATTGAAGTAGATAGTCAAGGAATCATCCAAGAAGTATATGTATCAGCGGATGAAATGTATGCAATAAAATTACAAGAAGCGAAAGTGTGTGATTCATTTATTGAATTGAAGGAAGGACAATATTTCTTACCTGGTTTTGTCGATTTACATGTCCATGCGCCACAATGGCCACAAGCGGGAATTGCGTTAGATGAACCATTGAATCAGTGGCTGGATGAATGTACGTTTCCACTAGAAGCGAAATATGAGGATGTCGCATTTGCTGAATATGTTTATGATAATTTGGTTGAGAATTTATTAGCGCGTGGGACAACAACAGCTTTATATTTTGCGACAGTACACTTACAAGCGAGTTTAACATTAGCAAGTATATGTGCAACAAAAGGCCAACGTGGATTAGTTGGGAAAGTCGTAATGGATCATCCAGAAATGAATCCAACTTTTTATCGAGACGAATCAACGAAGGCTGCTCTAGCAGATACAGAAGAGTTTATTATTGCTGTTAAAGAGCTTGCAAAAGAAGTTCCTCAAGGTGTGTATCCAGTAGTGACTCCACGATTTGTACCAAGTTGTACTGATGAGGGGTTGCGAGGCTTAGGTGAATTGACGCATAAATATCAGGTTCATGTACAATCGCATTGCAGTGAGGGACAGTGGGAGCACGATCACGTCAAAGAACGTTTTGGCAAAACAGATACAGAAGTGTTGCGTGATTTTGGTTTATTAACAGAAAAATCTATTATGGCACATTGTAATTTTATCGATGAAAAAGATGGCGCAATTTTTGCCGAAACTGGAACGGCGGTTGCGCATTGTCCGATTTCTAATGCCTATTTTGCAAACGGCGTGATTCCGATTAAACGCTTAAAAAACCAAGGTGTAGAAATCGGTTTAGGAACGGACATTTCTGGCGGTTTTTCCCCTAGTTTGTGGGACAACATCAAGCAAGCGGTGATGTCATCAAGAATGCTAGAGGACGGAGTAGACGTGACAATGCAACAAGAATCACGTGGTGTGAGTGATTCTCGTATTTCAGTTGTCGAAGCTTTTTCTTTGGCAACGCAAGGTGGTGGAGAAGCCTTAAATTTACCAATTGGTGTGATTAAAAAAGGCTATGTATGCGACTTACAAGTATTAGATATGAATGCTGTCGGAGCTTCCCTATCTGGTTTTGGTGTATTTACCACACCTAAAGAGCAGTTACAGAAATTATTATATTTAGCAACACCAACAAATATTAAGCAAGTATGGGTTCAAGGTAAACTTGTTCATGAAAAAGCATAGGGGGAAATGAAAGTGGAACAAAGTGTCGAAAAAAAGAGTTTGACGGTTGGTGTCAATGATAATATTCCGTTTGGACAAGCAGTTATTTTAGGGTTGCAACATGTGTTGGCAATGGATGTATATGTACCACCATTTATTATTGCAACAGCAGTGGGGATGTCTTCACCTGATGCGGCAAGTTTAATTCAATCTACCTTTTTAGGTGCAGGGATTGCCTCTTTAATTCAAGTGCTATTTTTCTTAAAATTACCTGTTTGTCAAGGTCCTTCTTTTGTTCCAGTCGGTGCAATCATTGGCATTTATCTTGGAGCAAAAGGCATGGATACCGTTTTAGGAGCAAGTGTGATTGGTGCAATCGCAATTATTTTGTTGGGAATGACCGGTGTGTATAAATACATTGTTCGTAAATTTATTCCGACAATTGTGAGTGGAACGATTATTATGATTGTTGGTTTGACGTTGTTGCCATCTGCTTTCACTGGCAATATCTATGTTTCAAGTGAGACTTTAACTATTAACCAAAATATTTTGTTAGCAGTCATTACAGCAGCTACATTAGTTATTTTTTCAATGTTTGGCGAATACTTTCCTCGTTTGGGAAAAGTTTTTCGGATTAGTTCTGTTATTATTGCGCTGATTTTAGGATCAGTCGTTGCACGTTTCATGGGAGGTTTGGATTTTAGTTCGGTTGCAGCAGCGCCATTTTTTAGTCTTCCTAATTTAGCATTTGTTCATTTTGGTTTAGACTTTGATATTTCAGCTATTTTAACAATGTTAGTTATCTACATGGTGTTACTCGCAGAAACAACCGGTACGTGGTATGCGGTAAGTGCAGTGACAGAAGAGTCTGTAACAGATGAGCAAATTAACAAAGGAGTCATTGGTGAAGGGCTAGGTTGCTTAACTGCTGCCTTAGTTGGAACAACCCCGGTAACAGGATATTCGACTAATGCAGGGATTATTTCCATTACTGGTGTGGCGAGTAAGAAAGTATTTGTGATGGCCTCAGTATGGTTTATTATCTTGTCCTTCTTGGGTAAATTATCCGCACTGATTCATGTAGTTCCTTCGGCTGTCATCGGCGGTGTTTTCTCAGTCGTTTGTGTGATTATCATGCTAAGTGGTTTCCGTGTAATCAAGAATGAAGAATTTTCTGAAAGAGAACTATATATCATTGGGGTTCCGCTAATTTGTGCCATCGGCTTATTATTCATGCCCCTAGAAGTCAAACAAAGTGCCCCTCAATTTGTGCAATACTTATTAGATTCACCAATTGCTTTAAGTGCGATTGTGGCAGTCGTAATGAATAAATTAATTCCTGAACCGAAATAACAGATAAAGAAGCTATCCTCTGTGGGGTAGCTTTTTTCATTTAGATGAAGGTAGGCGAATGAAACGCTTTGTAGTATAATGCAAAGAGCATGTGTAAGGAGTGAAAATAGGATGAAAAATACGTATGCGATCGTAGATATTGAAACGACAGGCACTGACCCAAAAACCGATCGAATCATCCAATTTGGTTGTGTCCTCGTTGAAAATAATCAAATTGTTAGTCGATTTGCAACTGACATTAATCCAATGCAACCAATTTCTAAACAAATTCAAAATCTAACGCATATTTCAAATAGTCGAGTAAAAAAAGCTCCTTTTTTTGAAGACGTGGCTCAAACCATTTACAATTTATTAGAAGATACAACTTTTGTTGCTCATAATATTCATTTTGATTATCATTTTTTAAATCATGAATTGCAGCGTTGTGGGATGCCACCGTTGACCATTGCAGGTATTGATACTGTCGAGCTGGCACAGATTTTTTTATCTACAGAGATTAGTTTTCGTTTAGGTGATTTGGCAGAAAGTTTAGGTTTGGCCCACGATGCCCCACATCAGGCTGATAGTGATGCAGAAGTGACCGCATCATTGTTAATTTATATTGAATCAATTATGCGTAATTTACCACTAGTGACAATGGAAAAAATCACGCAATTAAGTGCAGTGACTAGCATGCAAACCAGCCAGTACATTGCCAGTGTATTCCATGAAATGCAAGAACACCCAGTACAAATAGCAGAAGAACTAACAGTGGTTGAAGGACTTGCTTTGCGAAAAAAAGAAGTGCCAATGTTCGAGGAACAACAATTTGGACGGAAATTCCCACTGACTAAGAAAGATAAGCTTGCTTTATATCAAGAGAAATTAACCTACCGTAAAGAACAGGGGAAATTAATGAATCATGTGTATCGACACTTTACAGAAGGGACGCACAAAGATTTATTAATTGAAGCATCAACGGGGATGGGCAAAACAATTGGTTATCTCTTGCCCGCACAGTTTTTAGCGACTCCTGAAGAACCTGTGATTATCAGTACTGTCTCTCTTTTATTGCAACAACAATTGATGAATCAAGATATTCCGTTACTAAATACCATTTTAGACCAACCAATTCAAGCGACGGTGGTTAAAAGCAAAAGTCATTATATTGATTTGCAACGGTTTAAGGCAACACTGGATGCACCTGTTCAACAAAAGCAATATGCCTTGTATCAGATGGGGATTTTAGTCTGGCTAACACAAACTGTGACTGGAGATTTAGATGAATTGAACTTAATTCGGTTGAATCATTTACTTTTTCAAGAAATTAAACATTTTGGTGTGGAGTACTTAAGTCCTAGTCAACCGTTTTATCAAGATGATTTTTTACGTCATTTGTATGCACGTATGAAACAAAGCAATGTGTTAATTGTTAACCATGCATTATTGGCACAAGAAACGCAACGGAAGCATCAATTTATTCCAAGTAGTCGTTATTTAATTATTGATGAAGCACACCATTTACCAGAAATTATGGAGAAAGTCTCTCATTTGTTCTTAGATATGCATGCGTTTGAGAAGAAGATTACACATTATCAAGAGGAAGCACAGCTTTTTGATTTAATTGAGATGCTTATTGATCAGGAGCCTGAAGCCATCCATTTGTTTGAATTGTATCGTGCTGAATTAACAGCTATTCTGGAAATGCAAGAAGATATTTTTTCTGAATGGTTACCTAACCTTTCTGTTAAACAAGAAGAAATCGTAACGGAAGAAGAACGATTGAACGTGTCAAGTACATGTGAAAAGAACATCCAACGTTTGTTGCTGTATTATGATGAACTGCTAGATCTACAGACACAATTCTTGTCATACATCAAGCCAATGAGCGATCAATGGATGAATCGTCAACGCGTTTTATGGATTGATTTATTACGCTTCTTTGATGAAATGGTTCAACAAAGTTATCTGATTCATCAATGGTTTTCATGTTGGGATGCGAACTATGTTCATTTTCTATCGGTTTATAACCAACGAGTGAAATTACAACTTGTTGACTTTGATGCTGCTATTCTACCAAATACTAAGTGGTATGAACGTTATGAAAAGATTTTGTATATTGGTGGTACGTTACGCGTATCAGGTGATCGACAATACTTTGCTAAAAAAATGGGTATTCCCGAAACACCATTAAAAATTATCCCGACAACCTATGATTATGCCCAACAAGCAAAATTATTCACTTTGACTGAAGGCGCACCGATTAATGAATTAACACCACAAGAATACGCGGATACGTTAGCGCATCAATTAACAGCTTTGCTACGTGATATTCAGCAACCTGTCCTTGTGTTATTTACCTCGCATGATATTTTACAACGTGTCTACAATCGGATGCATATGCGCTTTTTAGAGCAAGGAAAGGAAATTCTCGCTCAAGGAATTGGTGGTAGTCGTGAAAAGCTGTTAAAACGATTTATGCAATCGAAAGATAGTATTTTATTTGGTGCGGACAGTTTTTGGGAAGGGGTTGATTTGCCGGGAGATTCCTTGCAAGTATTGATTGTGACCCGTTTGCCTTTTGAAAATCCAGAACGACTGATGACACAAGCTCGTCATGCATACTTAACTGAGCAAGGAATCAATCCGTTTATGCAAGAAAGTATTCCGAAAGCTGCGTTAAAATTACGTCAAGGGTTAGGACGGTTGATTCGTTCAGAAGAAGACAAGGGTGTTATGATTATTTTGGATCGCCGAATTGTCACAACGAAATATGGCAAAAAAATTGCTCGTGCCTTACCTAAAGAACTACCTTTAATTGAAGCTTCTATTGTCAAAATTAAAGAAGCTGTCACAGACTTTTTAGAAAAGACATAAGTTTTAATGAAAAGTAGTACAGATTTCTTTAGACTTTTTGTATAATGTAAAGTTATAGAAGGGAGTGTAAAATAAGTGGATAAAAGCATCAAGAATGAGAAACGATTAGTCATTGGTTTACTGACAGGTATTGTTATTTTATTAGCAGTTATTCTTTTCTCATCGATTTTTTACATTCGTTCCTCTCGTCCAATGCGACAAGCAGAAAAGGAAGCAACAGAACTAGCTAAACAGTATGCAAATATTGAGACTGTAGATGATTTTTATTGGTTTACACGCGAGAAAACCTATTTCACTATCGCGGGAAAAGATAATAAAAATCAATCATTAATCGTTGTCGTTCCTAAATCTGGAGAGCAAGTAACTGTGTTCAACCAAGCAGATGGTATTACCGAAAATGATGCCAAAGAAGTTGTTCACTCGAATTATCCAGATGATAACATACGAAAAATAAGTTTTGGTATGTTTGAAGACAAGCCAGTTTGGGAAGTGATGACTACTGGTGAACAAGGTAATAATTATTATCTGATTGACTTTAAAAAAGGAAATGAATTAAAAGCAATTCAAAATATTTAATGAAAAATGAAAGGGTGTAGGGTTATGAAATTATCTAAACGAACAGAAACATTAGAGCCGTCAGTTACTTTGACAGCTTCTGCTAAAGCGAAAGAATTGAAAAGTCAAGGCGCCGATGTGTTAAGTGTGACATTAGGAGAGCCGGATTTTCCAACACCAAAACATATTCAACAAGCAGCTATTGAAGCGATTGAATCAGGCAAAGCAAGTTTCTACACACAAACAGCCGGAATCCCTGAATTACGTCAAGCAATTATTTCATATATTGAACAATTTTACGGTCTTACTTATGATGTTTCACAAACATTAGTAACGGATGGTGCAAAATTTGCGTTATATGTTCTTTTCCAAGCATTGTTAGATGAAGGGGATGAAGTCATCATTCCTACACCTTACTGGGTAAGTTACGGAGAACAAGTGAAGCTAGCGGATGGAACACCAGTCTTCGTTGCCGGACAAGAATCAAATAATTTTAAAATCACTGTTGAACAATTAGAGAGTGTTCGCACAACGAAGACAAAAGCGATTATTTTAAATTCGCCATCTAATCCAACGGGGATGATTTATACGAAAGAAGAGTTGGCACAGATTGGTGAGTGGGCGGTTGCAAATGACTTATTAATTGTGGCAGATGATATTTATGGTCGTCTCGTTTATGGTGAGCACACGTTTACGCCGATTGCAACTATTTCTGAAGAGATTCGTCAGCATACATTGATTATTAATGGGGTATCAAAAAGCTATTCTATGACAGGTTGGCGTATCGGATTTGCGGTAGGAAATAAAGAATTGATTCAAGCGATGATTGATATCGCTTCTCAATCGACAAGTAATCCGACTGCCGTGAGTCAATATGCAGCAGTAGAAGCATTGACTGGTCCTCAAGATACAGTGGAAGAGATGCGACTTGCCTTTGAAGAACGTTTAAATCGTTTATATCCATTGGTTTTAGAAATTCCTGGGGTCAAATTAGTCAAACCACAAGGTGCTTTTTATTTATTCCCAAATGTAAAAGGAACAATGGAAATATGTGGTTATGATGATGTCACTGAATTTACCGATGCGTTACTAAATGAAGCGCATGTTGCTTTAGTGACAGGGGCAGGCTTTGGTGCAGAAGAAAATATTCGACTAAGTTATGCTACTGACTGGGAAACATTAGAAAAAACAGTCAATAGAATCAAAGCTTTTGTTGAAAATAAACGCAGAAAGTAATACACTTTGATAGAACGCTTAATTATAGAATGGAGAGACACAAGTGGAACAAATTCAAATTATTGATGCAAAAAATCATGTAGGCGAAACAGTAAAAATCGGCGCATGGATTGCCAACAAACGCTCAAGCGGTAAGATTGCTTTCTTACAGTTAAGAGACGGTTCAGCTAATTTTCAAGGAATCGTAGTTAAAAATGAAGTAGGCGAAGAAATTTTTCAAACAGCGAAGAATTTAACTCAAGAAACATCTGTCTGGATTACAGGTGAAATTCGTGAAGATAGCCGTTCAAAATTTGGTTATGAAATTGGTGTAGAAACAATTGAGGTGATTGGTGAAAGTCATGATTATCCAATCACACCAAAAGAGCATGGAACAGAATTCTTAATGGATCACCGTCATTTATGGTTACGTTCATCAAGACAACATGCAGTGATGCAAATCCGTAACGAAATTATTCGTGCTACTTACGAATTCTTTAATAAAAAGAACTTTATTAAAATCGATCCACCAATTCTAACGGGTTCAGCACCAGAAGGAACAACTGATTTATTTGAAACAAACTATTTTGACCATAAAGCATACTTGTCTCAATCAGGACAATTATATATGGAAGCTGCAGCAATGGCTTTTGGGAAAGTCTTCTCGTTCGGTCCAACTTTCCGTGCTGAAAAATCAAAAACACGTCGTCATTTAATTGAATTTTGGATGATGGAACCAGAAATGGCTTTCATGCATCAAGATGAAAGTTTAGAAATCCAAGAACAATATGTGGCATTCTTAGTACAAAACGTTTTGGATAACTGTGACATGGCGCTAGATACTTTAGGCCGTGATCGTTCTGTGTTAGAAAAATATACAAAACTACCTTATCCACGTATTTCTTATGATGAAGCAGTGGAATTGTTAATTAAAAATGGTTTTGATGATATTGAATGGGGCGATGATTTTGGTTCACCACACGAAACATTCATTGCTAATTCATATGACCAACCAGTCTTTATTTTAAACTATCCAAAAGCCATCAAACCATTTTACATGAAACCACATCCAACTCGTGAAGACATCGTTATTTGTGCCGATATGATTGCACCAGAAGGTTATGGTGAAATTATTGGTGGTTCTGAACGTGATGTTGATTACGATCACTTACTAGGTGAAATTGAGCATCATGGTTTAAATCCAGAAGAATACTCATGGTATTTAGATTTACGTAAATATGGCTCTGTCCCACATTCTGGTTTTGGTTTAGGATTAGAACGTACAGTGACTTGGTTAGCAGGTATTGAACATGTACGAGAAGCAAGTCCATTCCCACGTTTGTTGAATCGTATTTATCCGTAATAATTAAAGGCAACTTTCCGTATAAGGGAGTTGCCTTTTTTAGGTAAAAAAACTTGTATGTTTTTTAAATACGTGTTATGAATATAGTATAGATTATTTGAATAATTTATTATCCAAAATAATCGTGATTTATTAAAGGGGATGTTATCATGATTAAATTAAAGGAACTACAAGTTGGTGAAAGATATGAAGTTCAACCAAAGGATTTTCATCGGAAGTTTATAGGGAAAGTTCAAAGTGTGTCTGATACTTCTGTTCTATTTAAAGTTGAAAATTATGAGAGTTGCGATCAGGATAAAATTAATGAAGATAAGTTAGTAGAAGTAGACAAGTTTGATATTAAGCATTTAGTAGGTAGTAGTTGTTTTTTTAGTTGATAGTATAGTGAGGACATGTTGAGGAAATTTATTTTTTTCTGACATGTCCTTTTTTTGAGTGATTTTATTTTATAAGGTTAATAAAGTGCTTTTTTATAATCATCTAAAAGTAATTTAAAAAGATTGTTTAGGTTTATTTATAGTCTTGAATGTTTCTTAATAAAGTGCTATTTTTATCTTTGTGTATAAAATGTTCAAAGTGAAAGTTAGGATGGAATAAAATGAAGAAGAAAATAGTAGCGTTAGGAATGACATCAACCTTATTGATAGGATTTTGCCCATTACCTATCTATGCAACAGACATAGATACAACAACAAGCAAAGTGTTATATGATTCGGAAATTGATGTAGAAAACATAGGCAGTGGAGATACTTCATCAGAATTATCGACTACAGAGAGTTCTGAGTTCGTTGAAGATTCTATAGAAAACATAGAAAGTAGTACTTTTGAAGAGACAACACAGGAAGAATATGTAGGCAATCAAGAACAAGCAAGTGATAGCTCAGATAGTAATGAAATGATCCAAGAAATTGAAATTCCCGATTTTGATGAGGAACAAACTTACCCGAGTCGCCGATCCGATTTGACTACGTCACCAACAACGTTTAGTACATTCTCTAGTCTTCCTGCAATTAGTGCTACTGATATTAATCTTCCGGATAAGAATTTTATTGATGTAGCTTCTTGGAATGGAGAAATTAGTGTTGAGGAATACAAAATAATTAAATCGTATGGTGTGACAGGTGTAGTTGTAAAATTAACAGAAGCAACTTCATATCAAAATCCCTGTGCTGAAAAACAAGTAGCAAATGCTTTAGCCGCTGGATTAAAAGTATCCGTATATCATTATAGCTGGTTTACAGATAAAAATAGTGCCCGTGAAGAGGCGGATTATTTTGCGAAGATGGCGATAAGATTAAACCTACCTAAGGACACTGTTATGGTCAATGATATAGAAGAATCACAAATTGCTAACAATAATAATCATACGGATAATTCAAAGGAATTTGAGAAACGATTAGGTGAATTGGGATTTACAAATGTGAATCATTATGTTGGTTTAAATTGGATAAATGTTGGTCTAATTGATCCAGTTAGTTTAGGCAATACAAAAATGTGGGTTGCTGCTTATCCCTATACCTTGAATACAACCAACAGATATACAGAATATGGCGCATGGCAATGGTCGTCAAGGCTATCTTTTCCAGGAGTAGCTGGAGAATTTGATATTTCTGCTGATTATGCACAAAATTATTCAAAGAATGATAGTGAAAATAAAATAGATTTAAAAAAGTATGATAAATTTGTAACTATTACACATAGGAACTACCCTATTTTAAAATCAGTAGATGGAGATAAGAAGGATAATTCAGATAATCATTATGGTAAAGTCTATGAAGCGAAACAATATGCAGATTATAACGGAATAAGATATATATCCTTGTACAATAATAAAGGCCTTTTGGTTGGGTATATTAATGAAGGGGCTACTCAAATAGCCAATGGACAAAATGGTGTGTATCAAACTTATAATCAATATGTGACAATAAAATCAAAAAC
>NZ_MAEL01000039.1 GCF_009933335.1 Candidatus Enterococcus willemsii | reverse complement strand
TAGTTATATAGTTGTTCTTGGATATAAGTACAACTGTTGGCGTATTGCAGATAGTTTAAGTTAAAATCTAGGTCTTCCACTGCTTTCATATTGGGATTAAATTTTATATCATTTTCTATAATAATATGCTTTTTATATAACCTATTCCATACAAACCCTTGTATATCAGAGTTATATAAAGAAGCGTTTAAGACATCATTTTGATTTATATATTCAGTTTCACCTACTAATTTTGGCAATGTATCTGATGTACTAAAATTACAAATAACTAAATCAATATTTTCCATAATTAATTCAGTACTCATTTTAAAATACATTTCTTTATGAATAGTATCATCTGCATCTACAAATCCTACAAATTCGTTTGTTGATAATGATATCCCCACATTTCTTGCATTAGATACTCCACTATTAAAAATTTTATGAATTATTAACTTAGGATACAAGGCTTTTAAGCCACATAATACCTCCCATGTATTATCTGTAGAACCATCATCAATACAAATTAATTCAATATCTATTTTTTCTTGATTCAATATACTTATACAACATTTTTCGATTGTCGTGGCACAATTATAACATGGAACCACAACGGATACTTTGTTCATTAGCATCTACCTCTTCATAATAATATCTGTATATAATCCTTCTATTTCATATGCATGTTCTTTCATAGTCTTAACCATTTCTGTCTGATCAAGATATTCTATTTTATTATCTACTATTTTTTTTAATTTTACTTCTAGCTCTTCAATATCTTCAAATACCCACTCTGAAGGGACCAATTCTTTTGAACCTACATTCGTACTAACAAAAACTATTTTATTGTACGACAATGCTTCTACTACAATCAACCCAAATGTTTCTTTCCATAGACTAGGTACAACTAATATATCAAATGAATTAAATACAGTATCTATATTACTCGAATTGTATCTACCATGTTCAATAACCAACTGATTATCGTTATTTTTCGTAGGCTCATATCCAAAAGTATGAAATTCTACATCATTTTCTGGATATATTTGAGTTAAACGTAAAAAGTCAAAATATCCTTTGTATTTCTTATCTGGACCAATATATGCTACTCTAAGTTTACTTCCTCTAGTATCTTTTGTAATTTTTCTTAATTTGATTTGATTATTGGTAATAGAGATTACTTTATGTGGAATTTCTTGTCGTAAATTAAATCTAAAAACTTCTTTTGCGAGAGTGCTATTAAAATGGAACATATCTACACAATAAAATATTGATTTATAATATTCTTTTAATTCCTGATATTTATTCACTTTTTTCTTATCAAAACTATCTATTTCTTCTTTTTGCAAATTTTGTTTATTCACTTTTGTAATTATTTTTTTGAGTTTTCTTATTAGAGGATAAATTCTTGTCTGAAACATTCTAAGTTTTTTAGTACCTAATGCTCCTCTTGAAGCCAAATACCAATTTTCAGCTGTAGATTCTCTATCATAACTTCTTTCCTTCAAAAAGAAGTTGGGTTCTGGTGCTAAACCAAAGTAATCATGTGAAGTAAAAACTATCTGTATATTCAATTTTTTTGCAACTTCAAAAAATTCTTTATGGACACCTAATAAAGAATGTATATGAATTATATCTGGTTTAATAGTGTTAAAAAATTCATAATAGATAGATGGATCTACTTTGGTCATAAAATCTTCAGGTGTTGCTATCCCTCCAAATAATGCCAAAGGTAAACTATTTATAATTTTATACTTTAAAATTTTTTCTTCTTTTTTCGACTTGATGATATACGTTCTCTTAGTAAATATATTAATTTCTCCAGGATGTAACGATATTACTTGGTGCCCCATTGAAATTTGTTGTTCCATTAAATCGATAGCATATCCTACTAATCCTCCAGTTCGACTGGGAGGATATCCTAAAGTATAGTGAAGAATCTTCATATATATTCTCCTTCATTAAACAATATTTCATATTCCCCTACTATTTTATTCCAATTGTAATTCTCTTTTACTCGGTTACTCGATTTTTCTCCCATCATTTGTCTATCACTTTCATCAATACTATCTATCTTATTAATTAATTCTGAAAGAGAGTTTTGAATTTTTCCCCAATAAAATGCGCTATTTTCAGCAACCTCTTTATTAAACTTAACATCTAATAATAAGTTAAGGTTAGTATAATATAGACTTTCCAATAAAGAAGGATTTGTGCCTCCTACTTCATGTCCATGAAAATAAGCAAAAGCATTTTGACGAATATATTTTAGGAGATCTTGATTATATACAGTACCTACAAATTTTATTCGAGAATCCTGACTGAAATTAGTTTCATTTTCTAATTTTTCATAAAATTTATTCTGTTCCACATTTGTAATTAGTACAAAAGATTTCTTTGTTTTTGATTTCATAAATTCTTTTATCATAATTTCATAATTATTTTCTGGAACAAATCTTCCTACAACTAAATAATATTCATTTTCTTTGACTTTTTTACTACTATACCATTCTTTTACTATGTTATTAT
This sequence comes from Candidatus Enterococcus willemsii, assembly GCF_009933335.1. Taxonomy (GTDB): domain Bacteria; phylum Bacillota; class Bacilli; order Lactobacillales; family Enterococcaceae; genus Enterococcus_F; species Enterococcus_F willemsii. Next base: position 39,855 of record NZ_MAEL01000039.1, on the reverse strand, counting down.
CTGATTTCAATGTTGTTGATTGCATGTCTGTTCCATATGAAATATATTTTGTTTTAGGAGCAAATTTTCCATACTCGTTATGAATGTATCCTTCAATATTCGTACTATCACAAACCAACAAATCAGAATCTTTTACCATTAACATTTCCGAGTACTTCCAATATTTTCTAACTGGATAGCTCCATTTTTCACGAAGCCATTCATGTCCATCTGGATTGACAAATAGTTTCCCACCTATATTAGCTACTTTTTTCTTCAATTGAGATATAAATGGACCTATTCTACATGCTAGTACATAAAAAATTGGATTTTTATCTTTATTTTGTGTAGCTAATTGTATCGCATAATTTAAAGACTTTATATCGTAATAGATAGCTTTGGCAGGCCCAATAGAAGGAACTGCTATATTAAAACAATCAGCACCATTATGTTCAAAATGTTTGTCAGTTATATTTGACTTTGCTGAATTTTCTTCCATACAAGCAATATGATATTTTATATTTTCTGATTTTTGGTTTTCAGTCAATTTCTCTACAAAAGTTTCAAATCCACCATATTTTGCTGGTATTCCCTTACTTCCAATAATATATACATGTTGTTTTTCCATAATTTTTTTAATACTCCTACCTAGTTTTAATAAGCACCATTCGGTTTTATCATAACCAAAATAGTCTTAAACATTATCTTAACGTCATTCCAAATGCTTCCATTTTGGATATACTCAATATCCAATTCAACCATCTCATCAAATCCGACTTCATTGCGACCACTCACTTGCCATAAACCAGTACATCCAGGTTTGACTAATAATCTTTGTTTATCGTATTCAGTATACTCTGCTACTTCTCTCAACAAAGGTGGTCTTGGCCCAACTAAGCTCATATCTCCTTTTAAAACATTCCATAATTGAGGTAATTCATCAATACTTGTTTTACGAATAAATTTTCCAACCTTCGTAATACGTGGATCGTCCTTCATTTTGAACATCGCACCTTCAACCTCATTGTGCTTCAATAACTCTGCAAGTTTTTCCTCTGCGTCAACACACATCGAACGAAATTTAAACATTTTAAATTTTGATTCATTTTTCCCCACTCGTGTTTGAGAAAAAAAGATGGGTCCATTAGGTTCTTCTTTTTTCATTAAGATCGCTACAACTAAAAATATGGGTGATAATACAATCAATCCTATTGAACTCCCCAAAACATCAATTATACGTTTAATGAATCGATAAACATATTTTTTCTCTACTTTTTCTCTATCAATAAAGTTTGATTTAATGTCTTTTTTCTCTATATATACGTCTTCTTTTTCTAAGTCCAACAATTTCTCCCCCTAAAATAACCCAAATTTTTTCTTTTTGATTTCTTGATAGTTTGGATAACTTATTGAATCACCATTCAGTAAATCTTTCGAGACTTGCTTCATTAAGTTTACTTTTTCTTGTCCAAATTCTTTTCTGATAATTTCATAGGCTTCTTTCATATAAAACGTTCGTTTTTTTACTCCATGTGCATCTGAAGCTACCATTTGAACTAAATTGTGTTTGACCATTTCTAAAGCAGTCTTTTTAATTGATTTACCAAATACTCCTACGATACTAGGTGCTGTTAGCTGCGCTAAACAGCCCATTTCAAGGAATGAGATTAATAAATTGGGCTCTTCACGGAACTTGGCATTCCGTTCGGGATGAACAATAACTGGAATTTTTCCTGCCGCTCGCAATTCAAAAAATAATTGTTCCGTATAAGCAGGTATATCCATTGTTGGAAATTCGATTAAAATATATGTATCATCCAAATCGGTGAAAAGGATGCGTTCTTGTTGGATTTCTTCCATTAAGTCACCAGTGATTCGGACTTCTTGTCCTTCTAATAAGGTTAAATCTAAATTTCTACGATCAATTTCAGCTTGCAATAAAGAAACCGAATGAATGACAGATTCTTTCGGATTCTCATATCGCCCATTATTATGATGAGGGGTACATAAAATATGGGTAATTCCTTGGCTAATGGCTTTTTCAACCATCGCTAAGCTTGCTTCCATATCTTCGGCTCCGTCATCAATTCCTGGTAAAATATGACAATGTAAATCAATCATTTCATTCGACTCCTTCAAACTTCTTATCTATTAACTTGAATAATAATAATAACCTTGGTCTTTACTTTGTTCAGCACCATTGTAAACAACGCCTAACATTCTGGCTTGTACTAAACTTAACAACTCTTTTGCTTTCATTGCATCTTCTTTTTTCGTGACATTCTCACGAATTACTAACAGTGTACCATCCACTTTTGAAGACATAATCTGTGCATCGGTTACGGCAACAACAGGTGGCATATCAAAAATCACAATATCATATAACCCTTTTACTTCTGTAATCACTTGGTCCATTCGTACAGAACCTAGTAATTCCGATGGGTTCGGTGGTTTTGGTCCACTCGTCAAAACAGTTAAATTGGGTATGGTTGTTTCTTGGGCAACTTCTCGGACGCTTGTCCCTGTACTCAGTACGGTACTCAATCCTGAATGATTAGATAATTGGAAGGTTTTATAGACGGTTGGTTTACGCATATCCGCATCGACTAGTAAAACTCGCTGCCCTGATTTTGCAAAAACCACTGCTAAATTAGCTGAAGTCGTTGATTTCCCTTCCCCCGGTCCTGAAGAAGTAATGACAATTGTTTGCAATCGTTGATCTGCCGATGAAGCAAATTGTAAGTTCGTACGAATCGTACGATATTGCTCGGAAACTGGTGATGAAGGATCAACTAATGTAATTAGACTGACTGGATTGGTTTGATTTTCTTTTCTCTCTCTTGCCATAATTTCCTCCTACACACGTGAGCGCGAACGTCGCGTCGCTGTTTCTGTTTTCTCTAATTTTTTAATTTCTTTTTTAGGCATTTTTTGTGTTGTTGCATTAATTTCTTTTTGTGTCATTTGTGGCACAGTACCTAAAATTGTAAATCCTAAAGTGTCAGTAACAAATTTATTATCTTTTACTGTACGATCAAATAACTGCATTAAGAAGGCTAATCCAATACCAACCATCAACCCTAAAACTAAGCCAATAACTAAGTTTAATTTGTTATTTGGGGAAACTGGCGTTGAACTTGCTGTAGCTTTAGACACGATGGTCGTTTTATCAACTGTTAATACATCTGCAACCGTCTCTTGGAAAACTTCTGCAGCAGTATTAGCAATGTGTTCGGCATTGATTGCACGATCACTCGTTGCTGAAATAGAGAACATTTGCGAATTTTGTGACTGTGTCACTTCTAAAATTGCCTTGATTTCTTTCGGTTCTAATTTAATATCATAATCGTCGGCCAAACGTTTTTGAACTTCTAAAGCTAATGCATCGCCTTCTTTGATGATATCTTTGTAGGTATTCAACATTTGTAAATTATAATTAATATCATTGACGTTACCTGCTGTTCCTTCACTTTGTGGTAACGTAACAATTAACTGAGCCCGTGAACTATATTGCGGTGTAATCACAAAAAAGGTAACTGCACCAGCTAAGCCTAACCCTAAGAACATACTGACAAAAATTGTTGCCAAATGTTTTCGCAAGACTTCAAAAATCTCTTTTAAACTAATCGTCTCTTCCATTATCTCTCCACTTTCTTCTACTTAATATCTAATTGTTGTTTCAAAGTTGATTGCACTTTTTGTAATTCTTCTTCACTGACACGTTGATAAGAAACGCCATCTTGCATGAAGCCCTCACCGGTCATTTGTAGTTGATCCATTTTAGAGAAGGCATCCCGATAATCCAGAGCAATTTTTTGCATGTCACCGAAGCTCATATCAGTCTTCATGTTGCCTTCCATAGTATTCAGAATTCCCTGATATTGCGTCACACCATTTAGAGATAGGGCTTTTTTCATAATTCCTTCAACCACTGCGCGTTGGCGTAATTGACGACCGTAATCTCCACGGCTGTCTTCATAACGCATTCTTAGATACGTTAATGCACGTTCACCTTCTAAATGAATCGGACCAAAGGCAAAGTGTTCGCCACGACTTTCAAACTCCAAATCATTATTCACATCAACTCCACCAACTGCATCAACTAACTCTTTAATCCCCATCATATTAATCGACACATAGTGATCAATGGGAATATCTAAATAGTTCTCAACCGTATCCATTGCCATCGCTGCACCGCCAAAGGCATAAGCATGGTTGATTTTGTCTTGGGTGCCATGACCAACAATCTCCACATACGTATCACGTGGAATACTCACTAAAGTTGTTTTATTTGTTTCTGGATTAACAGTTGCGACCATTAAGGTATCAGAACGGCCTTGTTCAGTCCGACCTAAATCTCCCGTATCAATTCCGAGTAATAAGACACTGAATGGTTCGTTCTTGCTTAAATCAACGGGTGCTTTTCGTTTAGTAGACTCATTGCTTCGCTCCACTGACTCATAGGTTTCTTTAATTGAGCCTGACAAGTCGAAATAAACTTTTGCTCCGACACCTAAACCAATAACCAGCAATCCTACTACAATACTAAAAATCGTCCAAAATATTTTCTTTCCAACAGAACTTTTTCTGCGTCGTCTTGCCATTTTCTATTCCTCCATTAGCTTTACATTTCGTCTATTTTATTCAGTGGTTGTTTCTGGATTATTTATGCTTGGTTCTTGTGTTGGCACTTCTGGTGTTTCTGTTTCCTCAGGGTTTGTTATTTCTTCTGGTGTTGTCGGCTCCTCAGAATTTTCTGGTATCGGTGTAACATTTCCATCAGAATTCCCCTCTGTACTTCCACCACCATTAGTAACTGGTGGTGCAGGTTGCCATTGTTGCTCATATACTGGTTCTTCATAAACCGGTTCTTCATAGCTTTCTGACTCAACCGTTTCTTCAATCACTTCTTCTGATGATTCTGTGACTTCTGGTTCTTCGATGCTCTCTGTTGATTCTTGTACGAGTCCAACCACCATTGAAACTTGGTCTGCTAGTTTCATGAATTTTTCTTTAAGTTTTTCATTACGGATTTTTTCAATATCTGCTAAAACCCCCATATAATCTTCATAAGTGACAACAGCGCCCTCTTTAAGAAGCTCATCGAATTTCTTTTGCAAAGCAGTGGCTGTTTTGACTTGTTCATCTGCTGATTTGACATATTCATCAATTACTTTGCGCCAAGCATCTTCTTTAAAGGAAGATACACGTTCTTTGATTTCTTTTATCGTCTTTTCTTCTACGTTTTCTTGAACAGCTAATGTATCATCAACTTTTTGCCAATCTTTGACTTCTTTTGTAAAGAGCTTATTTACGCGTCCTTGCATACGCACCTTATCTGAAACTAAAGTCAGCTCTTTAGTTAGCCCTTCTTTTTTCTCGGCTAGTTCTTGAATCTCAGGCGGTAATGCTTTGTCTTTGATATCAAAATCTTCTGCTGTGACGCGAATCGATTCTAAATCTGTTTGAATTTTAGTGACTTCATTCGTTGTCACTTTATTCTTTACAAAGACGTGTTGCTTTTTATCTGTATATAAGTCAGCGATTTTTGTTTCGATTGTTGCTAATTTATTTTTTTCACTGACAACAGCTGTTTCAGCGTAAGCCACTCGTTGTTCATACTGACGATGCTCGTTGATTTTATAACCTACTACACATACACCACCAGCTACCACAGCTGTTGCGAGTATCCCTAAGCCTTTCAGAAATGATTTGTTCATTTGCTGATTCCCACTCCTTATAATTTATGTACGAATATTTTTGAAAAAAGTCTAAACCAATTCTACCCTAAATGTAGTTTAATTAAAAGGTGTTTTTTGTCATTAAAGCGCATCATTCATCGCTTTTTTGAATAAAAGGTAGGTTTTTGACATGTCACAAGAAAACAATCATCTACATTGCCATGAAGATGATTGTTTTCTCGCGTAATTATTCTAAAATTGTAACTTTGACATTATGACGTCGGCCCCATTCAATACATTCTTCTCTTGTTTTGAAATGAACATCAATGATGTTGCCTTTAATTGCACCACCAGTATCGGCTGCAATTGCTACGCCATAGCCTTCAACTTCCACAAGTGTTCCTAATGGAATGACACTTGGATCGACAGCAATCGCTTGTGGGTTTTGTCTTAAATCAAGTCCTGAGGCAGTAAAGAAGCTTGCGCCGCTTTCTGAATAAGAATAGGCCGTTGATTCCATATACATCACTCTGCCACTTGATTTGTTTTCACTGCCCCCATTGTTTGTTGCTGGTGGATCTTGTTTCGGTGGCGCTGGTGTATTTGTCACGTTATTTGTTGATTCTTTGGTTGTTTCTTCAGCTACAGTTGATTCACTGCTTGCTGATGATTTTGGTGTTTCACTAATTGATTCTTTTGCTGCTTCTTGCTCAGCTTGACGTTTTTCAGCTTCAGCTGCTTCCTTTGCTTCTGCCTCAGCTTTTGCTTTACGTTCTGCTTCGGCTTTCATGCGTTGCTCTTCAACTGCTTTGCTATTCGCAACTTCTGCTAAAGCAGTTTGATTGTCTGCTAATTCTGCTTGTAATGTTGTGATTTTGCTATCTAATGCATCTGCTTGACTTACTAAAGTAGCTTGATCAGTTTCAAGCGAACTTTGTGTCTCGCTGACTGTTTTTTCTAGTTTTTGTAATTTATCGGTTTCAGCTTGTAAAGTCTCAATTTCATCATTGGCAGCTGTTTGCATCACAGTAATTGCATAGACACCATTAATAAAATCTTGAATACTTGATGATTCTAAAAGCATTGCTAATTTGTCTTCAGTAGACGCATTTAATTGTAAAGATTTCAAACGATCTGTCATTAGCTCTTTGCGTTCCGCAATCGTTGCTTCTGTCGCTGCAATTTCTTTCTGCGTTTTCGCTAATGTTTCTTCGTTCTCTTTGATTTGTCCTTTTAAGTCTTCAACTGCTTGATATGTCTCATTGATATCCTGTAAAGCAGCTTGAACATCCGCACTGATGGTTTGACTTTGTTGTAAAAGTGCATTTTCTTTCTTATCTAACGATTCCATTGTTTCTGCACTAACGGCAATCGGTCCTGCTAACGTTACCCCTAACAAGCAGGTCGCTAAAAATTTCTTCGCCTTCAAATTGAAGTCCACACCTTCCCCTAAATTGTCTCTAACTTTGTTCATTATACTAAAATCTAAAACGTCATTTATTTCATTTCATTTACATAATGTTACATTTCACTGTAAAATAAGGTTTTTTTGAAGAATAAGGAGTTTTACTAAAGAAAAATCCTTATTAAATTAGTATTTACAATCTTCCTGCACGTAACAAAACTGTAACATCCATTCGTTTTTTGTCTATTTCGGTACTACATCAACTATCAGTAGCAACAACTTTCTTTCATTAGATGTTTCCGTTACAATGTTCTTATCAAGTAGTAATTAGGAGGTTATGATGGTTCATTTATTACAATATGCAAAAAAATACCAGAAACAAATTATTCTTGGGCCTGTCTTCAAATTTTTAGAAGCCGTTTTCGAACTTATTCTTCCATTATTAATGGCCATTCTGGTTGATGAAGGAATTCAAAAAAATGACTGGTCAAAGGTCCTTTCGATGACACTATGGATGATTGCCATGTCGGTGATTGGTTTGGGGTGTGCGATGGTTTGTCAATATTTCGCTTCCTTTGCCTCACAAGGTTTTGGAACGGAATTGCGTAATCGTTTGATGCGTAAAATCAATCAATTGTCCCATCAAGAATTGAATCGATTTGGGACGGATACGTTGATTACTCGCATGACCAATGACATTAATCAAGTGCAGATAGCTTTAGCGATGTTAATTCGTTTGGTTGTACGGGCACCCTTTTTAAGTATTGGTGCGGTTGTAATGTCATTTTATATTGATTGGCAAATTGGGATTATTTTTTTATTGGTCTTACCTCTCTTTTGTCTTGTCTTATTTTTCATTATTGGTCGTTCTGTTCCTTTATATAAACGTGTACAACAACAACTCGATCGCCTCAACGAATTAGTGAGCCAAAATTTAAGTGGTGTACGTGTCATTCGTGCATTTGCACGTCGAAAGACTGAAATCAATCGTTTCAATCAGTCGACAGACGAACTTTCTAAAGTCTACTTACGTGTCACGAATCTCTCCGCATTACTGACACCAGCAACAACCTTGATTATGAACGTTGGTGTACTCGCGATTTTTTATCTTGGTGGTTTTAAAGTAAACACGGGACATCTACAACCTGGGCAAGTTTTAGCGCTTGTTAATTATATGAATCAAATGTTGTTGGCATTGATTGTTGTATCTAATTTAGTGATTATCTTTACACGCGCGGCTGCTTCGGCTAGTCGAATTAGTGAAGTCTTGGATGCAGAACCTGTCATTCAAGAGACTGCTGGTGAGTTACCTACTAAGAACACACGTGGTGAGATTTCTTTTGAACATGTAGATTTTCGTTTTGCGCCAGAATTTGGTTTGGCTTTGCATGACATTACACTAACGATTCCAAGTCAAACGACGGTCGGAATTACTGGTCCTACAGGTAGCGGAAAAACGGCTCTCACACAATTAATTCCTCGTTTCTATGACGTGGCAGCTGGGAGTGTCCGTATTGAGGGACTGGATGTCCGCCAATGGGAATTATCAACCTTACGCCAAAAAGTAGCAATGGTTCCTCAAACCGCTGTCTTGTTTACCGGAACCATTCGCGATAACCTGCGTTGGGGTAAAAAAGATGCGACCGACGAAGAATGTTGGGAAGCTTTAAAAATCGCTCAGTCCCTTGATTTCGTTCAATCATTACCGGAAGGATTGGACACGCCTATTTTTGAAGGCGGGAAAAATTTCTCTGGTGGCCAAAAACAACGGCTAACGATTGCACGTGCATTAATTGCTAAACCAGAAATTTTAATCTTAGATGATTCCTTAAGTGCTTTAGATTATCAAACCGATTTAAATCTACGTAAAGCATTGAAGCAACTTCCTGGGACCGTCATTATTATTTCGCAACGCATTCGTTCGATTCAAGATGCGCAACAAATTCTAGTCATGGATTCAGGTCGATTAGTTGCGAAAGGAACACACGACGAATTATTGCAAACATCACATGAATATCAAGAAATTGTTGAATCACAAGAGGAGGGAATCGAATGAATAAAAAATCTTTTGATTGGAAAAGTATCAAACGCTTCTTTCCTTACCTATTAAAATATAAAAAAGAAAATATTGCCGCTATCTTTTTAGGGGTCATCGCTGGGTCCACGTCAGTCTATATGACTTATTTAATCGGACGAGCGGTGGATCAGCTGATTGTCCATCGAGTTGACTTCTCTACTTTGTATCGAATTATCTCATTATTTATTGGCATTGTCCTTGTAACAGTAATCAGTCAGTGGTTGATTCAACGATTAGGCAATCGGGTCGCTTATCTGGCGGTAGCTGATTTACGAAAAGATGCTTATCAACAATTAAATCAATTGCCACTTCGCTATTATGACCAGACATCACACGGGAATATTGTCAGTCGCTTTACAAATGATATGGATAATGTTTCTGTGGCAGTGTCAGCGATTTTTAATCAATTGTTTTCAGGGCTATCTGTTGTTTTATTAGCTTTTGTGATGATGATTCGGATGAGTGTCGTCTTAACAATTGTCGTCTTAGTCTCAACACCCATTATCTTTCTTGTAAGCTGGGCAGTTGCCAATGCGTCACAAAATAATTTTCGACGCCAGCAAGAAATTGTCGGTGAAGTTTCTGGTTTTGTGACTGAAATGGTTGGAAATCAAAAAATCGTCAAAGCTTTCCAACAAGAAGAAGTCAATCAAACTCGTTTTGAAACAATCAACCAAGAACTCTATATTCGTGGGCAAAAAGCCCAATTCTCCTCTTCATTAACTAATCCACTGTCTCGTTTTGTTGATCATTTAGCTTATGTAGCAGTGGGTTTCACGGGTGCTTATTTGATTCTTTCGGGTAGCGAATTAGTAACAATTGGGGTCGTTTCAAGTTTTACAATTTATTCAACACAGTTTTCAAAACCATTTATTGAAATTTCAGGGATTACGACCCAAATTCAAACGGCATTGGCGGGCTTAACACGCACGTTTGATTTATTGGATCAACAAGCAGAATCATCCGATGAAGACGGACAAGAATTAACCAATGTGCAAGGAGAAATCCGCTTTGAAGCTGTTGATTTTGCGTATACGCCAAATCGCCCATTGATTGAGGATTTCAATTTTACGGCGAAACCGGGTGAGTCGATTGCTATCGTTGGAAAAACAGGCGCAGGAAAATCTACTTTAGTGAATTTGTTGATGCGTTTTTATGATGTAGATAAAGGAAAAATTACGATTGATGGTGTCGATATACGTGACCTTAAGCGCGACAATTTACGCAAACACTTTGGGATGGTCTTACAGGATACATGGCTATTTGATGCTAGTCTGCGTGAAAATCTAACTTACGGAAACGCTGATGCGACTGATGAAGAAATTTATACTGCATTGAAAAAGTCGTATATGTATGATTATGTGATGCGTTTGCCACAAACATTAGATACACAAATTGGCCAACAAGGAATTAAAATTTCTGACGGACAACGACAACTTTTAACTATTGCCCGTACTATGATTAGCAATCCTGCGATGTTAATTTTGGATGAAGCAACTAGCTCCGTCGATACATTGACTGAAAAGAATATCCAATCTGCTTTTCTTGAAATGATGAAAGGACGAACGAGCTTTGTTATCGCCCATCGTTTATCTACGATTCAATCAGCCGATAAAATCCTAGTAATGGAAGCTGGCCATATTATTGAACAAGGTACACATGAAGAATTACTCGCTGCGAAAGGAGCGTATTACCAATTGCATCATGCACAGTTTGAACAATAAGCAGTTTTGCCGGTATCTGGAAGGATATCGGCTTTTTTATTTAGAAAAAGGACTTAAAAAAAGGAACCCCGAAATAGCCATTACGACTATCTCGAGGGTTATTTTATAATTCAAAAATAAAAGGTGTTGGATGTTGTACGCCGTCTGCAAGAATGCGAATGTTAGCTATCGCACTCTCATCACTGACTAGTTTAGGTTTTCCTTCTTTGATTGTTGCGTACATTGCATCATAGACTTTGCCATAATCCCCAATGGGTGTTAGTCGCTTCTCAACCGACAATTCTTCTCCATTTGCAAGTGTAACGGTAATTGGTTGTTGATCTATGCCAAAGCCATCTTGATTAGGCAAGATATTTTGCTTCAAGTATGTTTCTTGCATATCCATTCCATATTTTACTAAACTACCTTTTTTCCCGTTAATACGAAGGCTTGGATATTCACTAGCAATCAGTTGATTCACCTTTAAGATAACTTTTTTATCTGGGTAAAACAATTGCATTTCAAACGTATCATCTGGATTTTCTGGCTTTCTTAATGTTCGAATATCATAAAAGACTTTATCAGGTATACCAAACAATGAAATTCCCTTATCTAGCAAGTGAATGCCTAATCCATAAAACTCACCGTCATATACCGTTCCTTGTGGTCGTTCATCTTCTGGACGGAAACGATCAAAATGAAATTCCACTTCAAAAACATCTCCCAATTCGCCAGAATGGACAATTTCACGGGCAGCAATCATTTCACTATCAAAACGACGATTTTGATACGGCATAGCAATTAGTTGATGGGCTTTGGCATAGGCAAAGATTTCCTCTGCTTCTTCCACAGTACTACAGAATGGCTTTTCAACTAGTACATGCTTGCCCGCACGCAACACTTTCATTGCTAATTCATAATGTGTGGTAGGAGGCGTACAGATGGTAATCATATCTAGCTCTGGACTTTCTAACAATTCCTCCAAGCTTTCACAAAAATCCGTAGAAGCTAATTCCAACGGCTCAAGATATGATTCATCCACGCTAGGAGAATAAATTTTACAAACTTTTATTGTCTCTTTACGAGTCAATAAATATGGTAAATGGTACCTCGTTGCACTTTTTCCAAATCCAATAAATCCTATATTTAACATTTTTACACCTAACCTTCGACTAAAATTTGTATGAATTCCTCATATGTTTTGATGTGATTCATTTTTTTGAGGATTGTTTCTTGTTGAAACTTTTTTATTAAATAGGGGAAGAGTTTTTTACTTTCCTTTTCTTGAACGTTAATCCCTCCAAAAAAGATGTAGGATACTTGTTCAGTGGACCATAAAATCGGTTCTTGTAACTTCATAAAGAAGAAAAATGATTTACCGCTTGTCACAAAATGCGGCAAGGCAACACCTGAAACCACATCTGTTGGTGCATATTTTTCACGTTCTAATAACTGCTCTTGTTTTTCGGTCGTAATTCGATTTTGTCCTTGTAAAATATTCCCAATCGCATGTAATACTTCTTCCTTGTCTTTCAACTGAACATCACAAATAAATAGCTCCTTATGAAACAATGACTTTATATATCCAGTACTCAATGAAGAACGAATATGCCGATGAACTGTTTTAAAGTCTTGCTCTGTCAATACAGGACTGACATAGATAATCTCTTTGGGTAAGTCTATTTGAATATGATGTGTTGAAATAATAAAATCAATGTCACGGTAATCTTGTTGTTCTGCCAAATATCTAGGAATTACTTTCAATACTTGTAAATTAGTAAAGCGAGCTTCTAGTTGCATTCGAACTAATGATGACGTGCCTACACCATTCTCGCAAATAACCATCACATGATAGATTTCATCTTCTTTTTTCTCTTCTAAATACGTTTGAAAATGTAAAGCAAAGTAGCTAATTTCCTCATCTGTGAATTGAATAGATAAGATTTTTGATAGTTCATTAGAAAAGAAGGTTGCATATTCGTATGCTAAAAAATAACGTGTTTTAATCATTTCTTTTAAAGGATTTTGCATAGAAAGCCCAATGGTTAATCGTTGAATACTAATGATTGCATGCGATTGTAAATTCCTAGTCATTCGACTGTTTTCTAAAAACTGCTCGTTGTATTGTTTATCCAATTTTTCTAAACAATAAAAAATGGCCATTCGTATTTCGCGTTCTCGTTCTTCAGTAAATGTCGTATTTCCAAATAAAATAGATAAGTAAAACAAATCCGCTTCACTAATTTCTAATTGGAAGGCTTCTGAAATTTGTTTCGCAATATTGTTTACTACCATGTAATTCTTATACACAAGCACATCATTCTCATAAATTTTGTCATTTGGATATTCCGCTCGAATCAATACAATTAAAATATTTTTCAAAATTAGTAAAATTTGTTCTTGTGAAAACGAGCTATCATTATCGATTAATTCACGGATAATGATTTGATGAATTTGTTCAATAAATCGAGCTTCATGAAAATATTCTTCAACTAATTGCTGGCTGTATTTATTATCTAATTCTAAAAAATGAAACAGCGCTTTACGTAAAGCAGATTCTTTTCCAATCAGTGTTAATCCTTTAGTAGAACGTCGAATCTGGATATCAAATTGCGTAATTTCGGCCCTCACATCTTCAATTCTTTTAGCAATTGTATTTCGAGCATAATAAAAGTAGTCTGATATCTCTTCAATCGTGGATTCTCCATGAAACACTAAATAAAGAAAAATATTCGCTCCCACCGCATCATTTTCTTCTCCATCTAAATTGCCCAAAACTTCCAATAATTTAATTTTCTCTGATGTATCAATGATTAACTGATACCCATTTTTATCAGCCTGTATGGTAAAAGAAACACCCGAAAACGAATCAGGTATTTCTTTAATATATCTTTTAATTGTTCGTTGGCTAACCCCAATAATTTCAGCTAAACGACTGCTAGAGATTGAGTGATTGCTTCTTAAAAGAACTTCGATCATTTTTTTTAACTTCTTATTCATTCGCTTCCCTCATTTTCCAGTTTTCAGTCACTAAAAATTACACAGTTGGCTTTATTTCATTCTTCTTTGCTAGCTGACTTCCTCGATACAATGCACCGATACACACGATAATTGATCCTACTGCAACCGCCAAGACCCAGCCAAACGGATTAGTTGATAAAGGCCATCCCCAAATTGCTGCCGGAACTCCAGTTACTGCACTCGTTCCTAATAAAGCCGCAATTCCACCACCAATTGCTGAAGCTATGACATTCAAAGGAATCATAAACAACGGGTCTTTAATCGCGAAGGGAATTGCTCCTTCTGAAATCCCCATAAATCCTAAAATGAAACAAGCAATCCCATCTGTTTTCATTTGATTATCATAGACAGCTTTTTTCAAAACAATTTTATCTAATAACGTTGCTAAGCCAATTCCAACTGCCGGAATAACGGCACCAATCATTGCAGGCACCCAAGCATTTGCATTTGTATCCGTATTCAATTGCATAGACAAAGCTAACGCCGTTTTATTTACTGGCCCTCCTAAATCGAATGCCATTGAACCGGCAATCACAGAAGCTAGTGCAACTTCACCTGTTTCCCCTACTGCATTGATAAAAGCAGTAATCGCATTTACTAATATAACACCAACTGGACCAATAATAAAATAACTCACGATAATCACTAATAATGTAGAAAACACAGGTACAATAAACATATTTTTAACTGGTCTGAATGTACGACTAAATTTAATATGATCATTTAAAAATTGCACGAAAAATCCTGCAAATAACCCTACAGCAACAGCACCTAAGAAGCCTGACCCCATCACATTTGCCAAGTAGCCACCAATAAACCCTGGTGCTAACCCTGGTTTATCCGAAATACTGTAAGAGACATAAGCGGCAAATACTGGGAACATCAAGCTCATCATGCCTGCACCAGCAATCTGCGTAATCCAGCCCACAAATTTTTGCACATTGTTACTGCTATCTAATAAAGCAGTATCCCAAGCATCAAATCCTGACACTTGACCAATCATAATACCAATTCCCATAATAATCCCAGCTGGAACGATAATTGGAATCATATAGGAAATACCAGTCATTAAATGCTGCTGTAAATCCTGTAATTTTTGTTTATTCATCATTTTTCTCCTCTTTACATATTTTCTGTTATAATTGCTTCACTATTATTGATGGCTTCTTTTAAGGTCACGCGTACCAATTTGCCCTCATACTCCTCAAAGCGTTCAATTTGGCTGACTTTAACAGCTGTTGCAAAAATAATTAAATCCGCTTCGGCAATTTCTTTTGGTTTTAATTTATCTTCAATTCCTCCGGCCCCTTGCGTCTCTACTTTAACGCTCATTCCTAATTTTTTACCAGCTTCTTCAATAGCATCTGCTGCCATATACGTATGTGCAACCCCCATAGGACATGCACAGACTGCAACGATTTTTTTCATTTTTCTCCAGCTCCTTAATTTAAAATAGTTGTTAATTGTTCATAAATTTCTTCAGATGATGTTGCTGCTTTAACTTTTCCTAAAAAAGTTTCCTTTAGTAAATTTCTAGATAATTTCGCTAAAATAGATAAATGATCTGAGTTGTCACTATTGGTTAAAATGGCAAAAACTAGCGATACAGGTTCATCTTCGTCCCAATTGATTTCTTTAGATAGACGGTATAAAAATATTTTTGATGATTTTACGTTTTTTGATTTACAATGCGGAATAGCAATACCTTTTCCTACAGAAGTAGATAACATGTTTTCACGCGCAACGAGTTCCTCTAGAATAGCTACCTCAGAATCAGCTATATTAAGATGGACCGATGTTTTGGCGATTACTTCTAATACTTCTTGCTTATTTGAAAATGTTTGGTCTAAAAATATCGTTCGCTTATCAATTATTTCATTCATACGCTTCCTCCTTTGAACAATTTCATTGTACAGCGTTTACATTTTTGGTGCAGTACATCCTTTGTCACCACGAAGTGACAAAAAATATTCGATTAACTATGTAGTCAATCGAATATTCCTTCTATCTATTTAGTTAAACAGTAATATGATTCCATTACTCCTCCACATACTCCAACAAATCCTTTGGCTGGCAGTTCAAAGCTTTGCACAATGCTTCAAGTGTGGAAAAGCGAATCGCTTTGGCTTTTCCGTTTTTTAAAATAGAAATATTTGCCATGGTGATTCCTACTTTATCTGCTAATTCGGTGACGGACATCTGTTGCTCGACTAGCAAGCGGTCGATATTGACTTTAATTGGCATATTCGTCCCTCCTAGACAGTTAAGTCGTTTTCTTGTTTGATTTGAATGACGCGCATTAATAGCTTTTCAATAGTTGCAACGAAAATAGCTACTGCCAATGGAAGACTGACAATGCCTAAACCAATAATCATCACGCCAGGTGCATCGCCATTGTCTGCAATATAATAAAACATGGGTAAAATACCTAGCAATGCGACAAATAAACCGATAATTAATTTTTTTACTCCTGAGACGATTTGCAATGCTTCAGTTGTAAATGGTTTGTCTTTATCAATTAAACGAAGCATTCGATAAATAAATACAATCACAGCTAAGGCTAAAAAGGCAGCAATATATAATGCAATATAAGCGATAATTTGTTCTAAAAATAAATCATGATTAAAATAAGAACTCAACGCTCCCATCGTGACAAGCAGCCCCAAGAATAGAATAAATAGCGTCATACCTCCTAGCGCAATTTTTAAAAATGTTGTTTTTATCTTCATTGATTTTCTCTCCTTTTATTCTGTTTTCTTGATTCTAGCCACAAATATATCGATATTCAATCTTTTTTTATCGTTTTTCGATAAAATTTAAAGAAATTTAGTATTTAAAAAGAACTTTCTTCTCGAAAGTTCTTTTCCTTTATTATTCAATTAACCCTAATTTTTCTTTCCATTCCAACACGCGACGAACGGAGATATCTAATTGTTCTTCACTGTATTCTCCTGATTGTACAGCTTGAATAACTGCTGGAATCTGTACTTGATATGTCGAGGACATCACCAAATCATTGCCTGCTTGTAAAGCAGCTAAACCGGCTTCTTCTTGAGGAATAAAATCAGCTAAACCTGCCATATCCATATCATCGGTCATCACGACGCCATCAAATTGCAATTCCTCTCGTAGTACTCGGTGGACTTCAGGTGAAATAGACGCTGGTACATCGGTATCCATGCTATTAATGATATTATGAGATACTAAGATGCTATCTGCACCTGCCTTGATTCCGGCAATAAACGGCACAAAATCGGTTGCTCTTAATTCATCTAACGAGCGATCGTCCACGACAATTTCGACGTGTGAATCACGGTTATTGCCATAGCCTGGAAAATGTTTCAGCGTTGAACCACTTTGTTCTTCTTGAAGTGCTTTGACAACTGTTTCAACAAATTCACTGGTACCTTGTGCATCCTGACCAATTGTTCGGTCATAAATGAAAGCTTGCGGATCGGTCGCCACATCGGCGATTGGAAAGAGTCCGGTGTGAATTCCTAAGTCTTTTAACAGCTGGGCTTTTTCTTTGGTATCTTCACGAATCGCTGACCAACCCCCATTAGCATAAAGTGTTTGCGGTGATTCAAATGGTGCCTGTGCTAATTCTGGATTATGACTAATTCGTGTAACCGTCCCGCCTTCTTCATCTGCGCCAATTAATAATGGAATATCACTAGCTGCTTGGTAATCAGCAATTTTCTGTGTCAAACTGTCTTTCGTTTCATTCTCAACATCTCGGCCGAATAATACGTAGCCCCCTAAATGATAGGTTTGAATATCTTCTAATTGATTGGCTTCTGGTACCCGGACAAAAAAGAGTTGCCCAACTTTTTCTTCTAAGGTCATCTCGGATAGTAACGCATCAATTTTCGATGGCTCTATTGTTTCACTAGTTGTTGTTTCGGTGGTGGATTCACTTGTCGAACTGTCTGATTGACTTGATTCTGTCTGTTTGGATGACCCACCAAAATATACAAAGCTAAATAGCCCTAGTCCTATAATTATAATCAAACCGAAAACAATGAATAAACTCATTCGTTTCATTACTATTCCTCCCTTTGCTCTCTACTCTACCGTATTTTTGGCTAAAAAGACAACGAAATGAAAAAAAGAAACCATCAAGCGATGATTTCTTATTGGATGTTTGTTTCTATCTATTTTCACTTATTATTGAAGTTTCAATTTTCTCGTTAATTGGTCGATTGGTAACATATTACCAATCACATACATCGTACCTGCCTCGATTGGAATCATAATAGCAGCCTTAATTAAACGAGGTACCCAAAGTTGCCACTGATTTAGCGGAACATGGTACATCATCGATAGCCAAATCGGCGTCAAGCATAGACTTAGTAGCAATGTGAGCGTTACTGTACAAAGAATGGTATTTTTCCATGTGACTTTTTTATTGTAAAAAAAGTAACCATAAATAAGTCCGGCAATAATCTTATTCAATGTAAATCCAATGAAAAAAGGGGCCTTGGCAAACATTGTATTCCCAATTAAATCGGCAATAACAGCACCAACTGCTGACCAGAAAGGCCCAAACAGCATCCCCATAATCATTTGGGGAACGAAAGCAAAGGTCACTTTCAATAACTGGGTTTCAATCCCCAAAATGTTCGATAAAACAACTGTTAAAGCAATCAACAAGGCCATTACAGTGATCATCTGTGTACTAATTTTTCTTTTCATTTCTAGCATCTCCTTATCGAGCTGCTACACAAAAAATATGCAGCGAATGCGAAAACAAAACCGCGAATTTTCATCCTTCGTCCAAAAGGCAACATCCCATCCTTCTAGCACTTAACGCTTTGCTTCCTACTCTGATTTTTATTTATAGATTTTCATCTACGCCTTGAATATAGCACAGGACTACGAACAACACAATCAAAGATAATTGTTGCTTGTTATTTTTTCGTCAATTGTTCGCTTATCGTTTAAGCTTCATTTCTTTTGCTTTTGCGAAAACAGGAATATCAAATGTTTTACTTAATGCTCGCATGACAAATAAAGCAATATTATAATCAATTAAACTATGAATAAAGCCACCAACACCAATAAAGCCAAAGATAAATAGTAACATATTATCTGGTTGCGTTTGATTTCCACTGATTAACACAATGGCCACAACAATCAATTCAGCAAGTGCATGAATCAAACCAATCCAAACATTGTACCATTGAAATTTTTTGTTATTATTCACAATTTCCGGATGCTTTTGTAAATAAAGTGAGCCGATTATTGCAAATATCACATGAGACAATGCGCGCAATGCGATAATGAATGGTGCAGTCAAAAGAAAACCAAACGCTGTTCCCAATGCGACAGCAACTGCTATTTGTGGGGAAAAGAACATCGCAGCAAATAATGGTACATGACTAGCTAATGTGAATGATGCTGGACCAATCACAATTTTTGGCATAATCATCGGAATAATCACTCCCATCGCAATTAATAAGGCAGCGATAGTTAATTTTCTAACGGAATTTTTTCTCATTTTTTCTCCTCCATATGTGTCAAGACACATCAAACTGCACTTAGTGTATCTATTTAAAGAAGATATGTCAAGACACATATGGAAAATAAAAAGACAACCTTCCATACGAAAAGGTTGTCCCTGTTTTATGCTTTCCCCATAGTTTGTAAAATAGTCATTTTTCCATATAACTTTTCTAAGTGTGAAAATTCTTCTGAATCATAAAATTTACATTTTCCCTGAACAAATTCTTTCGCCACTTCTAAAACAAAACGGACTGCACTTGCAATATCCACTTCATGATTGGCACCTGTACCACAACCTGGAACAGCTGATTCAGCAGTCAAAGCAAGACCTACAACTGGGGCACTTGTTGCTGTCGCTGGTTGTAAAATACTATTTATATGATAGACATCGTTACCATATGGTGTGATATCTTGCATGGTAATTGGAAATGTTACAGCTAATTGCCCAGTGGTCATAGTCATTAATCGAACTAAATCATCGGATATGCGTAAGATGTACCCTTCTTTAACTGTTGGAGAAATTGCAAAACCACGATGATTGATGATATTATTGCCTTTTGTTGCATCAATTGAAATAATTGCATCCATCTCAGGTAAAATTTCATACTCGTTCATATCACTCATTTCAACAGGTGAGCCCATAAAATCAACTGGTTCATGCGGTTGCGTAGGCGCATTGGGACAAATATGCGTAGTAACAATGATATCTCCCTCAAGAGGCATTTCTTTTTTACGCATCTCTGTTAATTTCAAAGCAGAAGCTAATGCACCAATTGCTCCATCAGCATCAGATACTAGCCCTTTGCGACTTGGATGAGCAGCAATCCCTCCTAGACGTCCAATAATTCCTAACGTAGGTGCTGTTCCCCCTTGAGTTTTACCATTTGTCCCTTCGATAATAATTTTGACAAAATCCGTAGAGCCCTGATTACCTTGTAAAGTTGTACTAGTTGCAGTGACACCAGCTACTCCTTGAAAAACTGCAATCACTTTTTCCCCAGTAATTTGGGGATTATCTAATAAATCAATCATTTCAATCACTTGTTTTAACATATTTTCACTCCTCGAACATTGTTTGTACATATTCAAATAATAATTCATTACTTTGATACACAGGTAGATTCGTAACAGTCATAAGAAATTCTCTCATGGAGCGACTGTATCCCATACAATCTAAAACAATTACTTCAATCCCTTCTGATTGAAGTAGTTGACCAACTTCCATAAATTGCTTCTTCGAAAACTTATACGGAGACGCAGCTTCAAATACTGGATTCATCCCCTTTGCTCGCCATTTCTCACGAGCTGATTCGATTTGATTGCTTAATGGTAAAATAACACCTAACGATTGATTAAAAAATTTTTCATGTATATAAGGCAATAAAACTTGTTCTGGTTCAATCAATACTGCATTTTTCGTTACCAATTTTTCAAATTCTGCTGTACATAGAATAACAATCACATCCACGCCCTGTTCTTCAAGGCTAATAATTTTTTGTTGCAATCGTTGCTGTACTTTTTCTTTCGACATTTGAATCCCTTGTCCATTACAAAATGTACTAACCAGAACTTCTTCTTGTTTTTCTGGCTGAAATTGCTGAAAAGCTTCCTCTACTGTCAATCCATCAAGTATTCCTACTTGTGAGACGTTTGAATTATCATTAAAAAAAGCCAGAAAAGAGTCTTCAATATCTCTACGTGGAGCTTCACCGATAGTGATAAAGACAATTTTATTCATAATAATCATTTCCTATCAATTCTTGAACATATGCTACTATCTCAATGCCTAAAACTTGTTCAATCCGTTTGTAACCTGATATTTCAAACATTCCTGCACCTAAAGCTAATTTTTGATAAGGTACTTGCAAGACGAAGATAGCTTGTCCTTCCTTTAATTCAGCGGTAGTAATGGGTAAACCCGTCTCTTGATCAAATGACATCAATAAATCTGGAAACGTACTCTGACGTTCTCCATTTTTATCTAATGCCATATATTCATTCCATATATATAGAACATATTCATCATCTTTTTGTCTTACAATGAATTTTCCTTCATCCAATCCACCGTTCATTGTTAATTCAAATTCTTCTACAATTCCTTGACAAACCATTGTTCCACCAAGGTAATCTGCAACATTCATCACTTTTTCTCGTGGCGTCACGCCTTGTAAAAACGCACTCCCAACCTCATATGATTGTGTTAATGTACCTAATGCTGCATTTTTTTGGATAAATTCTTTATTAACAGGATTTCTTGCTACGACTACTAAACCGCCTGCTTCAACAGCTGCTTGTCGAATTAAAGTAGACGTTGCATTAACAGAGCCTTGTGTGACTAACTGAACTTCTTTATTCTTTAAGGGATTTCCACCAACTGCTGATTGTTGCGTGATGTATCCTTTTTTTTCAGATAATCCCATAGCTCCCATAGTTCCCAATGGATGTGCACGACCATTGCAAGAGGCATCTACCATAGGAATTTGTTTTAAAGCTGATGGTATAAACGCATTAAAACTAGATCCTCCCCCCATCTCATTTGTAATTAAAGCATCAATGGTTAAATCATAATTTTTTTCTAACAACTCAATAATTTCTACAAAATTTTGTTCTACTACATATTGATCTGTTGCAGAAGGTGCTCCTACTGCTGAAATTGTTAATACCGTCGCATTTTCAGGCAGTTCATCCACTGGAATCACCTGTGGTTGACGACCATTGGCCAAAGAAATTTTGGCATTTTCTATGCCGTAATCCATGCTGCCACCACCGCCACCACCTAGGATAATCCCCCCTAGTGCTAATGCTTCAATTTTCGTTTCATCAATATACAAACCCGTTCCTCCTTCTCCATAATCACAAAATAGACTCGATCAATACCTTTTTTAAATCACAATACTATCCAAATATGCTTGTTCTGCTGGTTCTACCACTGGAATAGACTTTAATAATTTCTTTGTATAAACTTCTTTGGCATGATGAAAAATTTCCTCAACACTTCCTTGTTCTACTAAATTACCTAATTGCATTACAATAACATTATTTGAAAAATTCTTTACCAATGCCAAATCATGTGTAATAAATAGATACGACAAGTGATATTTTTCTTGTAAATTTTCTAACAATTGAATAATTTTAGCTTGTACAGATACATCTAAAGCTGATGTTGGTTCATCCAAAATAATTAATTCTGAATCTAATGCAATTGCTCTAGCAATTCCTACCCGCTGTTTCTGCCCCCCACTTAACATATGTGGATATCGTTCTAAAAAATCAATTGGTAATTCAACAATCTGAATTAATTCCTTCACTTTTTCCAAACGTGCCTTGGAATCCCCATACCGATGAACAAGTAATGGTTCTTCAATAATTTCACGAATTGTTTTACTTGGATTCAAAGAAGACGTTGGATCTTGATGAACCATTTGAATTTGTTTACGAAATGCTTTCAATGCATCTTTTCCTTTGATTTGACTAATATCGTTGCCATTGAATAGAATTTTTCCTGCAGTAATTGGTTCAAAACGCATAATCATTTTTGCTAATGTTGTTTTTCCACTCCCGGATTCTCCGACCACAGCCAAAGTTGTTCCTCGTTTCATTGAGAAAGAAACATTATTTACAGCATGAACGGTCTTCTTTTGTCCACGTTTTTTGCCATTCACAATAAATTCTTTGTTTAGCCCTTGCACTTCTATAATTGGCTGATTCTCCATTCCGTTTGCCCCCTCTCTAGACAAGCTTCGGTAATGCTTGAAGTAAATCTTTGGTGTATGCTTCTTGAGGTCGTAAAAATACCTCTTCTGTCGTTCCTTCTTCCACTACTTTTCCATATTGCATGACATAAGTTCGTTCACCCATTTCTTTTGCAACACCTAAATTATGAGTAATATATAGCATGGAAATTCCTTCCTCTTTTACCAATCGTTGTAATTCTCTGTTAATGCTATTTTGGACAGTAACATCTAATGCTGTTCCTGGTTCATCAGCAATTAACAGTTTTGGTGTATGCACGAGTGCCAACGCAATCACAATTCGTTGACGCATTCCTCCACTCAATTCAAAAGGATAGCGTTCCAGTAAACCTTCTGGATCAGGCAAACTCATTTTATTTAATAATTCAATTGCTCGATTTCGAGCAGCTTTTCGCTCTTCTTTTGATGGTTTAGAAAACCATCTTCCGGCTCGTTTTTTCCCTTGATACAAATAAACATTCATCATTTGTTCACCTATTGTAAACACAGGATTCAATGCTGTCATAGGATCTTGAAAAACCATTGAAATTTCTTTCCCACGAATTGCACGCCAATCTTTTTTCTTATTTTTCAATAAATCTTGCCCTTTATAAAGAATGCTTCCTCCTGTATAAATAGTTGGTGGAGTTTTTAATAGACCCAAGATTGATCGAACCGTAATTGTTTTTCCACTCCCTGACTCCCCAACAATTGTCACTAGTTCTCCGGGTTTTAAGGAGATACTGACATTATGAAGCGTTGGTACAGCTTCTGGGCCATTTTTAAAACTAATCGATAAGTCTTTAATTTCTAATAAATTATCAGCTGCCATCTTCTGCCCCCCTAGTCTACTTTCACATCAAAATAATCTCTTAAGCCATCTCCTAGCAGATTGAATCCTAAAACTGTCACTAATATTGCTAATCCAGGAAATGTTGTTTGCCACCACATCGTAGGTAAATAAACACGTCCCTCTGCAACCATCGTTCCCCATTCTGGTGCTGGCGGTTGTGCACCTAATCCTAAAAATCCTAAACTAGCACCAGTTAGAATTACAAATCCAATATCTGTGGATGCTTTAACAATAATCGTTGATAAACAATTAGGTAAGATTTCTATAAACGCTATGCGCCATTTACTCGCACCAATACCTTCTGAGGCTAAAATAAATTGTTCGTTTTTGATTTTTAATGTTTCTGCCTGTACTAGACGAGTAAACCATGGCCACCAACCAAAAGAAATTGCCACCATTGAATTAATCAATGAAGGTTCCATAATGGCGGCTACAGCCATTGCTAGAATAATTGAAGGAATAGATAAAAAGATATCTGTCAATCGCATAATAACAGCATTCACTTTCCCTCCCCAAAATCCTGCAATCAATCCTAAAGGCACTCCAATCACAATCGCAACAGTTAACACAATAACCCCCATCACTAATGAGTAGCGAGCTCCAAATAATACACGGCTAAAGATGTCTCTTCCAGCTTCATCTGTCCCAAATAAATACTGACCGCTTGGTGGTTGATTCATTAATGAAAAATCAATGGACCCTGTCACATCGTCTGGGTGTGGTGCAATAAAATCAGCAAAAACCGCAGCAATGATGACTACGAATACAATAATCAAACCAATAAGTGTCAATTTATTTTTTAGGAGTTTACGAATCTTTCCCGGAGCTTTTCTTTTTTTTATATTTGCTTCCATATGAACCTCCCATAGTATTCCAGTTACTTAACCTTCCAATTTAATTTTTGGATCAAAGAATCCATACAATAAGTCCACAATCACATTAATAACCACAAAGAATAAACCAATAACTAATGTCACACCGATAATCGCGTTGTAGTCTTTGTATAAAATACCTTGAATCGCATACTGAGCCATCCCTGGCCAACCAAAAACTGCTTCTACTAAAAAAGCATTTCCGATTAATGAACCAAATTGCATCCCAACCGTTGTTAGAACAGAAATAAAGGCATTTTTCAACATATAGCGTTGATATACTAAATTTTCTGGCAATCCATAAGATTCTGCAGCAAGTACATAATCTTTATTCATTTGATCAATCATATTCGTTCGGGTCATTCGAATAATTTGTGCTGCTGTAGCAATAGATAATGCAATTGCTGGTAATAAGATATGTGTAAAACTATCTGTAAATCCTGCAAAATTACCTGTAATTAAACTATCCACTAATCGCATGCCCGTAATTGTATCGACAGGCACATCCCCACGTCCAATAACAGGAAATAAACCTAACCAATAAGAAAAAATTAATTGCAGTAAAATCGCTAACCAAAATCGTGGCAAAGCAATTCCCGATAATGAAACAATACGAATAATATGATCTGAAATTTTGTTGTTCTTAACAGCTGAATAAATCCCCAAAGGAATCCCTACTGCTACTGAAATAATCATTGACACAAGCGACAATTCGAAGGTTGCTGGAAAAGTATCTTGAATGTCTAACCATACATTTCGACCAGAACGTAGAGAAAGTCCCATATCTCCTACAAATAATCCTTTTATATAATTAAAAAATTGTATAATCAACGAATCATGTAGCCCTAACTTGTTTTCCATTGCTAAAATCTGTTCTTGCGTTGCTTCGGGTCCTAACGCTAAACGAACCGAATCCCCAGGCATAATTCTAGATAATAGAAAAATCAGTAAAATTAATCCTAGAATTGTAGGAATCAATCCAATAATACGTTTACCTATAAATCTTCCCATTTCACTAACTCCTCTCTTATAATGATTGAAAAGGAAGACAGCACCTGCAGATAATCAATAAATGAACATCTACAGAATAGCTGTCTCAACAGTTTACTTCATGTTTAAATTGTAAAAAGCAATATCATATCCCATCAATCCCACAAATTTGTACCCTTCCACATAGTTTGCGTAAGCAATATGGTGCGTAGGATTTGCCACATAAATCGATGGTGCTTTTTCAGTAATTAATTTCTGTGCTTCTTTGTATAAATCTAATTGTTTATCAATATCAATTTCTTTACGAGCAGCTTCCAAAACTTCAGTTGTTTCTTGATCGTCATACCAACTCATACTACGGAAACTTCCCTGCGTTGATGGATGATAAATACCATACGTATGACTATCTACGTGAGGGTATTTCAATGAATCAGAAATTAATGTTAAGTTTGGTGTTTTTTCTGCAGAGGTTGCAGCCTCTGTGATTTGAGGCCATGTTGCATTAATAATATTGACTTTAATACCAATTTTCGCTAAATTATCTGAAACCAATTGGCCATATTGACGTTGCTCTGGATTTTCTCCCATAATCATAAAGTCGACACTTAAATCTTGACCTGCATATTTTGAATCAGCTAAATATTCTTTTGCTTTTTCTAAGTCCTGTTGATAAACTGTTGCATCCGGATTATTCCCTGTAACAACAATTGGAACTGGACCAACAGCTTGTGTTGAGTCACCTAAAATATCTTTATTTGCCGTATTATAATCAAATGCTGAGGCAATTGCTTTACGCACGTTCTCATCATCAGTTGGTGCTTTTTGCATATTCATTGGAATGTGTTGCAATTTAGCACTTGGATCTTTTTGAACAACTAACTTATCATTGCCTTCAAATTCTTTATAAGCAGAGATATTTAACCATTGATGAACCATATCTGCCTGACCTGAAGCTAAAAGTGTTTTAACGGTAGCTTCCTCTGTAATGATTTTCATTTGAATATCTTTGAACTGATTATCTTCCCACCCCTTCCAATAATCTTCATAAGATTTATAATCTAGCTCCGATTCACGATCCCATTTGGTTAATGTATATGGACCTGAACCAGCCTCTTTACTTTCTAAATAGCCTTGACCATAATCATCGGCTTTAGTGTTTTCTTGTAATAACTTACTATCGACTATAAATAATTGAGTCATTGAAGAAATGAAGGGAGCATAAGCATTGTTCAATGTGAATTCAACTGTATAATCATCAATTTTTTTCACATTTTCTGGATTTAATACACCGTTCCACAACCAAGAATTTCCTTCCCCAATTGCTATCATTCGTTGAATTGTATACACTACGTCATCTGCAGTAAATGCATTGCCTGAATGGAAAGTTACATCATCTCTTAGCTTTATTGTATAAACTAATCCATCATCAGAAACTTCATACTCTGTTGCTAAGTGTGGAACTGGATCCATTTTGTCATTTTCTACATCTGGATAAAATAAAGGATCGTATAAATTTACAGCAGCAATAATTTCTGTCTCGTCAATTACTTTCGCTGGATCAATTGATCCTACAACTTGTTGCGCAACATAAACAAAGGGTCTGTCCAGAGTTTTCGTTTCATTTGATTCCCCTTCTGAATTGCCACTTTTACCACCACAAGCAGCTAATAAAGCAGTTGCTGTTAAACAAACCATGAGTGTTTTAAACCTTTTTTTCATTGTCATTCCTTCTTTCTTTTTTTAAAAATAAATACTTGAACGTTCTAAAATAAGTTCAATTTTTTGTTGTATTTTTGCTCCTAATTGTAATGCTAATTGCTGTTTTTCATCAGAAATACGATAAATTGGTCCAGAAATAGTCAACGATGCACGAACCTTTTTGCTAGCATCTTTAATCGGGTAAGCAATTGCACACACGTCTTTGGTATACTCCCCATAAGAAATAGCGTACCCTTTTTGCTTTATCTCCTCTAATTTTTTATAATGAACGGTTTTGTCTAAAATTGTTTTTTCTGTGTAAGGAATCATTTTTTCAGACAATATCTCATCAATAAATGTTTCTTCTTGATATGCCAAAATAGCTCGATAAGATGCACCTGCATAGAGAGGTTCTAAACTCCCTTCAAATGCTGTAAATTTTACACCTTGCTGTGAATCAACAGCTAGTAACGTTCGTCCTTGATTTTTATTTATAACTGTTAAAAAAATCGATTCATCTAATGCATCTCTCAATTCAATTAAGCATGGGCGTAAGGCTTCTTCTAAATTAAACTGTTTTTTAGCAACGTTACCTAATTCAATAAAAGGGCTCCCTAAACTATATTTTTTTGTTTCAGGATTTTGAATGACAAAACCTTCTTCTTTCATTGTTTCCAATATTCTGAAAATTTTAGTATGACTTTGTTCAAGTTCGCGTGCTAACTCTCTCACACCCCAAACTGTTTTTTTAGTAGTAAAACTTTTCATCACTTGTAGTGATAACTGTACACTGCTTAAAATTTTGAATCACCTCATTTTAGTGGTTCTTATAGCGAACCATCGTTTCGTTTATTCAATTTTCTGAATCTTATCATAATAATCTCATCAAGTAAACATTTTTGAAGTCTTAAAAATTTACAAACAGTTAAAAAAAGCGCGAAAACCCTTTTAAAACAAACAATACAAAAATTAAAAAAAACTCATTTAAAATTCATTTTACAAAAAAACGTCACAGAAATTTCTGTGACGGAATCTAATTATATATTATTTTCTCGCACGCACAATCAGCATCATTGGTCGGCGCATTTCATCTGGCATGCCTGGAATGTCTAACATATCCTCAGGTGGCATCGGTTCTACGATATGTTCCAAGGTAAAATTATTTTTCAATAATACTTCCAAATAAGTGGTTAGCGTGCGATGGTACTTCGTCATCTCTTCTCCTAGAAACCGAACGTTCCGTCTTCCCTCGAAGAAATAATTATCGACAGGGAAATTGACAATTGTTCCGGTTTCATCACGTGTCCAATCTTGCGAACCTTCTGCCGTGAAGACGGGATGTTCCACTGAAAAAATAAATGTTCCTCCCGTTGTTAATGCTTGATAGACTTTCTGAACGACTTGCTGAAAGTCCTCGACATAATGTAGTGCCAAAGAGCTAATGACTACATCGAACGTTTCCGGATTTGCATGGAATTCTTCCATGCTTTCTTGCTTATAAGAAACATTCGTCGCTGATGTTTTTTCACGTGCTACAGCTAACATTTTCTCTGAAATATCGATACCAATTACTTCCTTCGCACCATTTTCTGCGGCATACATACTATGCCAACCATAGCCGCAACCTAAGTCTAAGACTCGTTTTCCTTTAAAATCTGGTAAAAGCTTTTGTAGCGTGGACCACTCACCTGCCCCTGATAAACCTTGGAGACTGCGTGACATTTGGCTATATTGTTCAAAAAATTTTGGATGGTCATAAGGATTTTCCGGCATAATTATCCCTCTTTTCTTGCCACCATTTCATTACTTAATGCGGCAAATTCTGCTAATGACAAGGTTTCTCCTCGTCGTGATGGTTCAATTCCAGCAGCAGCTAAACTATCTTGTAGCCATTGTTTGGTTGCTGGATCTTTTCCATAACTGTTTTGTAAGTTGTTCCATAACGTTTTACGACGTAATTGGAAAGCTGATTTGGTTAATTTAAAGAATTCTTTTTCGTTTGTCACTTGGACAGCTGGTGTCGCACGACGTGTTAATTTCAAAATCGCTGAATCAACATTTGGTTGTGGAACAAAAACGGTCTTTGGTACGATAAAGGCAAGTTTGGCTTCCATGTAATATTGGACGGCAATTGATAATGAACCATAAGCTTTTGTACCAGGTTGAGCTGAAATTCGATCTGCAACTTCTTTTTGCATCATAACAACCATTTCTGCCACTGGTAAATTCGATTCTAAAAAGTGCATCATAATGGGTGTCGTGATGTAATAAGGTAAGTTTGCCACTACTTTGATTGGTAGTTCTTCTTGGAAGATGTCATTGGTTATCGTTAATAAATCCGCTTGTAAGACATCTTGATGAACGACTGAGACATTAGGATAATCCGATAACGTATCTGCCAATACGGGAATCAAACGATCGTCAATTTCAAATGCCAATACTTGGCGTGCATTTTGCGCTAAATGCTCGGTTAAGGCACCAATTCCGGGACCAACTTCAATCACATTGGTATTTTCGGTAATTTCCGCTGTTTCCACAATTTTGCGTAAAACATTTGGTTCTGTCAAAAAGTTTTGTCCTAAACTTTTTTTGAATGTAAAGCCATGCTTGGCAAGAATTTCCTTGGTTCTAGATGGTACTGCGATTTCTTTTTTATCGTTCACTTGTTTTCCTCCACTATTTTCATCGCTGCGATAAGTTCTTCTTCTGTGATTCGGAACATCGCCAATCGTTTGGTTAACTGTTTGCCATTTGTATAGCCAATACGTAATTCATCACCTAATTTTTCGCGACGTTCTTTGGCTTGTGCACCAGCAATTAATCCTAAATCTAATAATTTTTGACGGGAAATTTCAGGTACATCGGTCGTTGTTATTGGGGTAACTACTTTTCCCAAGGCTTCTAAAATAGCTTCATCACTGGCGTGTTCCACACCTAAACTAGCTCTTTTACGTTTGCTTTGTGCTTGCTTTCTAGGTAAAAAAGCATGTTTGGCTTGCGGGACGACTTCCATAATCGTTTTACGGATTTTCTCCCCTGAAAAATCAGGATCGGTAAAAATAATGACCCCACGGGTTTCTTGGGCATGTTCAATTTGCGCTAAAATTTCGTCATTAATCGCCGAACCAATCGTCTCAATCGTATCCGCATCAACTACTTCTTGAATGCGACGTGTGTCGTCTTTGCCTTCAACAACAATAATTTCTTCAATCGCTAACTTACTCATGATTGGATTCCAAATAATTGATGAGCATTGATAGTTGTTTGTTTGGCTACTTCTTCAAAAGGCAACTCACGTAATTCAGCAATTTTCTCGACAACATAACGTGTGTACCCTGGTTCATTGCGTTTGCCACGATATGGAACTGGTGCTAAATAAGGAGCATCCGTTTCAACCAATAATTTATCCATTGGTACAATTTTCGCTGATTCTTGGACTTCTAAAGCTTTTTTGAAGGTCACCACACCACTGAATGATAGGTGCATACCTAGATCTAAGAATTTTCTTGCCCATTCATCATCGCTACCAAAGCTATGCATAATCCCACCAATATCACGCACATCTTCGTCTTTCAAAATACGATAGGTATCCTCTACTGCATCCCGCATATGGATACTAATCGGTAATTTATGTTCTTTCGCAATGGCAATTTGTCGGCGAAAAACTTTTTCTTGGACATCTTTGGGATCTTCCATCCAATAGTAATCTAAGCCAATTTCACCATATGTGACAACTTTGGGATTTTCTAAATGGCTTTGAATAAAGGCTTCCGCTTCTTTGTCGTAGCTTCCCGCTTCAGTTGGATGCCAGCCGATAATGCTATAAATATCTTTGTATGCTTGGCTTAAAGCCAGTGATTTCTCAATCGTTGGGTAGTCAAAACCAACCACCGCCATTTCGGTCACGCCTAATTCATTGGCACGGGTAATTGTTTCTGGAATATCGTCATTAAATTGTTCTGCATTTAAATGCGTATGTGAATCAAAAATCATCTTTTCTTCCTCCTAGTACTCTCGTCTACAATAGCACATTTTTGCTATTTCATAAACGAGGAAACCTTCTTTTTTTCTGCTTAAGATGTAGGAAAACATCCGCCTTTAGTTGGATACATTTCTTCATTACTTTTTTTATACTAATATACAAGGAGTGATTTCAAATGGAACGTTTACGAACACAATATCATTTTTATGCTCGACGTAAAAAACAGGCGCATACACAAGCAACTTCTTTTCAAAGAGATTTTCCTGAATTTGCCCAGTTTCGTCGCAACGTATCTGAAAAAAATCAAGTCAATACATTGACACATTGGTTATTGTTAGCTGTTTTTGGCTTATTGACATTTGCTAGTTTCCCTCAACAATTACTAGTTATTGGCATATTTACTGTTATTACTGCTCTAATTAAAGGTCCAGGCATGATATTATTTGGCATTGTCTATTCGTTCTTAGTTGGTTTATTCCCACCATTAGGGATGCTTTTGTCGGCAGTGTTCTTTTTCTTAAGTCTCTATCAATTAACACGTAACTGGCGTTTTGGTCTGACTGCGGCATTTTTCTACTTGTATCCAATGCTTTTAGTTGCTTTACGTTTCTTTGACTTTGGTCAAACAACATGGTTTTCACTTCTAGCCAGTGGTATAGGTTTAATGGCTTTACACTTCCTTATCCGAGGTGTCTATCAAGAGCAACCATCTAGTAAAGGCTTGGCGTGGTCATTGGTCAGCTTGCCTTACGACTGCTTCTTGTTTTTACTTCCTTCAAAAAGAAAAAAAGCAACTCGTTTAAGCAAAAAAATGAGATAATTATTCAACTACTAGAAAGATTTTTTCTAGTAGTTTTTATGTCTCTACTGTCTGATACCTACATTTTTAAGTTTTTGTTCGATTGCTTTTTTAACGACAATCCTCTATTCTATACATAGATAACTTATGATTGGCAAAGGAGGCCTATCCCCACATGTACATACTTTACGGAATACTTATTCTATGTGTTCTCTGCCTGTTTTATATGCTTGTCATTGAGCCTCGCCGATTAAAGAAAAAGCATTATTTTATTCGAAAAAACAAACTACATGTTTTGGATATTTCCAACGCTTACGATTTATATCGTAACAAAACTGATGTGACGATTGCACATATTAGTGATACGCACTTTTCAAGAAGCTATCATCCACGACGAATGAACGCCATTATTCGTTCGATTTTACAACAATCTCCAGATATGATTGTTTTTACTGGAGATTTAGTAGACAATTACAAAAATTGGCCACATCGTTATACAAAGTCATTAATTGAAAAGCTAACGAAACTATCCGCACCTATGGGAAAATTTGCTATTCTTGGCAATCATGATTATAAAGAAAATGGCGAATATTTTATCGCAGAAGTATTTAAAGAAAGTGATTTTATCTTATTGAAAAATCAACAATTTTTTGGTGCAAATGAAAACATATCTATCGCTATTTCGGGAACTGACGATGCCTTACATGGTAAACCTAATTATAAATTCGCGCGAACAGCTGCCGATTGGCACCTCTTGCTCATTCACGAACCAGATAGTGTCAAAAATATTGAGCTACCAGAAGCATACGATTTAATTTTAGCTGGTCATAGTCATGGCGGCCAAGTTCGCCTACCCTTTGTTCATTTCAAACATCCTGGCGCTATTCACTATACAAGAGGACTTTATCTTCTGACAGAAAAAACGTTGCTGTCTGTCAATCAAGGTTTAGGAACAACTGTCTTACCCATTCGCTTTGGCGCTCCCCCAGAAATTATTTATTATCATTTAGCACAAGACGAGCCTGAATAATCAGGCTCGTCTTTTTGTTTATTCTGTTAATCCTTCATAAATCTTCTCTAAATTCCATTTCATCATCGCATAGTAGCTATCGCCTTCATTCCCTGCTTCTGCGACAGAATCGGTGAAAATTTCAGCATGAATAGGAATTCCAGTATCTTTAGCCACACTTTGCATAGGTTTCGGGTTCACACTACTTTCGACAAAAAGACTTTGGACATCCAATCCTTTTAATCGATCGACAAGTAAACGAATTTGGTCAGGGGTTCCTTCTTCTTCTGTGTTGATTTCCCAAATGTAAGCCGATGGAACACCGTATGCTTTAGAAAAATACTTGAAGCAACCTTCACTCGTGACAATTAGTTTGCGATTTTCTGGAATCTGAGCAAACTTGGCTTTGGCTTCTTGGTCAAGCGCATGTAATTTTTGCGTATATTTTTCTAAATTCTCCTGATAGAGTTGGGCATGTTCAGGATCTTTTTCGCTTAATTGTTTCGCAATATTCTCTGCATAAATGATACCATTTTCTAAATTTAACCAAGCATGAGGGTCTTCTTTTCCAGCTTCTTCGTCTTCTAAATACAAGACATCCACGCCGTCACTGACCGCAAAATAATCTTCGTTGACTATTTTCTGCGCATTGTTCATGAGTTTCGTGAACCACGCATTTCCACCCGTTTCTAAATTTAGACCGTTGTAAAACAAAAGATCCGCATCGGTTGCTTTTTGAATATCCTCGGGTAAAGGTTCATACTCGTGTGGATCTTTACCAACTGGCACGATACTATGCAAATCAATGACATCGCCGGCAATTTCTTCCGTCATATCTTTTAGAATCGAGTTAGTCACAACGACCTGTAATTTATCGTTCTCTTCTACAGCATGGGAATCAGCGTATAAGGCAATACCACCGGCAACAAGTCCAATAACAAGTGCGGCAATCCCCCAGACTTTTTTCCCATGTTTCGCTTGTTGTTTCGGTGACAATAAGAAACCTAAAACAAATAAGACAGCGGCGGTTAACACAATACTTGAACCAGCAGCAATATTGAAGCTATACCCAATAAACAAACCAATGACTGAGGACAGACCACCTAAAAATGAAGAGAGTAACACCATTTGACTTAAACGTTTGGTAAAAAGATAAGCTGTCGCAGCAGGTGTTACTAACATAGCAACCACTAGAATTGTTCCAACACTTTGCATCGCAGTCACTGAAACAAGTGTCAACAACATCATTAATAAATAGTGGTATCGTTCAACTTTCATTCCAAATGCTTTTGCCATCATCGGATCGAATGATGTAATCAATAACGGACGGAAAAATAAGGCAACTAGACCTAATACCACGACCGTGATAATTAAAGTAATCCACTTATCTGAATCTTGCACAGCTAACACATTCCCAAAGAGAATATGGAATAAATCTGTTGAGCTGTTAGCAACACCAATTAAAATAACACCTAATGCTAGAAACGAACTAAACGTAATCCCAATAGCTGTATCACTTTTGATAACACTATTTTGTGAAATATACGTAATTAATACTGATGCCAACAAGCCAAAAATAATTGCACCGATAAAGAAGTTGACACCCAAAATGTAAGACAATGCGACGCCAGGTAAGACAGCATGCGAAATTGCATCCCCCATTAAAGACATGCCCCGTAAAATAATAAAACAGCCAATTGCTCCTGCTACGACACCAATAGCCACAGAAGTAATTAAAGCATTTTGTAAAAAGTGATAATTCATTAGTCCATCAATAAAGTTACTAATCATTTGCCACCTCTCCTTTCACAAAAATTGAATCACCAAATGCTTGGCGTAAATTTCGCTCTGTAAAAGTTGTTGCGACCGGTCCATAAGCAATCAATTGATGATTCAAAATCACCACTTCATCAAAATAAGTATCCACCTTGCTTAAATCATGATGCACAATAAAAATAGTTTTTCCGGCTGCTTGTAGTTTTCGTAAAATCGTCATAATAATCCCTTCACTAGTTGCGTCAATACCTACAAAAGGTTCATCTAAAAAGATATATTGCGCTTCTTGTACAAAACTACGTGCAATTAACACACGTTGAAATTGCCCACCAGATAGTTCGCCAATTTGTCGTTCACTAAATTCAGACATTTGCACTAAATCTAATGCTTGTGCCACTTTTTCCCAATCTTGTTTTGTCAGTCGTTGTAACATCTTTTTCCCTGGATAGAGTCCCAACGATACACATTCCTTGACCGTAATTGGAAATGTATGGTCAATTGCTGTTTTTTGTTCAACATAAGCAATTTGCTTTTGTACTTCTTTCAATGGCTGACCGTCCATTAAAGTCGTTCCTGTTGACGAAATTAAATGCAATGCAGCTTTAATAAAGGTTGATTTTCCTGCCCCATTTGGTCCGATGATGCCAATAATTGCTGGCTGATTGATTGAAAAAGTAATCTCTTCAATTACTTTTGTTTTACCATCATAACTTGCGCTGATATTTTCAAATTGAATCATAGTGCTCCTCCTTTTTGTTTTCGGCATGCCTAAAAATTAATTTAAGTGTATTATAAACATAAAATTTAAGGAATGCAACTAAAAACAAAATGATTTGAATGCTTGCTTTTTTCAATATGTCTTACAATTGTACCTTTTTTCACCTTCTATCATAAAAAATGATGAAATAGTAAAAAAAACTTTATTTTACAACAAATAAAAAAGATAAAACATTCACAAAATACTATCCAAAAACTTTGTGATAGTTTATACTATGTATGAAATTATTTATTTTTGGAGGGTTTACTATGAAAAAAATATTACGTCATGCCGTATTGCTGACCTCTGCTTTGTTACTAGCAGCGTGTGGAAGTAACAATCCGACAGCAGAAACAACAGCTACATCTGAAAAAACAGCTACATCCAGTTCTGATGCCACTTCGGGTGCTTCGCAACAAGAATATACGGATCCAACTGAATTAAAAGATAGCTACGACGTCATTATCATCGGTGCGGGTGGTGCCGGTATGGCCGCAGCAATTCAAGCTAAAGAAGATGGCGCGAATCCAGTTGTTTTAGAAAAAATGCCCATTGCTGGTGGAAATACATTAAAGTCTTCAGGAGGAATGAATGCCTCTGAAACAAAATTCCAAAAAGAACAAGGAATTGAAGATAGTAACGATACCTTCTTTGACGATACACTTAAAGGTGGACAAGAAACTAATGACCAAGAATTATTGCGTTACTTTGTCGATCATTCGGCTGACGCAATTGACTGGTTGGATAACATGGGAATTACCTTAGACAATATTAGCTATAGTGGTGGTGCGAGTGTCAAACGAATTCATCGCCCAACAGATGGTTCAGCTGTTGGTGGCTATTTAGTAGATGGGTTAATTCGCAACGTCCATGAACGAGAAATTCCATTATTTGTCAATGCAGACGTTACAGCAATCAATGAAAAAGATGGCCGTGTAAATGGTGTCACTGTCAAAATTGCTGGAGAAGAAAAGACAATTTCTGCTGATGCAGTCGTTGTGACAACTGGTGGTTTTGGTTCGAACGAAGAACTAATTACCAAACATCGCCCTGACTTAAAAGGCTACGTTAGTACCAATTCTGAAGGTAGTACTGGCGATGGTATTAAGATGATTGAAGATTTAGGCGGACAAACGGTTGATATGGATCAAATCCAAGTGCATCCAACTGTTATTCAAAAAAATGGCATGCTGATTAGTGAAACGGTTCGTGGTGAAGGTGCGATTTTAGTCAACCAACAAGGCAAACGCTTCTTCAACGAATTAGAAACACGCGATAAAGTATCTGCTGCTGAAACAGCTCTTCCTGAACATTATGCGTATTTAATTTTTGACAATGCGTTAGCAACACGGGCCAAACAAGTTGATTTCTACAAAGAGCAAGGTGTTGTAGAAGAAGGTGCCACAATTGAGGAATTAGCGAAAAAAATCAACGTTCCTGAAGCTGATTTGAAAGCCACATTAGATACTTGGAACCAAGCTGTTGCTGATAAAAAAGATGCTGAATTCGGTCGCGAAACGGCAATGGATTATGATTTAACAGAAGGTCCTTTCTACGCGATTCAAATCGCTCCTGGTATTCACCACACAATGGGTGGTGTAAAAATTAATACCAATACCGAAGTTCTATCTAAAGACAACAAAGCTATTCCTGGTTTATATGCAGCTGGAGAATTAACAGGTGGTCTTCATGGAAATAATCGTATCGGTGGAAATGCTGTAGCCGATATTATCATTTTTGGGCGTCAAGCTGGTGCCAAAGCAACAGAGTTTACACAAAAATAAATTTGATTGGATAGAGGGCAAAAATTGTCCTCTATTTTTTTATTTTTCTTAAATTTCTCTCAATAGTAGCCGATAGAAAATGATTGGGTGGCTTTTTGAGCTACACCTCACTATAGAATAGAAATGGAGAGAAATCATGAAGTTACAAAAAAATGGCAAACAAAAAAGTATCGGAACACTTATTCTTTCTGTTTTGGTTTTGATTGCATTACTACCAATGATTGCTACGTTATTGAGTTCTTTTTCAATTTCGAATAACTTGTTAGAAGAACGCAATCTAGTCAG
The DNA here is from genome assembly GCF_009933335.1 of Candidatus Enterococcus willemsii. GTDB lineage: Bacteria > Bacillota > Bacilli > Lactobacillales > Enterococcaceae > Enterococcus_F > Enterococcus_F willemsii. The sequence goes on along the minus strand of NZ_MAEL01000039.1, from coordinate 1,948 downwards.
TCAAGTAAGTGGCACGCAAGCTGTCTTAAAAGAAAAAGACAATTTATTAAATAATGCTCAATCCAGACTAGAAGCAACTGCTGAATTAGACGCATTTAAGAATAAATTTAATTTAACTGATATTCGCAACGTCATGCGCACAGCTATGGCTGGGGATACCAATATTTTAACAATGACCTTCGCTACAGAAGATGGTCAAGCCATTGCAACCAATGAATTACCAGCAGATTATCAAGCAACCGAGCGCCCGTGGTTCAAAGATGCTATGGCTGAAAATGGGGCGTCTATCTGGTCTACTCCCTACCAAGATATCAAAACAGGTGAGTTCGTTAATACCATTTCCAAAGTTGTCACTAACAAAGACGGTACTAAAGGCGTGTTAACACTGGATGTGTCTTACCAAAATGTTACTGGATTATTGAAAGAACTAGCTATCGGTCGGACAGGATATGTTACCTTAGTTTCTAAAGATGGGATTATTATCGCTGATGTTAATCCTGAACGAGTAGGTGTTGATATTTCTGACGATCCACTCTATGATCAAATTATGAACGCAACAGAAAATGAAGCGAGCTTAGAAGCTACTTCTGACAACGATATGGCAAGCATTTATTACAATCGTGGTGAAAAAGACAGTAATAGTTGGGCTTTTGCAACGATTCGCGACAATGAATATACAACCGAAACAAGAGCTCTTCTTTTATCTACACTTGCTGTTGCTATCGTGGTTTTTGTACTTATTCTACTTTTCTCTTTTATCGTTCGAATTGCAATTCGCGAAATTATCTCGGTATTTATGGAATTATTTGCTGAAATGGGGAATAAAATCTACCGTAAAATACCAACCAAACAAAAACATACAAGCTTCTGGAACTTAAGAGAAAACGCACGAAATTACGTCTATCCAGATGCACATGGGACAGAAATCCATCGCATGGCCGATAGTTATAACGATATGATTGATTCAACTGGTAGCTTAGTTGAATTGGTCACGCAAGAAAGTAATCATGTTGCCGAAATGTCTTCTTCTTTATTCGAACTTTCTCAACAAACAAGTTCTGCAGCTAGTGAAGTTACCGAAACAATTACTGGGATTGCTGAAGTGACTAGTACTCAAGCAGAAGAAACAGAACGCAGCGTTTCTCAATTGCATCAATTATCTGATGTCGTTCAAGAATTAACAACGAATGTCACAACGATGAATGAACAATCACAAGAGTCCACACAAATTAATAAGCAAAGCATGCAAGTAATGGGTGAAGTCCAATCAAGTTGGCAAGCTGAAATGACCCAAATGAGTACACTTGTCCACAACATGGAAAGCATGAATCAAAGTATTCAAGATATCAACCAAATTATTAATGTCATTAATGATATTTCTTACCAAACAAACTTACTTGCTTTAAATGCCTCTATTGAAGCAGCTCGTGCGGGTGAATCTGGTAAAGGCTTTGCTGTCGTTGCTTCAGAGATTCGTCAATTAGCTGAGCAAAGCAAAAGCTCAACCAAAGAAATTGAAACGATTATTTCAACTATCCAAGGACAATCGATTGAAATGGTTGAACAAGCTTCCCGTTCATTAGATGGCGGCGAAAAACAAACGCAATTAATCAACCAAGCAATTTCTGCATCCGAAGAAGTATTTAAACGTAGTACTGCAATGATTCAAGGAATTCGTGAAGTGGAAATGGCGACAAATCAAGTCGTCAGCATCCAAAATACCGTCTTAGAAAATCTAGAAAGTATGTCTGCTTCAACGGAAGAAAATGCAGCTGGTACGCAAGAAGTCTCTGCAAATTCAGAAGAAGTTCTTGCAACGATGGAAGAATTCGTCGGACATGTCGATGATTTACAAGCCGTTGCGGATAAATTACGTAACATTATGAGTACGTTGCAGATTATTCAGTGAGGATGACTCTCTAAAGATTAAAACATCCGAGCCATCAAT
>NZ_MAEL01000038.1 GCF_009933335.1 Candidatus Enterococcus willemsii | reverse complement strand
GAGTAGGACGTCGCCACGCATTTTATTGAAAAATAAAATATTATTCCGGCATAGCTCAGTTGGTAGTAGCGCATGACTGTTAATCATGATGTCGTAGGTTCGAGTCCTACTGCCGGAGTTCTAAAAGATAACAGAAGATTGTTATCTTTTTTTGTTGTCTATAAGCGTATCTGTGGAGGAATCCCAGATGCATTTTTTTTTGGTTATAAAAAATAGAATATAAAGGGGTATATTTTTCAGATAAGACACGTATAATAGAGGATAGATAAGGAGTGAGTGCTGTGAAAAAAGATAATATTTTATTCGATTTAGATGGTACAATTATCGATTCTAGTCAGGGGATTTATGCATCTATTAACTATGCGATGAGAAAGCTAAATAAAGATGAATTATCAAATGAGATCTTAAAAACCTTTGTAGGTCCACCATTACTAGAATCGTTCATTCGTATCGGATTAGAACAAGAAAAAGCTGAATTAGCTGTTAGTTATTATCGTGAATTATATCAAAAAGAGGGCATGTATCAAGTAGCTGTGTACGAAGGAATGAAAGAGACTTTACAAAAACTCTCACAAGATAAAAATCTTTTTTTGGCTACTTCTAAACCAGAATATTTTGCGAAAAAAATATTAGATTATTTAAAATTCAGCGATTATTTCACAGGCATTTATGGGGCTGATTTAGCTGGTATCAGAAGTGAGAAAGCGGCAGTTATTCAATATGCATTAGCAATGGAAAAATTAGAAAACCTATCTTCAATTGTAATGATTGGTGACCGTAAACATGATATTTTAGGTGCAAAAGAAAATAATCTTGAAAGTATTGGAGTTTTATATGGTTTTGGCGATGAAAAAGAATTGATAGACGCGGGTGCGAATCAGCTTGTTTTACAACCAATAGAACTTTTAACAAGATTAAAATGAAGGAGTGCCTAAATGAATTATGTGTTTGATGTAGATGGAACAATTTGTTTTAATGGTCAATTTATTGAACAAGAAATTTTAAGTATTCTAAAAAAATTAAATAACTCTGAACATCAATTATTATTTGCTTCGGCCCGTCCAATTCGTGATTTATTACCAGTTATTCCAGATTTTTTAGAAAATACATTAATTGGAGGGAATGGGGCTGTTGTATCTATTGGTAGTAAAGTTCAAGTAATCTCAAAAATCAATGCAGAAAGTTATGCTCAAATTTTACAACTGATTACTGAGTATCAATTAGACTATATTATTGATGATCAATGGAATTATGCGGCAAAAGTAGCAAAAAATAATCCAATTTTTAAGCAGTTGGACCCAGCAATTTTAGCTAAAAAGATTCCTTTTGAACAAATCCAAACACCCATTAAGATTATCTTGTTGAATGTACCACAACATCTTTATTCAGAAATTTATCAACAGCTTAGTCATCAAGAACTGGCTATCATTACTCACAATCATGAAGGAAATATTGATATTACGGCTAAGAATATTAATAAATGGACAACTTTAAAAGAAATTATCGGTAAAGAAGAGTATGTTGCTTTTGGAAATGATAGTAATGATACGCAATTATTGCAGAATGCTAAAAGAAGTTTTTTTGTGGGAAATGAGCAACAAGCGAAGAAACTTGGCATTCAAAATACAGAAATCATCTCTCCATCGATTTCAACCTTAGCTAAAATATTACAAGCTGAAATAGAACAATAATCGTTCTATTTCTAGCTATAATTTTTGCAAAGAATGATTGACAAATAAACGTAAATTAGGTATTCTAATACTTGTGTTAAATAACTTTATTGCCGCCTTAGCTCAGTTGGTAGAGCACCACCATGGTAAGGTGGGGGTCGCCGGTTCAAGCCCGGCAGGTGGCTTTAATTCTAGCTCGTAAATCCTATGATATTAGGGTTTATGAGCTTTTTTGTTGATGTATCATAGTTTAAGGGAGGGATATCGAATGAAGCGTAAAAAGTTTTATTTAAGTGTTCTTTTACTCGGTGCTGTCATCGGTAGTTTAACAACGATAGTAATTTTTGAAAAATATAAACCAACCGTTACATATTTTCCCAATACTCATTCAATTGAAGTAGTGTCATCAGAGCAAAATGTTCGGTTCATTGAGGTCCCTTTAGAAAACCAATTTGAAGGCGATGCTCTAGAAAACGGCTGTGAAGTAACGAGTTTATCCATGCTCTTACGTTATTATGGGTTTCAAACGAGTAAAAATCAATTAGCAGATGAACTGGACTATGTACCGCTAAATTTAGCAAATGGTTTAAAGGGTAATCCTCATGATGGATTTGTAGGAAATATGAAAGAAGGCAATGAAGCGATGGGGGTTGGAGTAGAACCTTTAGCAAAAGTTGCTGAAAAAATTGTTGGAAATGAGTATCATATCAACTATAGTAAACATCCATTTGAAGCATTAGAACAGTTGGTACAAAATGGTAAACCCGTGCTGGTGATTGCTACGATTGACTTTGAAGTACCAAAGAAAGAAGATCTTTGGTTCTGGCAAACAACCAGTGGTATTGTACAAGTGAGTCCATTATGCCATGCTGCCGTAATGACAGGAGTAGATGAGCAGTTTGTTTATGTAAATGATCCGTTTGGTTATCAACATCGTAAAGTAGATAAACAAGACTTTCAGAGAATGTATCAAAAAATGGGGGAGCAGTCACTTTACCTTGAGAAATAGACGACATCCTAGATAAGATATCGTCTGTTTTTTGCGGTAGCATAAGGGCGGATTCTCAGTTGAGAGGTAGAAACTAAATTGACAATCTATGGCTTTTTCAGCAACATCTGTGTAAGCTATTGTCTACCATTCTTGAATAATTAGCACCCTCTATGTTCTTAGTTAAAAGCCGATGGATAACTGATTGTTCCTGAAACATTGGCTAAGCTTGCAGGATGTAGTTCCTTAATTAGATATGCTTCTGTAGGTACTGGAAAAGGTGCTTCAATATGAAATTTAGCCGCTATTTGATAACCAAAACGTGTATAGTACGTAGGATCTCCTAAAATACTAATAAATGGATAATCACTCGCTTGCTTTTCTAAAGCTGTAAGTAAGGCTTTTCCCACACCGTTGCCTTGATAGTCTGGTAGAACACAGAGAGGTGCTAAACAAAGACCAATTAATTCTGTATTCTCCGAATACAAGGTCACTTCACTTAATAAGCCGTGGCCAATTATCTGATTGTCTTGTATGGCAATGTATTCCAACTCTTTGGAATAGTTTGCTTCTTCTCGTAATTTGCGAACTAATTCGGCTTCTCCCGTATAACCATGGTCAGATTTTTCGAATGCTTGATGAATAAGTTCATCGACTTGTTTATAATCATTAGAACTAATTTTTTTTAATTGATACATGTGCAAACCTCCTTATTTATTATCATAACAAAATTTGAGAGAAAATAACAAAAATGATAAATTTTCTATTGCCAAATTTAAAGAAACTTGTTATTATACATATAGTTATTCCGGCATAGCTCAGTTGGTAGTAGCGCATGACTGTTAATCATGATGTCGTAGGTTCGAGTCCTACTGCCGGAGTAAAAGAACAAAAGTCTATTTATGACTTTTGTTCTTTTTTTTTCTTTTTTAGCAATAAATTGTTATTCTCTTTTGTAAAAATGACATACACTTGTCATATTTGTCCTGTATACTAAATGTATAAATAAAAAGGCGGTGATTTAATGTCAAAAAAGATACGAGATCCTTTTTTTGATAATGCAAAATTTTTATTAATGGTGTTGGTTGTTTTTGGACATTTGCTTCAACCTTTTATTGAACAAACAGCGTGGAGTCAAGACTTATACTTCTCGATTTATACCTTCCATATGCCAGCATTTATTTTAATTTCTGGTTATTTTGCGAAATCATTTGATAGAAAAAAAGGGATGCAGATACGTATAAGTTTTCAAAAATTTATATTGCCTTATATCTTTTTTCAGTGGCTGTATTCCTTTTTTTACTGGCTAGTTGGTTCGAAAGAATTTTCATTCCAATTACATATTCCAAATTGGTCTTTGTGGTTTTTAATTAGCTCATTTTTTTGGCAATTATCTTTATACTTTTTTGAGAAAGTACCAGCTAAAATTGGTATTCCTGTAAGTTTGTTAGTTAGTTTACTGGTGGGGTATATTCCATTTTTTGGTAGGGAATTAACGTTGCAACGAACTGCTGTCTTTTTACCGTTTTTTGTAATGGGGTATTATTTACCGCATGATAAGGTAAATAAGTTTATTCATTCTAGTAAGAAATGGTGGTGGACGTTAGGCTTCGTAGGAATTTATGGCTTAATTCACTCATTGGGTGGACTGAATAAATATATCTTTTTTGGGTCTAAGCCTTATGAAGACTTTTTGAACTTTCCTGAGTGGGGAGCGCTTGTACGTATTGTGACGTGGTGTCTTGCTTGTGTCGGTATACTGGCATTTTTTGCTTGTGTACCAACGAAACAGAAACGTTATACAGCCTATGGTCAGTATACATTAGTGGCTTATTTACTGCATGGGTTTATTATTCAAGGTTTACGTGGACTAGGTATCCAATCATTATCACTGAATGTTTGGATGTTAATGGCACTGATCGTGGGTAGCATTTTGCTTACTTATTTGTTAGCGAGTGAGCCAGTCGGGCAGATGTATGCAGCGGTTGAACAAAAATTACTGGGGTATCATCATAAAAAAGCAAAAAGCACGGGTAAATCTTAGTCATTTGTTTTTCTAAAAAGAGAGGAGTAGAATAAAAGAGTAAAAACAAAGGAGAGATTTATGTATGTCTGAAATTCGTCAAGAGTTAACACAAACATTTGCTGCTAACTTTCAAAAAAATCCAAAACAAACAGCTTTGCAACGAGCTGTCGTAAAAAATGGCATTCAAGCATCCGCAGCAGATATGAGTGCAGAAGTGAATAATGTTCCGGTATTCTCTGTTGATGTAAAAACAGGAAAAGTAGCCAATCAAAAACAATCTGGTCGTTGCTGGATGTTTGCAGCCTTGAATACTTTCCGTCACAGAATGTTAAACCAATTCAATTTAAAAGAATTTGAATTATCTCAAAATTATACATTCTTCTGGGATAAGTATGAAAAAGCCAATTATTTTTATGAAAATATTTTAGCTACAGCAGATCAAGCATTGGATAGTCGTAAAGTGGCTTTCTTATTACAAACACCACAACAAGATGGTGGACAATGGGATATGATTGTTTCTATCTTCCAAAAATATGGTGTGGTTCCAAAAACAGCGATGCCAGAAAGTAGTAATTCATCAAACTCACGCGAGTTAAATAATTATTTGAATAAAAAATTACGCAAAGATGCAACTGTCCTTCGTAAAATGGTAGCAGAAGAGACTAATGTCACAGAAATTCAAAAACAAAAAGAAGCCATGTTACAAGAAGTTTATAATTTCTTGGCAATGTCATTAGGTACACCGCCAGAAACATTTGATTTTGAATATCGTGATGAAGAACAAGTCTATCATATTGATCGTCAATTAACGCCACAAACGTTTTATGACAAATATGTAGGAGTTAATTTAGATGATTATGTAAGTATCATTAATGCACCAACCACCGACAAACCATACAATCAATCATATACTGTAGAGATGTTAGGAAACGTTGTTGGTGGCAAAGAAGTCAAATATTTAAATGTGGATATGTCTACGTTTAAAAAACTAGCCATTGCACAATTAGAGCAAGGTGAAACAGTTTGGTTTGGCTGTGATGTCGGTCAATCATCTACAAGAGACACAGGAATCATGTCTTTAGATGCGTATGCAATGAATGAGTTGTTTGATATTGATTTTGATATGACCAAAGCTGAGCGTTTGGATTATGGTGAAAGTCTAATGACGCACGCAATGGTTTTAACGGGTGTGGATATTGTCGATGGTCAACCAACTAAGTGGAAAGTTGAAAATAGCTGGGGCGAAAAAGTCGGTGACAAAGGTTTCTTTGTGGCAAGTGATGCTTGGATGGATGAGTTTACTTACCAAATCGTGGTACGCAAAGATTTATTGACTGCGGAACAATTAGCTGCTTTTGAAGCAGAACCAACTGTCTTATCGCCATGGGATCCAATGGGCGCATTAGCGTAATGTTGATATAGTAATATTATAATTGGATGAAAAAGACTTTTAGAATGTGGTGGACATGTCTAAAAGTCTTTTTTTGAATTTATTCACTTATAAAAAGTTAGAAAAATATATGAATCGAAGGTCATCTATTAGACATTCGTTTTTACCTTCGATATAATGAAACGGTCACTAATGATTCTTTCACACGCATTTTCATTAGAGTGAACTGTTGAAGAATGGTCACTAGGAACCTTTACTTCCCTTGACGGACTTGTCATTTTGCGTGAAAACAAAGGAGGAAATGAAATGACAACTCTGCTCATTCTACTTATTTTAGCAATTTTTGTAGGTATGCTTTATGTTTTTTATCGAATGCAACAAAAACATGTCAAATTTTCAACTCGTGTCTTTACTGGTCTATTTGCGGGTATTATCTTTGGAGGGGCTTTACAGCTGATTTTCGGTAATGGTCATGAAATTGTGACCCAAGCGCTGGATTGGATTAGCCTTGTCGGTAGAGGCTATGTCTCATTATTACAAATGTTAATTATGCCACTCGTATTTGTTTCGATTGTCAGTGCTTTTACACGTATGAAAGAAAGCGGCAATATTGGTAAGATTAGCGTGACAACTTTGGCTGTCTTATTAGGAACGACTGCGATTGCTGCTTTTATTGGGATTGGTATGGTCATGTTATTCAACTTAGATGGGGCTTCATTCACAGAAGGAGCAGCGGAAACAGCGCGAATTGCTGAAATTGTTGAGCGACAAGCCCAAGTTGAAAATTTATCTATTCCACAACAAATTTTATCGTTTATTCCGAGCAATGTCTTTGCTGACTTAGCAGGAACACGTGCAACTAGTACAATTGGTGTGGTTATCTTCTCTGCATTTGTAGGTGTTGCTTACCTTGGCGTGAAACGTAAATCGCCAAAAGAAGCAGAAACGTTTAATAACTTGATGGAAAGCTTATACAAAATTGTGATGCGTATTGTAACTCTTGTTTTACGTTTGACACCATATGGCGTGTTTGCATTAATGACCAATGTTTTAGCAACGAGTGATTTTGAAGCAATCATTAATCTAGGTGTCTTCATTATCGCTTCTTATGCAGCATTGATTTTAGTGTTAATTGTTCACTCCTTGTTACTAACAAGTGTCAAAGTGAATCCAATTACTTATTTCAAAAAAGCTTTCCCTGCTTTAAGTTTTGCCTTTACTTCTCGTTCAAGCGCAGGAACGTTACCGATGAATATCGAGACACAACGACGTGCACTTGGTGTTGATGAGGCCACAGCAAACTTTGCTGGAAGCTTTGGGATTTCGATTGGTCAAAATGGATGTGCTGGTGTTTACCCAGCAATGCTTGCGACAATTGTTGCGCCTACTGTAGGAATCAATGTATTCGATTGGCAATTCATCTTGATGTTGGTAGCTGTGGTAACGATTAGTTCCTTTGGTGTTGCTGGTGTCGGTGGTGGCGCAACGTTTGCTTCTTTAATCGTCTTAGGTTCTATGAATCTTCCAGTAGCGATTGTGGGTCTAGTTATTTCAGTTGAACCATTGATTGATATGGCGAGAACGTTAGTCAATGTTAGTGATAGTATGGTAGCTGGTGTGGTGACAAGTAGCCGCATCAATGAATTAAATCGCGAAATATTGAATGATCCAGAAGCTGTAATTAGCGGTAACGAATAAATAAAAAAAGTGCGTGTGCTTTTTTTGAAAAAAAATGAGGCTTGTCTTATTGAAAAGACAAGCCTCGTTTGTTGTTTTAAGCTGTTTCAGTTGGTTCGATTTCTGTTTTGTAAGCCGTATCATCTTGCATTTTGAAGAATGGGTAGTAGAGAATAAAGCTCAAGATGATTTGAACTAATTGGAGTAATCCCCCACGCCAGCCACTTACAATGAAACCGGAAATTATTGGTGGCATTGTCCAAGGAAGGTTAACACCATTTGGATATGGAACTAAACCAGTAGCCATTGTGACATAAGCAATTACTGCCATCAAAATTGGTGCAATGATAAATGGAATTAACATCACTGGGTTTAAAATAATTGGAATACCAAAGATTAATGGTTCATTGATATTGAAAATAGCAGGTCCGATAGATAGACGACCTAAGGTTTTAAATTGGGTGGAACGAGCAAAGAATACACAGGCAATTGCCAAACCAATTGTTGCACTTGAACCACCTAATTTAACAAAGTTACTGTAGAATTGATAGTTGACAATATTTGGAATAGTTGTACCAGCTTCAAAAGCGGCTGCATTTTCAACAGTTAACGCAATCCAAATTGGTTGCATTACGGCTCCAACGATATTTGAACCGTGGATACCAAACGACCATAATAAAGCTTCAAATAACAAGATAATAATTGTCGCAGGAAGAGAGCTTCCTAATGCTAGTAATGGTGTTTGCAATACTTCAAAGATAAAGTTATGCGCGGAACCATAAGAAGTATAAACAAAACCAATGCGAATAAGATTAAAGATAATAATAACAAAGAATCCAGGAACTAGCGCAGAAAACGACGCTGCTACGTTTGAGGGGACAGAATCAGGCATTTTAATGACCCAACCTCTTTGTACAACCCAACGATAAATTTCAACAGCTAGAATCGCTGTAATCATCCCTACGAAAAGACCAGCTGCCCCGAAATTTGTCAGTGGTAAAAATGATGCTTCATCATAGCTTGAAAGTGGTGTTAAAATAAAAAATGAGACAATAGCGATTGCCTGTGAAGGAATAATATCCACTTTATAAAATTTAGCTAATTCAGCTGCAATTCCTAAGACAACGAAAATCGTCATCGCGTTCATCGTCATATCATTAACTTTTAAAAATAACGTTTTCCATTCGGAACCTAAAACCGATTCCATAAAGTTTAAATAAGGATCGATGGGTATTTGGGTAATTAATAAAAACATCGAACCAATAATTAATAAGGGCATTGCTACAAAGAAACCGTTTTTGATGGCACTTAAATAGCGATTGCTATTTAGTTTATAGGCTATCGGTCCAAGTTTCCCTTCTAATGCGTTGACAAATTTTTCCATACATGTTCCCCCTTTTTCAATTCAAAAAATAATTAAAATCTAATGTAATTATAACAATAAAAACTTCTTTGTCAACGCTTCCATGATTCTTGTTATTTAATTTTTTTCAGAATAAATAAAAAACGTTCTGTAAATATAATTTTTTTGTTATACTTCTAATGGAAGATAAGAGGAGGAATAAACATGGCTTCAAAATATACACAAACACATGAGGTAACCTACTATGAATGTGATGTGAATGCGACGATGACATTATCTTCAATGATAGCTGTCGCAATTAAAGTCTCTGAAGATCAAAGTGATCAATTGAATCGAGGAGCGGATTTTATTCATCGTTTTGGTTTGACTTGGATTGTCACGAATTACCAATTTTTTATCCAACGATTACCGAAAGTCGGAGAAAAAATTCAAATCACAACGCAAGCACAATCGTACAATAAGTATTTTTGTTACCGAAATTTTTGGCTAACGACAGAAGCTGGCGAAGAGCTAGTTCGTATCGAAACAATTTTTGCTTTAATGAACATGGAAACACGTAAAATGAGTAGTGTACCAGAAGAAATTATTGCACCATTTGAGAGTGAAAAAGTCAAAAAAATCCAACGCTACCCTAAGATCGAAAAAGTAGTGGCGGGTGAAAGTTACCCATTTCGTGTTCGCTTCTATGACATTGATAGTAATCAGCATGTTAACAATTCCGTTTACTTTACGTGGATGTTGGATGCTTTAGGTTACGATTTTTTAACAACTCATGAACCTACTTATATGCATATCCGTTTTGACAAAGAAGTGGAATATGGTAATGAAATTATGAGTCATTTTGAAATTGAGACAGATGAAGGAATGAAAACACGTCATGAAATTCGAATTGGCGAACAAACGTATTGTGAAGCAAATGTCGAATGGCGAACAAAAGATTAAATCAGCACTACGTAAAAAGGCCGCATCAGCAACATACTGGTACGGCCTTTTTATTTAGAACTAGTTTTCCATAAAGAAAATAAATTCTTCATGTGTTAACTCACGATTTTTTGCAATTAATAATTTAATCCGAGCTTTTTGACTATTAATGCTATTGCAGAAAACTACGCCCATTTCTTGCAACTCACAACCGCCACCAAGATAATCATAGACAGGTTCAGCAATGCCATTAAAACAGCGGGAAACTAAGACGACAGGAATATTTTTTTCAAGCATTTTTTTTAAAGGGGGCAAGGTATCAGGTGGCAAATTGCCTGCACCTAACGCTTCAATTACTAAACCATCAATATCAGTTTGTAGTAATCCTTCAAATAATTCACCGTGCATGCCAGCATAGGCCTTAATAATCGGGATAAGACCGTCCACGTTGTCCACATCCCAATGTGGGGTCTCGAGTAATTCTTGCATAAATAAAATGCGACGCTTGCTGACTAATCCGATTGGACCTAGTGTAGGTGTCCGGAAAGTTGCCACATTCGAAGTATGTGTTTTTGTGACGTAACGGGCTGCATGAATCTCATCATTCATGACCACAAGGACCCCTTTGCCCTCAGCTTCAGGACAAGCCGCTACACGAATCGCACTTTCAAAGTTATATAAGCCATCACTACCTAATTCATTGCTAGAACGCATTGCTCCTGTAATGACAATCGGTAATTGATTGCCGATTGTTGTATCTAAAAAGAAAGCCGTTTCTTCTAGAGTATCTGTGCCATGTGTGATGACTACACTGGAAATACCAGCTAGATGAGCAAGTTGAATACGTTCTTTAATTTTTAACATGTGATCTGGTGTAATGTGCGGACTTGGTACATTGAAAATATCTTCGACCAATAATTCAACCTCTTCTGGAATGGTGATGGCTGCGTCCATTAATGGATTAGCAACATCGGGACTAACACCACCAGTCAACGTATTTTCTTTCATCGCAATTGTTCCGCCAGTATGAAGAACTAATATTTTTTTCATTGTATAACCTCCTGCCAAAGTGCATTATTAGTGTAGCTCATATTTTGGAAAAAAGGAATAAGAAACAACGTGTAATAATATTGCGAAAGAAACAATTTCTCTTTATACTTGTTATTAAAGTAGGTGAAAGAATGATACGAATTGGTTGTACAAGTTTTAGTGAACATGATTATCTTACTGGAAAAAAAGTATCCACGCTTTATGAATATGCTGGACATTTACCATTAGTAGAAATGGATACTGGTTTTTACCGGATTCCTTCTAAGGAAAATATCGAAAATTGGATTCAACAAGTCCCTAATGATTTTAAATTCATCATGAAAGTTCATAAAGTGTTTACCAAACATCAAGAATTAGAGGCTGGACAATCATTGATTGAACTTGCCAAGGAACTTCGTGAAAACATGGCACCAATGATTGCAGAAAATAAATTATTTTGTTTGTTGGCACAATTTCCAGCATCTTTTAAATGTGTTCGTGAAAATGTCGATTATTTAAGAGAGTTGCGATTGTTGTTTAAAGAATTACCAGTGGCAATTGAATTTCGTGATCGCAGTTGGTATGACGAAAAGTATCTCGCAAGTACGAGAAAATTTATGCAAGACCATGAGTTTTCATTGGTAATTGTTGATGAACCGAAAAAATTATCAACGACGGTGCCACTAGATGCGTATGTGACAAATTCTGAATTTACATTCTTCCGTTTTCACGGACGAAATGATGTTGGCTGGACAGCGACTGGTCCTGATGCACAAAAAGTTCGGACCAATTACCGTTACAAGGAAACAGAATTAGCAGAGTTAAAACAAGCAGTCGATGAAGCTGCACCCCATACCAAAGAAATTGCGATTATCTTCAATAACAATGCCGGTGGTGATGCCGCAGAAAATGCATTACAGTTTAAAGAAAAACTACACTTGGATTATACTGGTTTAAATCCAAGTCAGTTGGATTTATTTTAATCCAAAAGGAGGTGGAGCGATGATTAAAGCTATTTTTTTTGATATAGATGGTACATTGATTAGTACAAATGGCCGTGTACTGGAGAGTACCCAAAGAGCTATTGCACAAGCGCAAAAAAATGGCATTCTATGTGGTGTATCGACAGGTAGAGGACCTGAAAGTGTGGCACATATTGTAAAAGAGCTTGATTTAGATATGTTTATTACATATAATGGTCAACTTGTTTATACAAAAACACAAACGATTTATGCACGTCCTTTTGAAGAAAAGATTTTGCAAGAAATCATTCATTACGCAGATGAGCATTCTCGTCAAATGCTTTTAGGTGGACGTCACCACATGGAAGGGAGTTTGACGATGCGGATTGGACAATCTGGTCTTGTTCGTAAGTTGATTCGTTTTGTCCCTAGATGGTTTCCCATTCGGCGCATGAAATTAACTTTGCAACATTATAGCCCGAATCGTCGTTCAGGACGTTATAAAATCTTGCGTAAGACGTACAGTGAACCAATCTATCAATGTGTAATGTTGAGCGGAGAGTATGAACTAGCAAAGTTACAAAATGCGTTACCTTCGTGTGATTTTCAGCGTTCCAATCCTTATACCATTGATATTGTTCCAAAAGGTGGTTCAAAATTACAAGGCATTCTCTTTTTTTTAGCACATCAAGGTATCGATTTATCTGAGGCGATGGCATTTGGTGACCATTTGAATGATATTGAAATGCTTCAGGGAGTAGGGATAGGTGTTTCGATGGGAAATGGGATGCAAGAAGTTAAAGTTACAGCAGATTATGTCACTGCTAGTAATAATGAAGATGGGATTGAGAAGGCCTTAAAGCATTTTCAATTAATTTAGGAGGAGCAGTATGAAACCTTTTGAAATGACGGAAGAATTTCATCGGACATTCGATCCGAGACGACCAACAAAACCAACGCCTTTTACAAATGAAGAGGCAGTCCATCGTGCAAGTTTTAAAGTGGAAGAATTAGTTGAGTTTTTATATGCTGCTAGTCAAGGAAAGCCGGAAGTATTCCAGCAGTCAACGCAACAATTGCATCAAGCCATTGAACAAGCCACGGCCAAAGTATTAGCCAAGAAGACATCAGTGGATCCACTGGTTGATCAAGTTGATGCATTAATGGATTTATTGTATTTTACGTATGGCTCATTTTCGTTATTAGGTGTGGATCCCGAACCCATTATGGAAATCGTCCATCAAGCAAACATGGGAAAATTATTTCCTGATGGCAAACCACACTATGATCCGGTGACTAATAAAGTATTGAAGCCAGAGAATTGGGCACAGGACTTTGCACCAGAAAGTAAAATCAAAGCAGAACTAAAAAAACAAAGCCAGCAATCACAGTGATTACTGGCTTTCTTCTTATTCAAAAAATGTATAGTACAATGTCCGAATGGCATCTTGTTCACGTTCTTTATGGATACCAAACATAATACTGACCTCTGAAGAACCTTGGTTAATCATTTCAATATTAATACTTTTGCGTGCAAGGGCTGCAGTGCTTTCGGCAGTTGTTCCGACACGGTGTTTCATGCCTTCACCCACAACCACCACCATCGTTAAATCATGGGTAATGCGTAGTTCATCAGGATCAATTTCGTAAGCAATTTTACGTAATAATTCTTCTTCCAATTCTGGATTTAATTGATTGGCACGTAAAATAATTGAAATATCATCAATTCCTGAAGGCATATGCTCATAATTCAAGTTAAAATCACGCAAAATTTCTAGCACACGTAAAGTGAATCCAACTTCACGGTTCATTAAGTACTTGCTAATATAAATCATACTGAACCCTTCATCACTAGCAATACCTACTACAGGATTATCATGATTTGAACGTTCATTTTTGATGATTGTTCCTGGGTGTGAGGGATTATTGGTATTTTTAATAACCACGGGAATTTTCGCACGGTAAGATGGCATCAATGCTTCTTCGTGAAAAACAGTAAATCCTGCATATGCCAATTCACGCATTTCGCGATAGGTAACTTCTGCCATTGATTCCGGATGGTGAATATAACCGGGATGCGCGACAAAAATGCCATCCACATCAGTAAAGTTTTCATATAAATCGACTTTTAATCCAGCAGCAACAATCGCACCTGAAATATCGGACCCCCCACGTGAAAACGTACAAACTTCGCCAGCTTCTGTATAGCCAAAGAAACCAGGAATAACTAAAGTTTCTTCACTTTCACGCCATTGATAAATTGATGTATAAGACTTCGATAGAATCCGTGCATTTTGAGGTTCATCAGTAACCAGCATGCCTAATTCTTGAGGGTTCACATAACGTGCATTTTCGCCTTCTGCTTGTAAGATACCTGCAATTAATTTGGCATTGTTGTCTTCACCACTTGCTAAAACAGTATCATAGAAATGCGGATTATTTTCATATGGGATATCTGCTAAACTTTGTAAGTCTTGGCGAATTTGATTTAAAATTGCTTCGTCAACATGGAAAGGTGCGCCGATTTCTTGGTAACGTTCGAAAATTGTTTCGATAAGTGCGGAAACATCTCTATTTTCTAAGCGTGTATGATACAATTCAACTAATAAATCTGTTACTTTAATATCATCAGATGAGCGTTTGCCTGGTGCAGAAACCACAATGAAACGCCGTTCTGAATCAGCTTTGATGATATTTACCACTTTTTTAACCTGTCTTGAAGAAGCAAGTGAGCTTCCTCCAAATTTTGCTACTTTCATTATAATTACCCCTAATTCCTATTCATGTATTAAAATTTACTGCCAAAATGCTGCAACTGATTTTTTAGCAGTGATATTTCTCACTATTTAACATATTAGCGATAAAAGTGACATTTTAATACGTATTTTTTACCTAGGATACATTTTCAATAGAAAGAAATCAAGTTTTTTTCATCATTATTATTAAAATAAGATGAAAAAAAATATCAGTTTTACAGAGAATTTTAAAGGGAAAATTGAAATAAAAAAAAGTGGTAAAATTTAGAGAGTTCTTAGTGCTTGATATTTGTCTTTGTGCTATAATTTAAAATAGATGTCTTTTGACCAAAAGAAATACTTGTTTCTTATAAATGGATCGACTAATTTTGTGGGTCATCACAAATTTGGCAAAAGTGGAACTTGGAAAATTGGAGGAACCTTAAATGGGAAGTAATGTAATCATCGGAATCGTCATTGCCATTATCGTGGTAGCGGCAATCTTGTATGGAGTTGGCTTTTTCATGCGGAAGAAGAATCAAGAAAAACTTAATTCGTTAGAGAAACGAAAAGAGCACTTATTTGATTTACCGGTTATTGAAGAAGTAGATGACGTAAGAAAGATGCACCTTGTCGGACAAAGCCAAAATACCTTTAGAGAATGGAATCAGCAATGGACAGAGATTTCAACCAAATCATTTGCAGAGTTAGAAAGCCAAATTTTTGAAGTTGAAAGTTTAAACGAAACGTTCCGATTTTTCAAAGCCAATAGTGCAGTAACAGCGGCCGAAGCAACCATGAAAGAAATGGAGAAATCTGTTGAAGACATTCGCAATGGGTTAAAAGAATTACGTGAAAGTGAAGAACGTAATTCCTTGCAAGTACAACAAGCTTTAGACGTTTACGAAGAATTGAAAACAAAGCTTCGTGAAAACGATGAAAGTTTTGGACCTGCTTATCCAGAGCTGCAAAAGCAAATTCGCAACATCGAAATTGAATTCACTCAATTTGTCACGTTGAATACCTCAGGTGATCCAGTCGAAGCACGTGAAGTATTAGACACTGCCGAAAAGCACACATACGAAGTGGAAGATTTAATGAATCGCATTCCAGCTGTTTTTGAAGAATTAAATAAAACGTTCCCTTCACAATTAAAAGAAATTGAAGATGGGTATAAAAAAATGATTGCTGATCATTATGTATTCCCAGAAGAAGATTTCTCAAGCAATATTCATCGTGTGGCTCGTCGAGTAGAAAATTCATTGGAAGATTTAGCAAAAGCAGAAGTTGCAACAGTTGAAACAGCAAATCGCGATACAGCTAGTGAAATTGACGCACTCTATTCAGTATTAGAGCGTGAAATTGATGCTAGAAAATATGTGATGAAGAATCGTAAAGTGATTTCAGATTACATTGATCATGCAACTAGAAATAATCGTCAATTACTGATTGAAATTGATCATACTTCTCAAAATTACACGTTAAATCATAATGAATTAGGTCGTGTACGTGGTTTCCAAACAGAGATTGAAGAAATTGCTCGTCGTAATGAAAATACGAATCCAAAAATGGATAAGCATGAAATACCATTCTCTGAATTACAAAACTTCTACAAAGATGCATTCAAGATTTTAGACGATGTTGAAGCAGAGCAATTGGAAATTGACCAATCATTACGTGAACTTCGCAAAGGTGAAAAACTGGCGCAAGAAAAAGTAGAGTCATTTGAATTCAAATTGCGTAATCTTAAGCGTTTTGTGGAAAAACAACGTTTACCAGGATTACCAAGCGAATATTTAGATTTCTTCTTTATGGCAACTGATCGTATTGAAGAGCTAAATAAATCATTGAATAAAATTCGTATTGATATGGAAGAAATCAACAAATTAGTTGCAATTTGCGAAGAAGACTTAGAAATGTTAGATACTCGTACGCATGACTTAGTTGATGCAGCAGCTTTAACAGAACAAATGATGCAATATGCTAACCGTTACCGTCACTCACATCCAGAAGTAAAAGCATCTATTGACCGTACGCTTCAATTATTTACACAAGAGTACCGTTACCAAGATGCCTTGGATGAAATTGGCACATCATTAGAACGTGTAGAACCAGGCGCATTCAAACGTTTGGAAAACTTCTACTTTAACAATCGAGATTTAGTTTAGAATAAAAATCGTATTTGATTCTTTCAAATACGATTTTTTTGTTTAAAAACAAGCAACAATTCATTCAACTTGAAAGGCATTCGTTTAGTCGTTATAATAGGAAAGAATTTGATGAAGAGAGGATCTTTCACTGTGATATATTTTGATAATAGTGCAACAACACCGATTTTCCCACAAGCGTTGGATACATATGTAAAAACAAGTCAACGAATTATGGGGAATCCTTCGAGTTTGCACGATTTAGGAACACAAGCAACCCGCTTATTAAATCAAGCACGTAACCAAATAGCCGACCAATTAGCTGTCTCATCCAAAGAAATATTCTTTACTAGTGGAGGGACTGAAGGGAATAATTGGGTGTTGAAAGGCACGGCACTTGCTAAAAAGGAATTTGGAAATCACCTGATTATTTCTAGCATTGAGCATCCTGCTGTGAGTGAAACAGCGGAACAGTTGAAACAATTAGGTTTTGAAATCAGTATCGCACCGGTGACAGCAGAAGGTTTTGTCGATGTAGATGAACTCAAAAAATTAATCCGTAAAGAAACGATTTTAGTTTCTGTGATGGCTGTCAATAATGAAATTGGTTCTATGCAGCCAATTGAAGCTATTAGCGCCATTTTAGCGGACTTCCCTAAAATTCATTTTCATGTGGATGCTGTGCAAGCACTGACGAAAGTGGAGAAGACTCGTTGGTTGACTCCTCGAGTGGATTTTGCGACTTTCTCTGCACATAAATTTCACGGGCCACGTGGTGTTGGGTTTATTTTCTGGCGTGAAGGACGTAAATTGGCACCATTAATGAATGGTGGAGGTCAAGAGCATGGGCAGCGTAGTGGAACAGAGAATGTAGCTGGTATTGTCGCGATGGCAAGAGCATTACGTTTGGCTTTTGAACAAAAAGAAAACAAGCCGAATCATGTCGCACGTTTAAAGAACTATTTATTGGAAGCTTTGGCTAGTTATGAAAAAGTCACTATTTTTTCTAAAGAAGAACATTTTGCTCCTCATATTCTTTGTTTTTCATTGAAAGATATTCGTGGCGAAGTCTTAGTTCATGCGCTAGAAGAAAAACAAATTTATGTTTCAACGACGAGTGCTTGCTCAAGTAAAAAACAAGCAGCTTCAAGTACGTTACATGCGATGAATGTGCCACATTCACTGGCTACGTCAGCTATTCGCATCAGTTTGGATGAAAGTAATACCATGGCTGAAGTAGAGCAATTTTTAATTGTGTTCCATCAACTGTATCAAAAATTTTCAAAAATTAACTAGCAAATTTAGCAAAGACTTTTTTTCAGCGGTAGCATTTTCTTTTATGCTATAATGGCAAGCGTGCAAATTGCTGAAAAAGAAGCAGCATAGAGGAGGATACAACATACTGTGAAGTATACAGAAATTATGGTTCGTTACGGCGAACTTTCAACAAAAGGAAAAAACCGCAACACATTTATTACCCGTCTAGCTTCGAACGTGAAAAAAGCTCTGATTGATTTCCCTCATGTCCGTGTCCATGCGGATCGTGACCGAATGCATTTACTATTGAATGGTGAAGATAGTGATGTCATTATTCCTAAATTACAAAAAATCTTTGGTATTCAAAATTTTTCGCCAAGTGTTCGTGTGGAAAAAGATATTGAAGCGATTAAAGCCAAGGCCCAAGAAATTATGCGCGAAGTTTATACGGGGAAAGAAACCTTTAAAATTACAGCAAAACGCAGTGATCATGATTTTGTCCAAACAAGTGGTGAACTAAATTTAACGTTAGGAAATGCGATTATTGATATTTTTCCTGACATTAAAGCACAAATGAAACAACCCGATATTAACTTACGTGTCGAAATTCGCCGAGATGGTGCGTATCTTTCTCATGAGACGATTCAAGGTGCGGGTGGTTTACCAGTAGGAACAAGTGGCAAGGGGATGCTGATGCTGTCTGGAGGGATTGATTCGCCAGTTGCGGGGTACTATTCAATGAAACGTGGCGTGGAAATTGAAGCTGTGCATTTTGCCAGTCCTCCATATACAAGTGAACAAGCCTTACAAAAAGCCAAAGACTTAACAGCTAAATTGGCTCCATATGTAGGAAGCATACAATTTATTGAAGTACCATTTACTGAGATTCAAGAAGAAATTAAAAAAAGTGTCCCTCAAGGTTACTGGATGACGATTACTCGCCGCATGATGTTACGTTTGACAGATGCAATTCGTGAATTACGTAAAGGCTTGATTATTCTAAATGGTGAATCGTTAGGTCAAGTAGCTTCACAAACCCTACAAAGCATGGTTGCTATCAATGAAGTCACCAATACGCCAATCATTCGTCCGGTCGCAACAATGGATAAATTAGAAATTATCGAAGTAGCACAACAAATTGATACTTTTGAATTAGCGATTCAACCGTTTGAAGATTGTTGTACAATCTTTGCACCACCACAACCAAAAACACGTCCGCGTTTGGATAAAGTGCATCACTATGAAGAACGATTAGATATTGAAGGCATGATGGAACGTTCTTTAGCAGGTTTAAAAATGGAAGAAATTACCGTTAGCTCTGAAAAAGAGCGCGAGGATGAATTTTCAGATTTATTATAATAAAGGAAACAAGAAATTTCTCACGAAGTTTCTTGTTTTTTTATATTCCATTCAGCTAAAGCTTGCACAACATAGTGTTAAATGATAAAATTTATGTGAATATAGTAACAAAAAAGGAGCTGAGAAAGTGGAGGAACACAAAGAAAAGAAATTACCGCGGGCGACTGCGAAACGGTTACCGTTATATTTAAGAAATCTCAAAATTTTAGAATCAACTGGTGAAACCCGAATTAAATCAAAAGATTTCTCAGAGATTACGCAAATTCCAGCGGCGACCATTCGTCGTGATTTTTCTTATCTAGGAGAATTAGGGCGTAGCGGTTATGGTTATGATGTTTCTTATTTGATTGAAGTATTTAGTGACATTTTAGCTACAGATGATGAAAAACGTATTGCACTTGTTGGATTTGGCAATTTGGGTAAAGCTCTCGCTAATAATAATTTTCGTCGTAATGAAAATCTTAAAATCACTTGTGTATTTGATAACAATCCTGAATTAATTGGGAAAGAAATAGCTGGTTTTATGATTCATAGTATGGAGGAATTTAAAACAGTTGCTGAAAAAAATGGCGTGACAGTCGCTATTTCAACTGTTCCTAGTCAGCATTCTCAAGAAGCAATTAACACAATTGTAGACGCAGGTATTACAGCAATTATGAATTTTGCTCCTGATCGTGTGATTGTACCCAAACATGTGAATATGCGTTACATTGATTTAACAACGGAATTATTGACATTGATTTTCTTTGATAATCACTATCAAAAAAGACCACTAGTCACTATTTCATAGGTCCAATAAAAAGTATGAGCCCAAGCAGCTGTTGTCTGCTTAGGCTTTTTTTAGTTGCTGAATTTAATTTCCTTCCGTATCATTAAGGAAATTGCTTCGATTCACAATGTAATCGCTTTCTATTATAGTGAGTATATCGAATGTTGAAGGAGGGGCGTTAGTCAGTACAAGTATAACAAGAAAATGGAGGAATGAATGATGAAAAAAGCATTGATTATTTGTGCAGGTGGGATGTCATCATCTGTAATTGCAAAGAAAACAACAGAATATTTTGCGTCTAAAGGGGTAGAGATTGAATTAGATGCGACGTCAGCTTCACAAGGAGCAAGTACGATTGATAAAGACGAATTTGATTTGTATTTAGTCAGCCCGCAAACAAAAATGTATTATGCAAATCTTAAAACAGCGGCGGATAAAAAGAATAAACCAATCGTTAATATTCCGCCTCAAGCCTATGTACCCATTCCAATGGGGATTCAAAAATTGGCGGCAGTCGTTGAAGAAAATATTTAATTCATTTTAAGGGCTGAGAAGAATGTTGAGTCAAAAAGAAATAACTATACTAAAAACCTTATATAACAATCTTCACACATATGTAAATAGTCAAGAAATAGCATCAGAATTAAAGGTTTCTGATCGAACTGCCCGCAAATATTTGAGTATTCTTCGTGAAAAAATAAGTCATAATCAAGCAGAAATAGAAGCCAAACAAGGACAAGGGTATCGTTTGAAAATTTTGGATGAGCAACGATTCGAAACCTTTTATCGACATGAATTACAGTTAGTACCAACTAAAAATGAGATAACTTCCATTCATGAAGCAAAGGATCGGCAATACTTTATCTTAAATAGCTTATTTTTTAGCAAAGATAAACTATTTATGGATGATTTAGCTAACGAATTGTTTGTTTCACGTTCAACTATTTCAAATGATATTGTTGAAGTACGCAAATTATTGAAGCCTTATGATATCGAAATCAAAAGTAAAGCGGGGACTGGGATCTATCTTTCTGGTAGTGAGCAAAATAATCGTCATTTTATTATGAATTATTTTTTCATGAACCGATTGCAGGATAATTTGTATACGTTTTCGAACTATGTGGATTTTTTAGAAGGAATTAGTATCGAAGAAATTGTGATTATTGTTTTAGATGAATGTCGAGAATCTCAGTTAGGTTTATCAGATTTCATTATTTACAACCTTGTCTTGCATATTGGTTTAGCGGTGAAACGCATTCAAGCAGGCTTTGAAATTCAAGTAGTACCGACTCATGAATTTCCGCAAGAAGCCAAAGAATACCAAACCGCGTTAAAAATCATTCGTCGTTTGGAGGAAACACTGCATATAGCGTTTCCTGAAGAAGAAGCGACGTATATTGCTATGCATTTGCGAAACAAAGTGACATCAAAAAAAATCTTTGAAAAAAGTACGTATACAGAAACACAAGTCAAAAATCAGTTAATTGCTGCTTTAGCGAAGATTGATCAACAAACTGGTTTTGCTTTGCAACAAGATACGATTTTGATTGATGGCTTATTGATTCATTTAACACCACTTCTGACAAGATTGCAGAATCAAACGAGTATTGAAAATCCGTTACTTGAAGATATTAAGCAGAAATATGGTCATCTATTAGCATTGACGATTGATAATTTATCTACTATGCCGGTATTTCAAGAATATACGATTACAGAAAGTGAATGGGCTTATATCACGATTCATGTGACTGCTGCCGTGGAGCGCTTTTTTAATTCACAAAAAGCTCGAGTGATGGTGATTTGCGCAACTGGTTTAGGAAGTTCACAAATGTTGCGAATTCGTTTGGAACATGAGCTAGGATCGAAAATCATTATCGAACAAGTGAGTAGTTATTATGAAATTTCAGAAGAGCTATTAGAAGGTATTGATTTGATTATTTCATCGATTCATTTGCCCAATGTTATTTATAGTATACCAATTGTTCATGTGAGTGTTTTTTTGGATGACCAAGATATTCAAGCCATTAATCATGAATTGTCGAAATTGAAGAACAATCAAAATAATATACCGTTGGAATTACGCGAAGATGGTAACGAAGAACAGCAGACAGAAAAGTTAATTAGACAAGTTATGAAACCAGAATTGTTTTTCCGACTATCAGAGCAGTCAGAAAAAGAAGCAGTTTTGAACGTATTAATCAATAAGATGAATGAGCTTGAAAGTCACGATATTTCAAGCACTCTTGCTAAGCAACTGAAATTGAGAGAATCGTATAGCACAGTGGCTTTTTCGCCTTATCTGGCTGTACCACATCCAATCGAACCTGTTACCGAAAGAGCTTATGTTTCGATTGTTGTTGCACCAGAAGGAATTTATTGGGATGAAGAACATCCGAATATTCAATTGGTTTTTCTGATGTCACCCGATTATAAAAACCAAACAGAATTAGAAAAAATCAGTCACTGGCTAGTGCCAATTATTGAAAATGATACGTTACGAAAAAAATTAGTTCATTGTCAAAATTATGATGAATTTTTATCCGTATTTATTGAACATCATGAGAAGAATTAGGAAGGAGTGTCGAGAATGGATCAAGAAACATTACAAGGGGTTGCATTTGAAATTATTCTTAGTAGTGGAGATGCACGTACACTAATACACGAATCGTTTGCGCATATGCGTGCGAATGAATTTGAAAAAGCAGCGCAAAAACTAGAAGATGCCAATGAGTCACTAGTAAATGCTCATAAAGCACAAACGGAATTATTAAAAGAATATGCCAATGGTGAAACGATTGTCATGGAAGTCATTATGGTGCATGCACAAGATCATTTAATGACAACAATGACTTTACGAGAAGTTGCGCTAGAAATGTTAGAGCTTTACAAACGCGGTTAATATTGTAGCGTCTTCAATCTAGAAAGGATGAGAACATGGGGAAAGTACACAAAAATGGGCGTAATTTTGAGAAAGAGACACAACAAAAGAATTTCCGATACAATCGCTTCTTACTCTTGCGTTATCTGTTAGCGTTATTCTTTTTTGTTAATTTGCATGTCATGATTCTCTTTTTAATTGGACATCATAAAATGGCGATTTGGCCAATGGGATTATTAATAGCGATTGTGCCTGCGGTTTTCGAACACGTAAAATTATATGGCGCAAAGGAAGATGAGAAGGCAAACCAATTACGATATACAGCTCTTTATTATCACATCCAATTAATGGTTAATCTGCTTTTGAGTCTAAGCGCACTAACAGGTGTTGGTTTTCACACTATTTTTCCATTTTTAACAAATACGATGCAATCACGATTCCTAGTGTTAGCTATTTTAGCGATAGGCTTGCTTTTAATTGCTGTCTGTTTGAAACGTATCACAGCCATTCGTTCTCAAAAAGATCGACACTATCAGTATATTCAGAAATACGAAAAAGCGATTAATAAATAAAGGAGTGTTATTCATGGAACAATCAAGTGGAATTTTTGGATTTTTAGAAAAATATCTCATGGGCCCTATGGGAAAAATTGCTCAATTTAAATTTGTTCGTGCGATTATGGGGGCCGGGATGGCGACCATTCCATTTACGATCGTTGGGTCGATGTTCTTAGTGTTAAACGTCTTACCAGATGTTATTACACCTTTGCAAGGACTATTTGATGCGACATTCTTTAAAGTAAGTAGTTTATACATGGTTGCCAATACAGCAACAATGGGCATTTTGGCATTATATTTCAGTGTGGTTTTAGGGTATGAATATACAAAAATTATTGCAGAAGAAGACGGACTTGATTTAACACCAATTAATGGTGGCCTATTGTCTATGTTTGCATTTTTTATGACGATTCCGCAAATCATCTTGGAAAATGGTTCAATGACTCGTGTACAAATTGTCGATGCTGACAATGGTGCTTTCACCATTGGAGGTTGGGAAATGGGCGGTGATGGTATTACCCGTCTCGGAACGGTGGGTATTTTTACAGCTATTATTATGGCTGTGGTAGCTGTTCAATTGTATCGCTTATGTGTATCTAAAAATTGGGTAGTTAAGATGCCAGAAGCTGTGCCATTAGGAGTTGCTCGTGCATTTACTGCTTTAATTCCTACATTTGTAATTTCTATTGTTGTTTTAATTTTTAATGGTATTTTAATTGTCTTAGGAACAGATATTTTCAAATTAGTTGGTATTCCATTTGGATTTGTAACGAATTTGACGAATAGCTGGATTGGTTTGATGGTAATTTATTTCTTAGTCCATGCCTTGTGGTTAGTTGGTATTCATGGTGCAAATATTGTATTTGCATTTATCCAACCTATCGCATTAGCAAATATTGCAACGAATATCGCTGGCGGGCATATCCCATTAGCAGGAGAATTTAATAATGCTTTTGTTACTATCGGTGGTTCTGGTGCAACGTTAGGTTTAGTCTTTGCTATGATGTTTTTATGTAAGTCCGATCAATTGAAAGTATTAGGTCGTGCTGCAGTGGGACCAGCATTATTCAATATTAATGAGCCATTGATTTTCGGTATTCCGATTATTTACAATCCATTTGTAGCTGTACCATTCTTTTTAGCACCAATGGTCTCTGCGTCAATTGCGTACTTTGCGATTAAGTTAGAAATTATCCGTCCAATGATTGCGCAAATGCCATGGCCTTCTCCAGTGGGGATTGGTGCATTTATTGGTTCAGGTGGTGATTGGAAAGCTGGTGTGACAGCCGTTATTTGTGCAGCAGCAGCCTTCTTAATTTGGCTTCCATTTATTCGTAGTTATGATGCACGTTTAGTAAAAGAAGAACAAGAAAATATGGTTGCAGAATAAAAAAAGTACAGTTAGCACATTTGCTAGCTGTACTTTTATGCTATAGGCAGATGTTTTTGTAAAAATTCTGGACTCCTATATACTGAAATAAGATAGATTAGAGGAGTGGATGAGATGAATATTACTCGTAAAGGTGAAGTATTAGAAGTACCAGGAACACAATTGAAAGTTGGGGAAAAAGCAGCAGATTTCTCATTAAAGGATTTGAAAGACAATCGCTATAGCTTAGCAGATTTTGCTGGCAAACCAACAATTTTGAGTGTCGTACCTGATATCGATACACGTGTTTGTGCAATTCAAACAAAACGTTTTAATATCGAAGCAAGTCAAATAGAAGAAATCAACTTTGCAACTATTTCAAATAATACACAAGAAGAACAAGCTGCTTGGTGTGGTCAAGAAGGTGTAGACATGGTGATGTTACATGATCCAGAAAATACCTTTGGTGAAAGTTATAGTATTCTGATTCCAGAAATGAATCGCTATGCACGTTCAATCTTTGTTTTAGACCAAGACGGTGTGATTCGTTATGAAGAAATCGTTCCGGAGTTGTCACATGAACCAGACTATACAAAAGCACTTGAAGCTGCAAAAGCACTTGTGTAAGTTGACTTTCAAAAAAGTTCATTGTAGAATAAATTCTAACGAAGAACAAGAGGAGTAGCTAGGACCACTACTTTTAGAGAGAAAATTGATTGGTGCAAGATTTTCAGTAGGGTTTAGTGAAGGTAGCTTGGGAGTTTTTTTGACTTGAACGATGAGTAGGGTCAAACGGGTAGTGAACGTTAACTCACTATTGAGAGGTAGAAAAATTCTACAATTTAGGTGGTACCGCGTAATTAACGTCCTAAGATGCATCGTGCATCTTAGGATTTTTTTATGACAAAAATCAAGAAATGAGTGTGAGAAGATGCCATTAAAATTTGCAAATCGTGTCAACGAAATTCAATCTTCTGAAGTCCGCGAGTTACTAAAATTAACAGAACAACCCGACTTCATTTCGTTTGCTGGCGGCTTACCCGCACCAGAATTATTTCCCATTGAAGAAATTCGACAAGTGAATGAGTGGTTGTTAAAAGAAGATGGTCAGGCTGCCTTACAATACAGTACCACAGAAGGATTTGAGCCATTGCGTGCGTGGATTGCTCAACGCATGAACCAAAAATTACAGACCAATTTTGATCCAGATAATATTTTAATTACCAGTGGTTCTCAACAAGCAATTGATTTAACTGGGAAAATCTTTTTAGATGAAGGTGACGTTGTTTTCTGTGAAAGTCCTACGTATTTAGCCGCATTAAATGCGTTTCGTGCGTATGGTTGCCAATTTGTCGAAATTGCTACCGATGAAAACGGCATGGATATGGAAGATTTAGAAGCCGAAATCAAGCAATATCCGCAAGCTAAATTAATCTACGTGATTCCAGAATTTCAAAACCCAACTGGTTTGAGTTGGAACTTAGAACGTCGCCAAGAATTAGCCAAGCTTTCTGAGCAGTACCAATTGCCAGTGTTGGAAGATAATCCGTACGGCGAGTTACGCTTTGAAGGAGAAGATTTACCGTCTATTCGTCATTTTGATCAATCAGGAACGATTATTTGTACGGGAACTTTTTCTAAGATTTTTTGTCCAGGATATCGTATTGGCTGGATTGCAGGAGACAAGGAAATCCTAAAAAAATATACGATTATGAAACAAGGAACTGATTTGCACAGTAATACGAAAGCGCAACGTGAAATTGCTCTGTATTTGGAGCATTTCTCGATTGATAAGCATATCGCAACGATTCGTGACTTGTATTTACATCGTCGCAATCTAATGTTAGCCGCAATTGAACAGTATTTCCCAAAAGAAGTGCAATATACACGCCCAGAAGGCGGATTATTCGTTTGGGTCACTTTACCAGAATACATGGATGTCCGACCTATTGCGCAAGAGTGTTTGGCTGAAAAAGTGGCTTTTGTCAGTGGAGAAACATTCTATCCAACGAGTGAAAATCATCATACTTTCCGATTGAATTTTTCAAGCATGCCGGATGAGCGCATTAAAATCGGGATTGAAAAATTAGGTCGCGTACTATATAACTATACAAAATAATTAGGAGGAACAAAGATGTCAGATAACAATTTATCGACAAAGTACCAACCACAAGAAGTGGAAGCCGGTCGCTACCAACAATGGTTAGACCAAGAATTATTCAAACCAAGTGGAGATAAAAAAGCCAAACCCTATTCAATCGTCATTCCACCACCAAATGTGACTGGAAAACTACATTTAGGTCATGCATGGGATACAACACTCCAAGACATGATTATTCGTCAAAAACGCATGCAAGGCTTTGATACGTTATGGTTGCCAGGTATGGACCATGCGGGTATTGCTACGCAAGCCAAAGTTGAAGAAAAATTGCGTGAACAAGGGATTTCTCGTTATGACTTAGGTCGTGAAAAATTTGTTGATCAAGTATGGGAATGGAAAGAAGAATATGCTAGTCATATTCGTGAACAATGGTCAAAACTAGGCTTGTCATTAGATTATAGCCGTGAACGTTTTACCTTAGACGATGGCTTATCAGAAGCGGTTCGTAAAGTATTTGTCACTTTATATGAAAAAGAATTAATCTATCGTGGTGAATATATTATTAACTGGGACCCACAAGCGCGAACAGCATTATCTGATATTGAAGTGATTCATAAAGACATTGAAGGTGCTTTTTACCATATGACTTATCCACTAGCGGATGGTTCAGGCGTAGTTGAAATTGCAACGACACGTCCAGAAACAATGTTAGGTGATACGGCGGTCGCTGTTCACCCAGAAGATGATCGCTACAAAGCATTAATTGGTAAAAAAGTTATTTTACCATTAGTGAATAAAGAAATTCCGGTGATTGCCGATGAGTATGTTGATATGGAGTTTGGGACTGGGGTAGTAAAAATTACACCAGCGCATGATCCAAATGACTTTGAGGTTGGTAATCGTCATGACTTACCACGCGTTAATGTGATGAATGAAGATGGCTCAATGAATGATTTAGCCGGTCAATACGCAGGCATGGATCGTTTTGCAGCCCGCAAACAAATCGTCAAAGATTTAGAAGCGGCTGGTCGTTTAGTTAAAATCGAAAAAATGGTACACAGTGTAGGACATTCAGAACGTACAGGTGTTGTTGTTGAACCTCGTTTATCGACACAAT
The DNA here is from genome assembly GCF_009933335.1 of Candidatus Enterococcus willemsii. GTDB lineage: Bacteria > Bacillota > Bacilli > Lactobacillales > Enterococcaceae > Enterococcus_F > Enterococcus_F willemsii. The sequence continues at coordinate 54,744 of NZ_MAEL01000038.1, read as the reverse complement.
GGTTTGTTAAAATGCAACCACTAGCAGAAGAAGCGATTAACAATCAAGCAACCGACAAGGCTGTTGATTTTTATCCACCGCGCTTTAATCAAACATTTTTACGTTGGATGGAAAACGTGCATGATTGGGTTATTTCTCGTCAATTATGGTGGGGCCATCAAATTCCTGCATGGTACCATAAAGAAACTGGTGAAATGTATGTGGGAATGGAAGCACCTGCTGATGCGGAAAATTGGACACAAGATGAAGACGTTCTAGACACTTGGTTCAGTTCAGCATTATGGCCGTTTTCAACAATGGGTTGGCCAAATGAAGAAGCAGAAGACTTCAAACGTTATTTCCCAACAAATACATTAGTAACAGGTTACGATATTATTTTCTTCTGGGTAAGTCGCATGATTTTCCAAAGCTTGGAATTTACGGACGAACGCCCATTCAATAACGTGTTGATTCATGGATTGATTCGTGCGGAAGACGGACGTAAGATGAGTAAGTCATTAGGGAACGGGATTGACCCAATGGAAGTCATTGAAAAATATGGCGCGGATGCGTTGCGTTGGTTCTTATCAAATGGCTCTGCTCCAGGTCAAGACATGCGTTTTAGCTATGAGAAAATGGATGCTGCTTGGAACTTTATCAACAAAATTTGGAATGCCTCTCGTTTTGTTTTGATGAATGTGGAAGGCATGACCATTGAAGACATCGACTTCTCAGGTCAAAAATCTGTTGCGGATCGTTGGATTTTGACGCGCTTGAATGAAACAATTGAAAAAGTCACTGACTTGTTTGACCGCTTTGAATTTGGTGAAGCAGGCCGTCAATTATACAACTTTATCTGGGATGACTTCTGTGATTGGTATATTGAGATGAGTAAAGAAACTTTATATGGGGAAGATGAAGCAGCGAAATTAGTCAATAAGAGTGTCTTAGTTTATACATTAGATCAAATTTTACGCTTGTTACACCCAATCATGCCATTTGTAACCGAAGAAATTTGGCAAAAGATTCCACATACGGGCGACTCTTTAGTTGTTGCTGAGTACCCAGTTGTACGTCCAGAATTAACGGATGAAACAGCGGCAAAAGGAATGGAAGTCTTGAAAGAATTGATTCGTTCTGTTCGTAATATTCGTTCAGAAGTGAATACCCCATTATCAAAACCAATTACGCTATTGATTCAAACCAATGATGAAGACGTTGATACGTTCTTAAAAGCAAATCAAAACTACATCGATCGTTTCTGTAATCCAGAAGAGTTAGTCATCGATAGTACATTAGAAGCACCGGAATTGGCAATGTCTGCCGTTTTAACTGGCGCAACGATTTACTTGCCATTAGCAGGTTTAATTAATATTGAAGAAGAAATCAAACGTTTGGAAAAAGAATTGGACAAATGGAACAAAGAAGTCAAACGTGTCCAAGGAAAATTATCAAACGAACGCTTTGTATCTAGCGCTCCAGAAGCTGTCGTTGCCCAAGAGCGTGAAAAAGAAGCGGATTATTTAGAAAAACAAAAAGCAGTAGAAGAACGTATCGCACAATTGCGTACGATTTAATCAAAAAGGAGTGGAATCTTTATTCCGCTCTTTTTTGCAATAAGGAGGATGTTTATGGAGTTTCGTTTTGCAACGAAAGAAGATGTGCCATTAATTTTAACTTTTATTAAGGAACTAGCAACGTATGAAAAGCTACTAGCCGAAGTTGTGGCAACAGAAGCCGATTTGGAAAAATCGTTGTTTGAACAAAAACATGCTGAAGTGTTGTTTGCAGTCGTTGATGGAAAAGAAGTTGGTTTTGCTTTGTTTTTCCATAATTATTCAACCTTTTTAGGAAAAGCCGGTTTATATTTAGAAGATCTTTATGTTACACCAGAGGTTCGGGGCCAAGGGATTGGGAAGAAGTTATTAAAAAAATTAGCCCAAATTGCTTTAGAAAGAGATTGTGGTCGTTTAGAATGGTGGTGCTTAGATTGGAATCAAACAAGTATTGATTTTTATCTTTCTTTGCATGCTGAACCAATGAATGAATGGACATCTTACCGATTAACAGGTGAAAACTTAAAGAAATTGGCAGAATAAAGGATTTATTTGTTATAATAATGACAGAGGTGAAGCATGTTGCAAACAGTAGAAGAAGCAATTGAATGGGTTCACAGCCGTTTACCTTTCGGCTCACGCCCGGGATTAGAGCGGATAGAGGCACTTTTAGCATTATTAGATCATCCGGAAAAGAACGTGCCGATGATTCATGTAGCCGGAACGAACGGCAAAGGTTCGACCGTCAGCTATTTGCGAGCGATGATTCAAGAAACAGGTTTAACAGTCGGAACGTTTACATCACCATATATTGAAAGTTTCAATGAACGTATTGCGATGAATGGCGTGGCGATTTCAGACGAAGAGCTACTTGGATTAGTCAAAAAGATTCGTCCGCTAGTTGCACAGTTGGATGAAGACGAGCAATTATCTGGTATCACTGAGTTTGAAGTCTTAACAGCCATGGCATTTGTGTATTATGCCGAACAGCAAGTTGACGTAGCTATTATTGAAGTTGGTTTGGGTGGTTTGTTAGATAGTACAAATGTTATTTCGCCTATGCTAACGGCAATTACGACGATTGGCATGGATCATATGGACATTTTAGGCGATACATTAGAAGAAATTGCTGAACAAAAAGCAGGGATTATTAAAGAAGGCATTCCAGTTGTGACAGGAAATATTCAAGAAAAAGCATTGCGTGTGATTAACCGTATCGCTGAACAAAAACATGCTGAAGTTCATCGTTTTGATCAAGCGTATCAGGTCACTTACAAGCATCCTGATGCACAATGGGGCGAAGTGTTTGATTTTTACAATGAATCAGGACGATTACCTGAATTAAAAACTTCCTTGCTAGGTAAACATCAAGTGGAGAATGCAGGAGTAGCGATTCAACTGTTCTACCTTTATTGCCAAACAGTGAAGATTCCGTTTCAAGAAAAAAATGTACGTGAAGGATTGAAAAGAACATTTTGGCCAGCACGTATGGAACGTATTAGTGAGGAGCCATTAGTCATTTTAGACGGTGCTCATAATGAACATGCAATCAAGCGATTAGTTGAAAATATAAAACAAGAATTTAGTAATTACCGTATTCACATTTTATTTTCAGCACTTGAAACGAAAGAAATCAGTACAATGATTCACCAATTACTTGAATTACCAAATGCCAATATTTATTTGACATCATTTGACTATCCAAAAGCGTTACGTTTAGAAAAAAATTATCAAAAAATTGATGAAAAACGAATTCAAATTGCTTCACTATGGCAATTCGGCTTAGCTGATATTTTAGAAAAAGCAGAAGAAGATTCATTGGTTTTAGTAACAGGTTCATTGTATTTTGTGTCAGAAGTGAGGAACTTATTACAGGAACTATAACTATAAATGATACAGGGAGGAAATTATGGCATTACAAGGTGTAATATTTGATATGGATGGGTTAATCTTTGATACCGAACAATTGTATTATCAAGCAACCCAAGATGTGGCTGATGAGATGGGATTTGCTTATGATTTTAGTTTGTACGAAAAATTTATTGGTGTGTCAGATGAAGAGCTTTGGTTAGCCTATCATGAAATGTATGATGAGATTCACGGCAAAGAAACAGTCGTTCAGTTTATTGATCGTGCATTTACCCGAGGATTGGAATTGTTTGAAAATGGCTTAGCTGATTTAAAGCCAGGTGTACGCGAGTTGTTAGCCTATTTAGATGAGAAACAAATTCCTCGTGTGATTGCGTCTAGTAATCAACGCCAAGTCATTGATATTTTGTTAGCAAAAAATGATTTAGCCAAAGAATTTGATGCGGTTGTTTCCTTTGAAGATGTTGCACGTGCGAAGCCAGATCCTGAAATTTTTGAAAAAGCCCAGCAGTTTTTGAATATTCCTAAAGAAAACTTGTTAATTCTGGAAGATTCAAAGAATGGGATTTTAGCTGCGCATAGTGCTGGAATTGATGTGATTATGATTCCTGATTTGTTACCACCAACGCCAGAACTAGAAGAACGGACACTAGCGGTGTTTGATTCTTTATTAGAAATTCCAGCTTTTTTAGAAAAATAAATCTTACTCCTTTACGTATCTATTATTGATTAGATGTAAAGGAGTTTTTTTATGGAGAAAAAAACAATGGTACCAGAAAGTTCACTGCCACGTGAACGCTTGTTAGAATTTGGCGAAAAAGCATTATCAAATCAAGAATTACTGGCTATTTTACTACGAACCGGCTCCAAACCGTATAATGTATTAGAGTTAGCAGGAATGATTTTATCGGAATTTCCGAATTTATATGAATTAAAAAGCGCCAATCTCAATGAATTACAACAAATCCGAGGGGTAGGGAAAATTCGTGCCATTGAATTAAAAGCGATGATGGAATTAGGGGCGCGCATTCAGCAAGCGAATCAACAAAAATACGGTAAAGTACAATCAAGCTTTGGCCTTGCCCAACAACTGATTGAAGAACTGAAAGATTCACATCAGGAACATCTTATTTGTTTGTACTTAAATACTAAAAATGAAATTATTCACCGCAAAACTTTATTTATTGGCTCTTTGAACCAATCGATTGCGCATCCCAGAGAGATTTATCGGGAGGCCGTTCGTTGTAGTGCGGCGCGCATTATCTGTTCTCATAATCATCCAAGTGGGACGCCCGCAGCAAGCGTCAATGACCGATTGTTTACTAAAAGATTGAAAGAGTGTGGAGAAATGATGGGTATTGAATTATTGGATCATTTGATAGTTGGAAGTGATGGGTATGTTAGTTTACGTGAAGAAGGATTTTGGGAACAATAATAATAGAAGAATACTTGCAAAAAAATAACTGCAAGTGTACAATTAATTTGTAATCTTGTTTGGCAATAGATGTTGAAACACATGGATCACCTCTATCGTACACGAGCAAAGTTACAATCAATTTAGTGCATCGGCACGAGGAGGTTTCTATAATGGAACAAGGAACAGTAAAATGGTTTAACGCAGAAAAAGGTTTTGGTTTTATCTCACGTGAAGACGGAAGTGACGTATTCGTACACTTTTCAGCAATCCAAAGTGATGGCTTCAAGACTTTAGAAGAAGGTCAAGCTGTAACATTTGATGTTGAAGACTCAGATCGTGGCCCACAAGCTACAAATGTTGTTAAAGCCTAAAACAAAAAGATGAAAGTGGATATCCACTTTCATCTTTTTTACTCTTCATCTAGTGTCATAATCATTGATAAAATCATTGGATGACGCTCTGTTTTTTCAAATAAGAAAGGCTGTAATGCGGCCGACATTGCTTCACGTAATTTATACTCTGTACAATCTGGTTGATTCAAGGCTTCACGTAAAGCGTGGAACAAAATACTTTGCCCTTCGCTAATCATTTCTCCTGATTCACGCATATAAACAAAACCACGAGATAAGATATCTGGACCAGCTAAAATTTCTTTTTTCTCAATATCAACTGTCGCTACAGCTAAAACCAGCCCTTCTTCTGAAAGAATACGACGGTCACGCAATACGACATTACCAATATCACCAATCCCACTACCATCAACATACACATCGCTAGCATTGAAATGTCCTGCCATTCGAGCTGTATCTGGCGTTAAAGCTAACATATCACCATTTTCCATAATGAAACAATTTTCTTTTGGTACACCCGTATCTTGTGCTAATTGCGTATGAATTTTTAGCATACGGAATTCACCATGAACCGGCATAAAGAATTTTGGTTTCATTAGACGAAGCATTAATTTTTGTTCTTCTTGACCACCATGGCCAGAAGTATGAATGTTGTTTAATTTTCCATGAATGACATTCGCACCTGCTTCTAGTAATAAGTTAATCAAATGATTCACACTTGTTGTATTACCAGGAATAGGAGAACTTGAAAAAATCACCGTATCATCTGGATGAATATTAATTTGACGGTGTGTACCATTGGCAATTCGACTTAAGGCAGCCATTGCTTCACCTTGTGAACCAGTACATAGAATCATTGTTTCATTTGAAGGCAAGCGATTGATTTCGCTTGCGTCAACAAACGTTCCAGCAGGGACTTTGATATAACCTAATTTTTGACCATTTACAATGGCATTTTCCATACTACGACCAAAGACGGCAATTTTACGCCCCGTTGCAACGGCGGCATCTGCGGCTTGTTGCAAACGGAAAATATTTGAAGCAAAGCTAGCAAAGATAATGCGCCCTTCAATTTTTTCAAAAATCTTCACAATCGAAGAACCGATTGTTTTTTCTGACTTGGTAAAGGTAGGGATTTCTGCATTGGTACTATCTGATAAGAGACAAAGAACACCTTCTTCACCAATGCGAGCCATTTTGTGTAAATTTGCTGGTTCGCCGACCGGAGTGAAATCAAATTTGAAGTCACCTGTCGCAACAATATTCCCACACGGCGTTTTAACAACTACACCTAATGCATCAGGAATACTATGCGTTGTACGGAAAAAGCTAACAGACGTTTTTCTGAAGCGAATCACGGTATCTTCGTTGATTTCATGTAATTCAGCATCACGCAAAAGACCATGTTCATCTAATTTATTGGTAATTAATGCTAACGCTAGTGGTCCAGCATAAATTGGAATATTCGCTTGACGTAGTAGATAAGGAATTCCACCGATATGATCTTCATGACCATGCGTGACAATTAAACCTTTTACTTTTTGGATATTTTGGACAATATAACTGTAATCAGAAATCACATAGTCAATGCCAAGTAGCTCATCTTCAGGAAATTTAATCCCTGCATCAATTAAGATAATCTCATCTTGAAATTGCACCCCATAGCAGTTTTTTCCGATTTCTCCTAATCCTCCAACACCGAAGACACCTGTTTCGTTGTTTTTAAGAGATACTTTCATTCTAAAACTCCGTTAATTGGAAATCAGCATTTTCTTTTTCATATTCTAAATGATTTCCTTCTAGTTTGTAGACAAGTTCAATGTTATATGGGGTATTGTCTTCAACTAATTGACGTGCAATGACTTCGTTGTCTGCTTCAATATATAAAGCATGTGTTTGTTCTCTTTTTGGATTACGTTCTTTTGTTTCTTGATAATAAACTTTAAAAATCATGGTTCTATCTCCTTTATCTGCTCAAAGCAGTTAATTATTATTTTTGTTTGAATTTATACGCGCAACAAACTTGAGGTCCGTCAAATATCAGACCTGTAGGGAAGACATCTGAGATACTTTTTTCAGACAAAGTGTGAGAAAAAAAGAGAAAGCCTAGTCGTTGCTTTCCGAATTTATGGCGCAAAAAAATTCAACCGATGCTGTATCGTGATACACGACATTTGTTCTTAGTTTATCATACAAATCAGAATAAGTATAGAAAGTAAGAAAGTTGAAAACGTTTCTAAGAAAAATGTTTAAACGAGAAAAATTAAAGCTTGATGAAAAGTGAAAGTTATTTTCAGAAACATAGCTTGGAAAGTTTTCTTAAAAAAATACCTGTGCTATAGTAGAAGTAATTAAATAGTTTAAGGAGGGATTTTTTTTGAAATTGATGTTTCGTTACACAATGAAGAATAAAAAGTGGCTCTTTTTTAATTTCATCTGTGTATTTGGCTTTATTTTAATTGAACTTGGCTTGCCGACGCTTTTAGCCCGCATGATTGATGTTGGGGTTGAAAATCAGGATTTCGAGTATGTGAAGAAAATGGGTCTAGCCATGATTGTCATTGTCATCGTCGGGATTTTCATGAATATTATGTTAGGATATTTCACTTCGCGTATTACGACAAAAATGACCGCTGATATTCGTGATGATTTATTTGAAAAAATTCAGACATATTCTCATAATGAATATGAACAAATTGGTGTATCATCATTAATTACTCGTGTTACCAATGATGCTTACCAAATTATGCTGTTTATGCAAAATATCTTGCGGATGGGATTTATGACACCGATGATGTTTGGTGTTAGTTTGTATATGGTGTTCCGAACAAGCGCGACTTTAGGTTGGTACGTTTTAGCGGCATTGCCATTTCTATTGATTGGTGTTGTAGCGATCGCTCGTATTTCAGAACCATTGTCAACGAAACAACAAAAGAATCTGGATAAAATTAACGGTATTCTTCGAGAGAATCTTTCAGGGTTGCGAGTAATTCGAGCTTTTGTAAATGAAAAATTTGAAGAAGAACGTTTTGATAAGGTAAATAGTGCCTACGAAAAAAGTTCAAAAAGCTTATTCCGTTTAATGGCGATTGCTCAACCAGCCTTTTTCTTCTTGTTTAATATCGTGATGGTCTTGATTATTTGGACTGGGAGTGTTCAGATCGATGCGGGGCAATTACGAGTTGGGGATTTAATTGCCTTTATTGAATATATTTTCCACGCCTTATTCTCATTCATGTTATTCTCAACAGTCTTTATGATGTATCCTCGTGCCGCTGTTTCAGCAAATCGGATTCAAGAAGCCTTTGATATTGAGCCAATTATTAAAGACAATCCAGAAGGCGTGATTGAGACAGACACAAAAGGATATATTGAATTTAAAAATGTAACCTTTGCTTACCCCGGCCCTTCTCAAACACCAGTAATTCGTAACATTAGTTTTACGGCAAAACCAGGTGAAACAGTGGCCTTTATCGGTAGTACGGGTAGTGGGAAATCAACATTAATCCAATTAATTCCACGTTTTTATGATGTGAGTGAAGGGCAAGTGTTGATTGACGGCGTGGATGTTCGTGATTATCAATTAGATGCCTTACGTCAAAAAATTGGTTTTATTCCACAGAAAGCTTTGTTGTTCACTGGGACGATTGCTGATAATTTGCGTTATGGAAAAGAAGACGCCAATTTACAAGAAATGGATCGTGCAGTAGATATCGCTCAAGCGACAGAATTTATTTCTCGCTTGCCTGAAGGCTATGATACCCCTGTATCAGAAGGTGGAACGAACTTTTCGGGTGGTCAACGTCAGCGTTTAGCAATTGCTCGCGCAGTGATTCGTCAGCCAGAAATTTTTATTTTTGATGATAGTTTTTCGGCTTTGGATTATGCAACAGATGCAAAATTACGTGAACGACTACGTGCAGAAACGACTGAATCTACAACTTTAATTGTTGCTCAACGTGTAGGAACGATTATGCATGCCGACAAGATTATCGTATTAAACGAAGGTGATGTTGTTGGTACAGGTACACACAGGGAATTATTAGAAAACTGTTCTGTTTATTATGACATTGCAGCATCACAACTATCAGAGGAGGAATTAGCCAAATGAAATCTATTGGATCATTGAAACGTTTAGCGCACTATGTGAAGCCGTATAAGATTGCATTTATGCTAGTCCTGTTCTTTACAGTTGCGACCGTGCTCTTTAATTCGGCATTGCCTTACATTACCGGACTACCGACAACGGAAATTGCTCGAAATGTATTCAACAATGAAGCGATTAATTTTCCATATATTTGGAAGACGTTGATTTGGATATTAATTGTCGGTGTAGGGTATAGTGCGTCTCAATTACTATCAGGGATTTTAATCACCAATGTGGTGCAATCAGCAATGAAAGATTTGCGTCAAGATATTGATAAAAAAATCAATCGATTACCCGTCTCTTATTTTGATACGAACCAACAAGGAGATGTGTTGTCGCGTGTCACAAATGATGTGGATGTGGTGAGTGGTGCGATGCAACAAGCGTTGATTGGGATTGTTAATGCCTTTTTAAGTATTGTTATGGCGGTGGGGATGATGTTTTACATTAATGTGCCTATGGCGTTATTAGCGATTATTATGATTCCAGCTGCGCTTCTAATCTCCCGTTATATTATTTCGAAATCACAAACATACTTTAACAGCATGCAAAATGCATTAGGGGATATGAATGGATTCGTACAAGAAAATATGACAGGCTTTAATGTTAATAAAGTTTATGGTCGCGAAGCTCAAACATTGGAAGGCTTCAAAGCAGCAAACCACAAATTACGTTACTTTGGTTTTCGTTCAGCTTTTATTTCAGGTTTAATGATGCCGTTAGTACAAATGACTGCTTATCTTGCTTACATTGTCGTTGCTGTGTTAGGAAGTTATTATGTAATCGGTGGTGTGATTGTTGTCGGACAATTACAAGCATTTATCCAGTATATTTGGCAAGTGAGTCAACCAATGGGAAATGTCACACAATTATCTGCCTTGTTACAAAGTGCTTCTGCAGCTGCTCGTCGTGTATTCGAAATTTTGGATGAACCGGAAGAAAAAGAAAACAAAGTCGATGTGCCATTGCCGGAAACGTTTGAAGGAAATGTTTCCTTTGAACATGTGAGCTTTGCTTATACACCAACCAAACCTTTAATTGAAGACTTGAACTTTACAGTAAAAGCAGGACAAACAGTCGCTGTAGTTGGTCCAACAGGAGCCGGGAAAACGACTTTAATTAACTTGTTGATGCGTTTTTACGATGTTAACAAAGGCGCTATTCGCATTGATGGGATTGACACGAAGCAAATGGCTCGTAGTGATGTTCGCTCATTATTTGGAATGGTGTTACAAGATGCGTGGCTATACGAAGGAACAATTGCAGACAATATCCGTTTTGGTAAATTAGGGGCAACAGATTATGAAGTGGTTGATGCTGCTAAGACAGCCAATGTCGATCACTTCATTCGTACAATGCCTGAAGGATACGATATGTTTATCAATTCAGAAGGAGATAATGTTTCCCTTGGACAAAAACAATTAATGACTATTGCCCGAGCTGTTATTTCAGATCCTAAAATTTTAATTTTGGATGAGGCAACAAGTTCCGTCGATACCCGTTTAGAAGCATTGATTCAAAAAGCTATGGATAAAGTGATGGAAGGACGCACGAGTTTCGTGATTGCCCATCGACTATCAACTATCCGTGATGCTGATTTGATTTTAGTGATGGACCAAGGTTCAATTATTGAACAAGGAAACCATGAAACCTTGCTTGCTAAAGGTGGCTTCTATGCCAATCTGTATAACAGTCAATTTTCAGAAGAAGCAGAATAATTTTAAAAGAAGTTTTCACGTTGCCAATTTGATGGCGGGTGAAGACTTCTTTTTTTGTTGAAAACTAAAAAAATCAAAAAAATGACCGATAAGTAAAACGAGAAAAAATAGGCGACGTACGTTTTATCTGACAAAATTGGCAGAAAGACAAAAGCAGGTTTTCTTTCTATCAATTTTCGTGTAAAGTAAACTAAGACATTAGCAGAGGAAGGACGAATGTAGTGAAGCAACGATTTGTGAAAGCCAGTTTAGTTATCGGATTGAGTAGTCTATTTTGGGGAACACCCCATTATATCCAAGCAGCTGAGCAAGCTGAATATGTCAGTATTACTGATCAATCCTTTAAAATTTATAAAGATATCGGTCAAACAGAAGATACAGCGACCACCATTACGGTCAATCAGACGTTTCGTGTAGAGGATATTCACGAGAAAGGGATTGTCACGTATCTTGGGATTCACGATGTTGATGGCTTAGTCGGTTATATTGATGCATCGGATACAACTCAAGCAGTTGGTCCAGAAGGGACGGAAAAAATCATTCGTCAATACGTAAAAATTGATGAAAGCCGAGAACGATATAAGGATTTTGATTGGTCCATTCTAGGCGATACAGAAGAATTTATTGGCCAAACGTTCCGTGCAAAAGCTATTTACCATCATTTTAATGGCGATGCTTATTTATCTTTGTATGATAATCAAGATGAATGGATTGGTTATGTCGAGGAAAGTGCTACCAGTGATAGTAATCGACAAGCATATTTACAACTAGAAGAAGCTGAAACGACTTCCTCTGAACCTGAAAAAAAAGTTACTCAAGCTACACAGCCGACAATTGCTACGAACCGAGGGACAATGACGGAGAATCAATCGTCAACAGATACCAATAAACACTTTATTCAAGGAACTAGTGATACAACCCGTTCGCGTGTTTCTGAGAAGAAGGCAGTTCGTCAGGTTGCTGCCACACAACAATCAGGGAAGAAAACTTGGACAAATCATTCAACTTTTATTGAAGCCATTGCACCAGAAGCCCAAGCGTTAGCAGCAGAATATGGACTGTATCCATCTGTAATGATTGCCCAAGCAACTTTAGAATCAGGCTTTGGTGAAAGTTTATTAGCCAAAGAAGCCAATAATTTATTTGGTATTAAGTATACAAGCGGAGATGCAGGGCGCTTTGAGCCATATAATATTCCTTCTGATGAAGTGATTAATGGTGTACGAATGACGTTACCAGCAACCTTTAGAAAATACGAAACACTTTCTGATTCGCTATTAGACAATGCCAAGTTATTAGCCAATGGGTTAAGTGGTAATTCAACCTTCTACCAAGGTGCATGGCGTAAAAATGCCAAAACTTACCAAGAAGCAACCCGCTCATTAACTGGAAAGTATGCAACCGATCCTGAATATGATATAAAATTAAATCGGGTGATTGAAACTTGGAATTTAACCCAGTATGATTAAGAAAAAAGATGGATTTTGCAAATCAAGCAAAAATCCATCTTTTTTTATTCTTATCTATTAGTCATTACTTCATCAATTAAACCATATGCTTTTGCTTCTTCAGCAGACATAAAGTTATCACGATCAGTATCTTTCTCAATAACTTCGATTGGTTGACCAGTACGTTCTGCTAAAATTTTATTTAAGCGTTCACGTGTTTTTAAGATATGACGTGCAGCAATTTCAATTTCAGTTGCTTGTCCTTGTGCACCACCTAATGGTTGGTGAATCATGATTTCGGCATTTGGTAAAGCAAAACGTTTGCCTTTTGTACCAGCCGTTAATAAGAAACTACCCATTGAAGCAGCCATTCCCATTACGATTGTTTGAACATCTGCTTTAACAAAGTTCATAGTGTCGTAAATTGCTAGTCCGGCAGTTACGCTACCACCAGGAGAATTAATGTACAAGTAAATATCTTTTTCTGAGTCTTGAGCATCCAAGAATAGTAATTGTGAAATAATTGAGTTGGCAAGGTCATCTGTTACTTGACCACTCAACATAATAATACGATCTTTTAATAAGCGAGAATAAATATCATACGCTCTTTCTCCACGAGATGATTGTTCAATAACTGTTGGAATTAAATTCATCTAAGGATCCTCCTTTAATTTTGCGAGTTGATAAAGTGTCTATATGCATGTAGCATAACTTTTATCTACTTGACATTATACATACAAGGTCAATAAAGGTCAAATGAGAAATCTTACGTCAAATAATCAATAATATGGTAGAATGGAAAAAGAAAGATAGAAGGGAGATTGGAACATGCAGGGATTTTTTCTTGGTATTCTCGGTGTCATTGTTGGAGCAGTGATTACGATAATTGCCTTTGAATTACGGATACGTTATGACCGCCAAAAAGAAGAGAAACACAGACAATTAGAACACAAAGTAAAAGAGATTGAAATCCTCGTTTTATTAAATAAAAAAATTATTGAGATTTTAGAAAAACGAATCATTATGATGGACAAATATGTCAGCTTTGATGCGTTTGACGACTGTTATATTACGGTCGATGATTATGTGTATTTGCAATCATTTGCAGCGCAAAATAGTTTTTATTTACCGAATCATTTTTTAGAAGAATTCTTCAAAAAAATTGCGACGCGTAAAGTCGTTCTCTCTCCAGAAGAAGTAGTTGCTATCGGCGGCTATACATTTAAAGGCGGTCGTGTGATTATGGAGCAATTTTCTGACCAATTAACAGAGATGGTTTATGAACGGAAAGTACAAATTCAAAAGATGACAGATACCCCTTTAAGTTATTTTTCTAAAACACTGTAAGTTGTACGTGAGATACATGAAGCATTCAACCGAATTGTAGCTAGATGCTATGATTCGGTTTTTTTAGAACCTAGAGTTGTACATCTCGAAGCATTTGTCTTAGCGCTTATTCTTTCTTTGGCAATGAGGAATATCCGTGATACAATATCTCTGATTGGAGTGAGACAATAATGCAAATTTTTGCTCATCGCGGAAGCAGCGGTACACGTCCAGAAAATACGTTGCCAGCTTTTGCAGAAGCGGTACGGATCGGTGTTGACGGCATTGAATTGGATGTACAATTAACAAAAGATCAACAACTAATTGTGATGCACGATGAAGAAGTCAACCGAACAACAGATGGAAAAGGCGCGATTGTCAATAAGACATTAGCTGAAATCAAAAAGCTTAATGCCGGCAGTTGGTTTAGTGAGGATTATTCGTCGACTAAAGTACCAACCTTAAAAGAAGTCCTTGATTTGTTAGCAATGCGAAATTTTCGTGGTATTCTAGCTATTGAATTAAAAACTGATAAAGAAGAGTATCCAGGAATTGAGGAAAAGGTTTCTGACTTAATGACTAGTCAAAAATGGCCTTTCACTTACTGGTACAGTAGTTTTAATATGTCTTCCTTGGAACGCATGTATGCACTCGAACCCGAAGCGCATATTGATTTTATTATGGGAAAATCTGAAAAAAAACCACCGATGGCGATGGAACGTGGATTTATTAAAGGCATCCATCCTAATAAAGAATGGGTGTGGAAGCATGAAGCGGAGATAGCTGATTTTCCATTAGCAGTGCGACCATGGACGATTAATACCGAAGACGAGATGCGTCAGTGTTTAGCATGTGGTGTGACCGGCATCTTTACTGATTTTCCAGAACTGGCTGCATCAATTAAGAGAAATAAGTAATCGAGGGATGAAATGAAAAAAGTGTTAGTAATTGTTGGCCCAACAGCTGTCGGGAAAACAGCTTTAAGTATTGAACTAGCCAAAAAATATCAAGGTGAAATTATTAGTGGCGATTCGATGCAAGTATATCGTGGCTTAGATGTTGGTACGGCAAAAGTCACCGAAGAAGAAAAAGCAGGCATCCCGCATTATTTAATTGATGTGCGCGACAAAACTGAAAGTTATTCTGTTTCTGAATTTCAAAAAGAAGCCCGCTTTTGGATTGATGATATTCATCGACGTGGCAAATTACCGATTGTCGTTGGAGGTACGGGTTTATATATCCAAGCCTTACTGTATGATTTTCAACTAGGTGGAAAGCAAGAAGAAGATGCTAAGGTACGTGAAAAATATCAGCAATACGCCGATTTGCACGGCAATCAAGCACTGTGGCAATTGTTACAGGAAAAAGATCCGATTGCAGCAGAGAAAATCCATTTTAATAACCAACGAAAAGTTATACGTGCGTTGGAAGTCTTTGAATTAACAGGTGAGAGCATTGCAGCACCACAAGAAGAGCCACAAAAGTTGTATGATTATTTTATGATTGGCTTGACGACCGAACGCGAAGTATTATATGACCGTATCAATCAACGGGTGGATTTGATGATGGCTAATGGGTTATTACAAGAAGCTGCAACTTTAAAAGGGCTTGATACGCAAGCTGCGCTAGGTATTGGCTATAAAGAGTTTACCCCTTACTTTGAAACAAACAGTTCTTTAGAAGAAGTTGCTGATGAGATTAAGCTGCACTCTCGACGCTACGCAAAACGCCAACTTACTTGGTTTCGTAATCGTTTTTCACCGTATTGGTTGAATCTTGTACAAGAACCTGAGACACTGACACAACTAGAGACCACCATTCAAGCGTGGTTGGAGGAAAATAAATGAAAAAAGAACGGGTTATTTTGGTCGGTGTAGAAACCGAAGCAAATTACAAAATATTTGAAGAAACAATGATTGAACTAAAAAGTTTGACGAAAACAGCCAATGGCGAAGTCGTCTTTTCTCTAACACAACGTCGTCCACAAGTCGATCGTCAAACCGTTGTTGGAAAAGGCAAACTAGCTGAATTAGAGCAATTGGCTGACGCACATGAAGCTGATTTAATTATTTTTAACCATGAATTAACACCCAGACAAAGTCAGCTGATTGGTGATGCGGCAGGCATTCCAGTGATTGACCGCGTGCAATTAATCTTGGATATTTTTGCGATGCGTGCGCGTTCAAGAGAAGGCAAATTACAAGTCGAATTAGCACAATTGGATTATTTATTGCCACGTTTAATTGGCCAAGGGAAAAATATGTCACGGCTAGGTGGAGGAATCGGTACAAGAGGACCAGGAGAAACCAAACTAGAGACGGACCGCCGCCACATTCGCAATAAAATGATTATCATCAAGCGTGAACTAAAAGAAGTTGCAGCGCATCGTGAACGTACACGCCAAAAACGAAAAGACAACCAAACCTTTCAAATTGGGTTAATCGGCTACACAAATGCAGGAAAATCCACTATTTTGAATGTCTTAACGAGCGCTGAAACCTATGAACAAGATCAATTATTTGCGACCTTGGATCCTTTAACTAAAAAATGGCGGATGCCAGATGGATTTGAAGTTACTCTGACAGATACAGTTGGTTTTATTCAAGATTTACCTACTCAGTTGATTGACGCTTTCCACTCCACTTTAGAAGAAAGTCAAGGGATGGATTTACTTTTGCATGTAGTAGATGCGAGTGCTGAAAACCGCCAACAACAAGAAGAAACCGTCCTAAAATTAATGGAACAACTTGATTTAGACAATGTGCCTCTCTTAACGGTTTACAATAAAGCAGATAAATTAGATGTCGAACAGTTTGTGCCTACTCTGTTTCCAAATGTACTCATTTCAGCCAAAAGCTTAAAAGGCAAGGCTGAATTAACACAAGCGATTAAGCAAGTCATTATGGAACATTTTCTTCCTTATACCTTAGAGTTAGCACAATCAGAAGGCGCGTTGATGAATCGCTTAAAACGCGAAACACTCGTACTTTCACAAGAGTATCAAGAGGATGCACAAACCTATCTAATAAAAGGGTTTGCGCCAGAAAATTCGTATGCTATCCGTAAAATGGAAGAAAGTTAAAACCACTCCTATCATTAGAAGTGGTTTTTTTTACGTCACGCGAATAACAAATATGGTACAATTATTGTTAAAGGAGGAATGTCCATGAAGAAAAAATGGCAACGGCTATTAAGTGTATTGGTTCCAGCAATCTTAGCAATAGGGGTTAGTCTATGGTTTCACTGGCCATATTTCATTACTACGGCTGGTATTTATGTCGTCTTACTTATTTTTATGATTCCATCGGATAGTTTATTTTCAAGCACAATGGATTATCAGGCCAAAAGTTTAAACCCGACTTTTCGACCGAAACGTTTACCATTCAAGGTGATGCATAATGACGAATGGCTTGATTTTTTGGTTGTTGTTGCGGCGTTAATCGTCTGTTTATTGTCAATGTATGTGGCAACATTTTTTGTTTCATAAAAATTGGTACATATCAAATGGAGGGGAATTGTCTTTTTTAGTTAGAGATGATTTTTCTTTCTTTTTACCCAAAAATCCGAATATTTTTATTTTTCATGTAATATTATCTGACATAAGTGCTTGACAGTCCCTAAAAACATTGCTATATTACTCGTAGATTGATTGCTTTGTCATTTTACAGAAGAGAGGAGAGACACTATGCGAGAAAAAGAACTACGACGCTCAATGTCCGTGTTTCCAATTGGTACAGTAATGAAACTGACTGATTTAAGTGCACGGCAAATACGTTACTATGAAGAACAAGAACTAATCCATCCTGAACGCAGTGAAGGAAATCGTCGAATGTATTCATTGAACGATATTGACGTTTTGCTAGAAATAAAAGATTATCTCTCTGATGGCTTAAATATGGCAGGCATCAAGCGAGTATATGAAATGAAAAAAGCAGAAGAACAAACGGTCAAAGAGAAAAAACCGCTTACCGATAAAGATGTTCGTCGAATCTTTTATGATGAAATTTTATCGCAAGGCGGACTCAATCAACAGCACCCTTATCAACCTAAGGGACCGCGCTTATAAGCATCAAAGAGAATTGATATGAAAATAAAAGGATGGGATTAACTATGCCAGTAGTGGATTACACTGCAGAACAAATTAAGCAGATTGCACAAGAGGAAAATGTTCGTTTCTTACGTTTAATGTTTACCGATATTATGGGAACAATTAAAAACGTTGAAGTACCTATCAGCCAATTAGATAAAGTATTGGATAATAAAATGATGTTTGACGGTTCTTCAATTGAAGGATTTGTACGAATTGAAGAAAGTGATATGAATTTATACCCAGATTTATCAACTTGGATGATTTTTCCTTGGGAAAACGATCATGGTAAAGTCGCTCGTTTAATTTGTGACGTGTATAATCCTGATGGTACGCCATTTGCTGGTGATCCTCGTGGAAACTTAAAACGTGCAATCAAGAGCATGCATGATTTAGGTTTTACGTCATTTAATTTAGGACCTGAACCTGAGTTTTTCTTATTTAAATTAGATGAGAATGGTGAAATTACGACGGACTTAAATGATCGTGGTGGTTATTTTGATTTTGCCCCAACTGATTTAGGTGAAAACTGTCGTCGTGATATTGTTTTAGAATTAGAACGCATGGGCTTTGAAGTAGAAGCTTCTCATCACGAAACAGCACCTGGACAACATGAAATTGACTTTAAATATGCGGAAGTTGTCGAGGCGTGTGATAATATTCAAACATTCAAATTAGTCGTAAAATCGATTGCTCGCAAACATGGGTTGCATGCGACATTTATGCCAAAACCATTAGTAGGAATTGCTGGATCAGGGATGCACTGTAATATGTCTTTATTTAAAGGTGAAGAAAATGTGTTCTTTGATCCAAACGGAGACATGCAGTTAAGTGAAACAGCCTATCAATTTTTAGCTGGTTTAATTGAACATGCCCGTGCATTTACTGCTGTTTGTAATCCAACAGTCAATTCATATAAACGATTAATTCCCGGTTATGAAGCACCTGTTTATGTTGCTTGGTCTGGGCACAATCGTTCTCCATTAATTCGTGTACCAGAATCTCGTGGTTTATCGACTCGTTTAGAATTGCGTTCAGTGGATCCATCAGCGAACCCTTATTTAGCGATGGCTGTCTTATTAGAAGCCGGCTTGGACGGTGTTCGTCGTGAATTGACACCACCACCAGCAGTTGACCGTAATATCTATGTAATGACGGAAGAAGAACGTTTAGCTGCACATATTTATGACTTACCATCAACTTTGCATAATGCAATTAAACAGTTGCGTAAAGACGAAACAATTAGTGGCGCTCTGGGTGAGCATATTTATGGCAATTTTGTGGAAGCGAAACGCATGGAATGGGCGGCTTATCGACAAAGCGTCTCTGAATGGGAATTAGAGCAATATTTAGAACTGTATTAGAAAAAAGCGTTGCATGTTGGTAGTCAGCATGCAACGCTTTTTATTCAGAAATAAAAATACCTTTTTGTTCTAAATTAGCTAAACAAATAGCGAGATACTCATTGTTGTGTTCTGGATAAATGGGTGTTGTTAAGGCGATAGCAGGTAAAATAATGTAACTTGGGCATTTATTTCCTCGATATAATGGATCTTCCCAAAGTGAATTAGGGGTATAACCTCGTCTTTTCATTTCTTGCATAATCAGTTCGTGGTATTGGAATAGTTTGTAAGGAGAATGATTAAACACATAATCAACGGTTGCATGCTTTTTCCCCCAACCATTTCCTCGTAACGCACAGCATTCTCGGTGTTGTCCTAATAATTGCTGGCGAGGGAGTTGTGGAATTAATTGTTGGTGCCATAAACGCATGAGAAAACCTCCTGAACTCAATTTTCTTTATTATAACGATGCAGGAAACTTTCAGCAAAGAAAATCATATAGTGGTTAAAATTGGATGGGTAAAAAACTAGCCAATTGGTCGTTTTCTTTTTGTAAAAACCAACGTAAGATAAATGCAGAGGAGTGAGAAGCATGACAAAAATAATTTTGACGATAGGTGGTTCCGATCCGTTTTCTGGTGGTGGGATTCAAACGGATTTAAAAACTTTTGAAAATCATCAATTATTTGGACTATCAGTCTTAACTTGTGTCGTAACTAGTGAAGTATCCTTTGAAATTCATCGTATTGAGCCTGAGTTACTAACAAAGCAATTACATACGTTAGCCAATGTGGAACTAGCAGCAATCAAAATCGGTTTGATTCATCAAATAGAAAATATTGCAATTATCAAAGATTTTTTGCTACAACATCCGAATGTGCCTGTCGTATTGGATCCAGTATTTGCATTTAAGGAAACGACAACGACCTACGAGAAAGATTATGTAGATGTCTTGCGTAACGAATTGTTTCCAATTGTCACTGTGATTACACCGAATTTGTCAGAGGCAGAGATTTTAGTTCAACGTGCGATTACAACCATTGAAGAATTACAACAAGCTGCAAGGGAACTATCTACAGAGACAGCTGTTTGTCTAAAAGGTGGTGCACATTTAGCTGGTGAACATGCGGTGGAGGTGTTAGCTGTAAATGGCAAAGCGCAAGTATTTCAAGAAATGAAATTAGCCCTAGAAACGGTTAATGGCGCAGGTTGTTCTTTTGCTTCAAGTATTGCAGCGAATTTAGCACTAGGGGAATCATTGCCGACATCGGTTGCCGCAGCTAAAGCATTTGTCTATGAAAGTATTCAACAGGGCGTTCTTGTGAAAGAAAATTTTGGTAGCGTTTGGCACCAAGGAGAGAAAGTGAGGAGAAGTCATGGTTAGAAATATTTCTTTGTTTGGTGTGATGACCGCGTTAGTCGTAGCGATTTCGATGATGTTTATTATTCCTGTCCCAGCAACAAATGGTTTTATTACTTTATGTGATGCCGGCATTTATTTAGCAGCGCTTCTTTTTGGTCCTGTGGGTGGTTTATCCGTCGGGGCTCTTAGTGGCGGCATGATCGATTTATTGTCAGGTTATCCGCAATGGATTTTCTTTTCAGTCGTAATTCATGGTTTACAAGGATGGGTTGCTGGTATCGGGTATCAAAAAGGTAGAAATAGTCACTTAATTGGGCTGTTATTAGGTAGTATTATTATGGTTGTCGGCTATGCCTTAGCAACGACATTATTATATGGAATTCCTGCCGGTTTGGCATCGATTCCGACAAACAGCATTCAAGCGGGATTTGGTAGCGTAGTAGCTTATTTTGTTGCCCCAATGTTAAAAACACGCGTCATTTGGAAAAGAGGTTAGAAGATGTTATCAGAAGAAAAAATTAGACAAGATGTGTCTACGGTAGTGCAAGAAATACTCACACAAGGAAAATTGAAAAAAGGGGATATTTTTGTTTTAGGATGCTCAACGAGTGAAGTAATGGGCGGGCAGATTGGTAAAAATTCGAGCCAAGAAGTCGGCGAATGGATTGTTGCAACATTAAAACAATTATTAGATGAAAAAGGGATTTTTCTAGCTGTACAAGGCTGCGAACATTTAAACCGTGCATTAGTTGTTGAAGCAGGATTTGCAGAAGCCAAGGATTTGGAAATTGTCGCGGTTCGACCGCAATTACATGCAGGAGGCGCTTGCTCGGTTGCTGCATTTAAATTATTTGACTCACCAGTAGAAGTAGAACACATTGTCGCAAAGGCAGGTGTTGACATCGGTGATACGGCAATCGGGATGCATGTAAAGCATGTCCAAGTGCCGTTTCGCCCAAGTATCAAAGAAATTGGCGCAGCACACGTGACCGCTTTAACGAGCCGTCCTAAATATATTGGTGGTCCCCGAGCAGCATATGATTAACTGTTTCTGAAAATTTTCACGAAAAAAGTATATGAATTGACTTTTGTACCCAAACCGAATAGAATACTGTTTGGGCACTCTTTCAAAGAGTCAACAATTAGACCGTTACGCTCCCTGTTCAATGGCGATGTCATTGAGTAGGGAGCTTTTTTCGTTTTTCTAATCGTTGGACCTTCAAATACGTACAGAAGAAGGAGTTTTTATTAATGACAAAATATATTTTTGTAACAGGTGGTGTGGTTTCTTCCATTGGAAAAGGGATTGTCGCCGCATCATTAGGACGTTTATTAAAAAATCGTGGTTTGAATGTGACCATTCAAAAATTTGATCCCTATATTAACCTTGATCCAGGAACCATGAGTCCTTACCAACATGGCGAAGTATTCGTAACCGATGATGGTGCAGAGACTGATTTGGACTTAGGCCACTATGAACGTTTCATTGATATTAACTTAAATCAATATTCAAATGTTACGACTGGAAAAATTTATTCAGAAGTTTTACGCAAAGAGCGCAAAGGAGAATACTTAGGAGCAACTGTCCAAGTCATTCCCCATATCACCAATGAAATCAAAGATAAAATTATGCGTGCAGCAACAACGACGAATGCAGATATTATTATCACGGAAGTCGGTGGAACAGTCGGTGACATTGAATCCTTGCCATTTTTAGAGGCGCTTCGTCAAATGAAAGCTGATGTGGGTTCAGATAATGTGTTGTATATCCACACAACCTTGATTCCTTATTTAAAAGCTGCTGGTGAAATGAAAACCAAACCTACACAACACAGCGTAAAAGAATTACGCAGCTTGGGTATTCAACCAAATCTGTTAGTTGTCCGTACCGAACAACCGGTATCTCAAGGAACCAAAGACAAGTTAGCACAATTTTGTGATGTCTCACCAGAAGCGGTGATTGAATCCTTGGATGTCGATACCTTATATTCGATTCCTTTAAATTTACAAAAACAAAACATGGATCAAATCGTCTGTGATCATTTAAAAATTGATGCACCAGAAGCAGATATGACGGAATGGAAAGCGCTAGAAGAAAAAGTCTTAAACTTGAAGAAAACTGTTAAAATTGCTTTAGTTGGAAAATATGTCGAATTACCAGACGCATACCTTTCCGTCGTTGAAGCATTGAAACATGCTGGTTTTACTGACGATGCCGATATTGAGATTGACTGGGTTCAATCGGCGGATCTAACTGCTGAAAATGTAGCCGCGCGTTTACAAGATGCCGATGGAATTATTGTTCCTGGTGGCTTTGGTGATCGTGGTGTTGAAGGAAAAATTGAAGCAATTCGTTATGCTAGAGAAAATGATGTGCCGTTCTTAGGAATTTGTCTAGGGATGCAAATGGCTTGTGTCGAATTTGCACGCAATGTGATTGGTTTAGAAGGTGCTCACTCTGCAGAAACCGTACCAACAACACCTTACAATATTATTGATTTAATGGCCGACCAAGAAAATATCGAAAACTTAGGTGGCACACTACGTTTAGGTTTGTATCCTTGCCAATTAACACCAGGCACAAAAACAGCTGCTGCTTATGGGAATGTAGAAGTTGTTGAAGAACGCCATCGTCATCGTTACGAATTTAATAATAAATTCCGCCAACAGTTTGAAGAAAATGGGTTTGTCTTTTCTGGGATGTCACCAGACAATCGCTTAGCAGAAATTGTTGAGATTCCAGAAAATAAATTTTTTGTAGCTTGTCAGTTCCATCCAGAACTAGTGTCACGCCCAAATCGTCCACAACCTTTGTTCCAAGCATTTATTGATGCTTCTATCGATAAATGATAAGAATTTTCTATTGTTATTTTAAAAGATAAAATTTGTATGAATAATCACATTCTTTCAGAAAATTTTCTTCTATTCTTTGTTTTAAAATAAAGGAAAAGATGGAAATTCACTAGAATTGCATAGTTTTAGTAGAAAAATCTATCAATATTTGCTAAAATAATAGCGTTGGTTAAGTTAAGTCTTAACAAATACAGTTTTTTAAAACTTAGGAGGAAACTATTATGCCATTAGTATCAGGTACTGAAATCTTTAAGGCAGCTCGTAAAGGCGGATATGCTGTAGGTGCATATAACACAAATAACTTAGAATGGACTCAAGCAATTCTTGAGGCTGCTCAAGCAAAAAATGCACCAGTATTAATCCAAACTTCAATGGGTGCTGCAAAATACATGGGCGGTTACAAATTAGTTGTAAACATGGTGAAAGATTTAATCGAATCAATGAACATCACTGTACCAGTTGTATTACACTTAGACCATGGTGAATATAAAGATGCATTAGAATGTATCGAAGCTGGTTACACTTCAGTAATGTTTGACGGTTCTCACTTACCATTTGATGAAAACTTAAAATTAGCAAAAGACGTAGTTGAAAAAGCTCATGCTAAAGGTGTTTCTGTAGAATGTGAAGTTGGTTCAATCGGTGGAGAAGAAGACGGAATCATCGGTACTGGTGAATTAGCAGATATCGACGAATGTGTACAAATGGTTAACACTGGTATTGATTTCTTAGCATGTGGTATTGGTAACATCCACGGTGCTTACCCAGAAAACTGGACTGGTTTAGCTTTTGATCACTTACAAGCTATCGCTGATGCTGTAGGACAAGATGTACCATTAGTATTACACGGTGGATCAGGTATCCCTCAAGAACAAATCGAAAAAGCAATCTCAATGGGTGTTTCTAAAATTAACGTAAACACTGAATTCCAATTATCATTTGCTAAAGCAACTCGTGAATATATCGAAGCTGGCAAAGATTTAGAAGGAAAAGGTTTTGACCCTCGTAAATTATTAGCACCAGGTAAAGCTGCAATTGTGAAAGATGCAATTGAACACATCGAATGGTTCGGTTCAGCTGATAAAGCTTAATTAGATATTTAACCCTTAGAAATGAAAATTTCTAAGGGTTTTTTATATAAAAAATAAATCAGTAAATGATTACACAAAAAAGTTTTATATTTTAGCCCATACATAGAGCAAATAACTTCACTTACTAAACATAAGTAGTGTATGATACAGAAAACGAAAGAGGCGAATCGTATGAAGACAATTCATCCAGCTTTTCAATTATCTGAACAGACACATCCTGGATTGGTCGCGCTCAAAGTGGCGAATCTTGAACATATGACAAAATTTTACCAAGAAGTAATTGGTTTAACGCTGCGAGAAACTTCTGAGCGACAAAGTATGTTAGGAACAGAAGAGACGACGTTGTTGATTTTGACTAAAGTCGCAAACCCGCTACCCGTAACACCTAAAACAGGTTTATATCATGTGGCTTTTTTATTGCCAACTCGCCGGGATTTAGGTAATGCACTGTATCATTATTTAACCGTGAACGCACCAATTGCTGGCGCTAGTGATCATGGCTATAGCGAAGCGCTGTATTTAACTGACCCAGAAGGCAATGGGATTGAAGTTTATCGTGATAAACCAAAGAGCGAATGGGATATTCGTGAAGATGGTGAGATTGTAGGCATTACGATTGAAATGGATGCTGATGGTGTTCTTGCTGCAGCTGATAGACAGCACGCAACTTTTCCGAAAGGCACAACAGTCGGTCATGTCCATTTGAAAGTAGCAGATTTAGATAAAACGGAACAATTTTATACAAATAGTTTAGGTTTAACCTTAAAATCCGATTTTGGGAAGCAAGCAAAGTTTTTTGCAACAGGCACCTATCATCACCATATTGGTTCAAATATTTGGATGGGACACAATATTCCAGCCATGTCAGCAGACGATTTGGGATTAGATTATTATACGTTTGTCACAAATCAAGAAGAATTAAGCAAATTGGAAGCACATTGGCAAAATCATCAAGTGGATTATGTAAAAGAAGATAATCAACTAATTACTATGGATCCAAATGGCATCAAAATCAAATTTCAATTAGCAAAACACGTGCAGTAATGCTACACGTGTTTTTTTACGCCAAAATTTCAAAGGAAGCATAAGGTGGTTTTGCGTCAGCTTCGGGAAATATCTCGATATAATCTGAGTGAATGACTATTTTGTCATTGGCTAAAAAAGGAGCAACAGTCGGCGTTGTGATAGGATGAACAGCATATTGAAAAAGGCGTTGTTTGTTAATAATGACTAGTATATATTCCAACGTCAAAGAGACACCAATTTCAGACAAACTATCCTTTAAGCTGGGCATTTCTAAGACTTGTGAATGTGTAAATTTCAAGCGTATCAACTCATGTTGTAGACGTCGAAGCGCTGCAGGAGTATCAATAAATAGGTTGCAATAAATGTCGCCATTTTTTTCTGCATAGAAACGTTTTGTCTGCATAATAGAGTCCTCTCTTCTCATCATTTATTAATGATTATCGGTTGTTGCTATTTATTTTACAAGAGGGATAGGAAATTTACTTAACTTTTTTATTCGTGCAAGATATGGTAAAATGTTCAATGATGTGTATTTAAATTTGAAAAAATAATAGGTGAAAAATATATGAAAAAAATAGTCATTAATGGCAATCGCCCATTATCTGGTGAAATTACTATCAGCGGGGCAAAAAATAGTGCAGTGGCATTAATTCCAGCAGCGATTTTAGCAGATTCTCCAGTAATTTTAGAAGGTGTACCAGATATTCAAGACGTCCATTCGTTAATTGAAATTCTTGAAATTATGGGGGTTAAAACAAAGTTTGAAAATAATGAATTAGAAATTGATCCAACAGAAATTGTTTCTATTCCAATGCCAAGCGGCAAAATTAATAGCTTGCGTGCGTCTTATTACTTCATGGGAGCCTTATTAGGTAAATTTGGTGAAGGTGTGGTTGGTTTACCTGGTGGTTGTCACTTAGGCCCACGTCCCATTAATTTACATGTAAAAGGTTTTGAAGCGTTAGGCGCAACGGTAACCAATGAACATGGGGCGATGTATTTGCGTACCCCAGAAGATGGTTTAAAAGGAGAGCGTATTTTCCTAGATATGGTTTCCATCGGTGCGACGATTAACGTGATGTTAGCTGCTGTCAAAGCAGAAGGACGCACGATTATTGAAAATGCAGCCAGAGAACCAGAAATTATCGATGTTGCTACTTTATTAAATAATATGGGTGCTAAGATTCGTGGCGCAGGTACGAATGAAATTCGGATTGAAGGGGTCAAAGAATTGCATGGCTGTCGTCATTCAATTATCCCAGACCGAATTGAAGCAGGAACTTATTTATCTTTAGCTGCTGCAGTTGGTGAGGGAATCACTGTCAAAAATGTTATTTACGAACATCTAGATAGCTTCATTTCTAAATTAGAAGAAATTGGTGTTGCGATGGATATTTCGGAAGATAGTATTTATGTGCATCCTGCAAAAAATTTAAAAGCAACAGCAGTCAAAACATATCCTTATCCAGGTTTTGCTACAGACTTGCAGCAACCAATTACGCCACTTTTGTTGAAGGCTAATGGTACCTCTGAAGTGACAGATACGATTTATTCTCAACGTGTGAATCATATTCCAGAACTTGTTCGGATGGGCGCATCAGCTTCGATTGAGGGCAATATGATGATTTTAGAAGGACCTAGTGAATTACGAGGAGCAGAAGTCGTAGCCTCTGATTTACGTGCCGGCGCTTGTCTAGTAATCGCTGGTTTGATGGCAAAAGGAACAACAACTATCGGAAAAGTCGAATATATTTTACGTGGCTACGACCATATTATTGAAAAGTTAACCGCCTTAGGTGCAGACATTAAGATGGTAGAGGAGTAATTTATGGCTGACTATTTAACAATGGCAGAGCTGGATCATAAAACGTTAAAAGAAATTTATACGTATGCCAAATCATTTAAAATTCCTTACTATAGTCAAATGAATAAAAAAGAATTATCGCTAGCGGTCATTCGTGCCCAAGCAGAAAAACAAGGCTTTTTCTACATGGAAGGCATTTTAGATATTGTTGGGCAAGATGGGTATGGCTTCTTACGCCCAATTAACTATGGGCCAAGTGCGGAAGATATTTATATTTCAAGTTCACAAATCCGCCGTTTTGGCTTACGAAATGGAGATAGTGTGGCAGGGAAAGCACGCCCACCTAAAGAGTCTGAACGTTACTATGGTTTAATGCATGTGGAAAGTGTCAACGGTAAAGATCCTGAAGATGCCAAGGAGCGTCCGCATTTTCCAGCGTTAACACCGCTTTATCCAGAAAAACAAATCAAGCTAGAAACGACCAAGAATCGTCTATCTACGCGCATGATTGATTTATTTTCGCCCGTTGGATTTGGGCAACGAGGATTGATTGTTGCGCCACCCAAAGCCGGAAAAACGAGTGTGTTGAAAGAAATTGCCAACGGAATTACTGAAAATCACCCAGACGTTGAGTTAATTGTTTTATTAATTGATGAACGTCCTGAAGAAGTAACGGATTTAGAACGTAGCGTCAAAGGCGATGTGGTGTCATCCACCTTCGACTTGCAACCAAGTAATCATACCCGCGTTGCTGAATTAGTCTTGGAACGAGCGATGCGTTTAGTCGAAGACAAGCGTGATGTTGTCATTTTAATGGATAGTATTACCCGTCTAGCTCGTGCATATAACTTAGTTGTGCCACCAAGCGGTCGTACATTAAGCGGTGGGATTGACCCAGCTGCTTTGTATAAACCCAAAAAATTCTTTGGTGCTGCACGTAACATTGAAGAAGGCGGCAGTTTAACGATTTTAGCCACAGCTTTAGTCGATACTGGCAGCCGCATGGATGACGTCATCTATGAAGAATTTAAAGGAACTGGCAATATGGAGTTGCAATTGTCACGCCAATTAGCGGAACGTCGTGTCTTCCCAGCAATCGACTTGAAACGTTCAAGCACGCGCAAAGAAGATTTATTAATGACACCTGAACAATTAGAAGAAACATGGCGCTTGCGCAACCATATGACTGGTGATTCTTTAGAATATACCGATCAATTCGTGCAAATATTGAAGAAAACCAAAAACAACGAGGAATTTCTAAAGGTTTTTCATGATGTAACATTCAATGAAAAAAGACCGAAAAGAAATGTAAAAAGATAATTGCATATCATATTGAATCATGTTAATATGGTACTGTTGTAAAAAAATCAACTCTGACTCAGCAAATGGTTCAGGGCAAAGGAGAGAAAGCGCAATGAAAGAAAACATCCATCCAGATTATCATCCAGTAGTATTTTTAGATTCATCAACTGGTTTCAAATTCTTGTCAGGTTCAACTAAAACTACACAAGAAACAATCGAGTGGGAAGACGGAAACACTTACCCAGTAATCCGTGTTGAAACTTCTTCAGATTCACACCCATTCTACACTGGTCGTCAAAAATTCACTCAAGCAGATGGCCGCGTGGACCGTTTCAACAAAAAATACGGTCTCAAAGACGCAAACGCTGCGGAATAAGAAAAACGCTGATTTATCAGCTTTTAGCAGACTTCATTATAGGTGGAGTCTGCTCTTTTTTCGTTTTGACCATCCTTTTGACCATCCCATCTTCTTCCTCGTGCAACTTATTCATGTAATCAGCAAAACGATCTGCCGTTTCTTCTTTTTTCTGTTCACTCACATGGGCGTAAATATCCATGGTAGTTCGAACATCCGTATGACCCAAACGAACTTGTACTTCTTTGATAGAAGCTCCTGATTCAAACAATAAACTACAATGCGTATGACGAAAACCATGAACAGTCATATGCTTTAACTTATTTTCTTTCAGTATTTTAGTTAAATTATGATTTAAGAAATCTAGGTAATGCGGTTTATTTTCTTCTGTCGTGAAAAGAAGTTGTGCGCCATTTTCCACAGGTTTTCTACCTGTTTTTAAAAAAAAGGCTTTTTGTTTAAGAATACATTGTCGAAAGATTGATAAAGTTTGATTATCAATCGAAATAGTTCGCAAACTTTTTTCTGTTTTCGGGGTTTGGAAAGCTAATTTCCAATCTTCAACAGTCGTTAATGTTTGCTTAACAGAAAGGGTTCCTCGTTTGAAATCAATGTCTTTCCATCGTAAAGCTAGTAATTCACCTTTACGTAAGCCTGTAAAAGTTAAAATATGAAACATTGGGTACAATGGATCAGGATATTTTTTAGCAATTTGCAAGAAGTATAGAACTTCTGCTTTCGTATAGAAGGGAGCCGTATATTTTTCTTCATCAATTTGTTTTTGTCTCTTTGGTCGAATAACGCCTTCCATTGGATTTCTACGAATCAGTCGTAAGCTTTTGGCGTATTGAAAAATGGAGTTTGTCATACCAATCAGATTAGAATACTTTTTGTAATAGGAATACCAATGATTGACTTGTTTCTGACAATACGGAATGGAGATTTTAGAAATTCTCCGTTCACCAAATAGTGGAAGAATATGTTTGTTTAATGCGACTCTTTGAACAACATAGGTACTTTCTTTGACCGTATTTTTATATTGTTCAAACCACTCTAAAGCGATATCCGAAAACAATCGGTTAGACTCGATGACAAGATCATATTCTTGTGCGAGTAACTGTAAACGTGCTACTTCTTGTTTGGCTGCTTTTTGGGTTTTGAACCCTCGCTTGGTTGTTGTTTTCTTCTTTCCAGTAAGCGGATCAACGCCTAAATAGACTTTAACCAGATAAGCAGTAGACCCATTCTTTTTTGTATATTTTTTAATCATGGGAGTTCTCCTTTGAATGATTCGCCAGTATATCAAAGGGAAATCGTTTTTCCTCCTTCCATACTGGTATCATAGGCGGATTGGCGTAAATCGTCAAACTTAAACTTTTAAGTGGTGTAAGAAATCTTTGATATCATCGCGATCAAAACGAGCTTCTTTTCCAAAAGGGATGACTTTTAATCCTGAGGCAATCCACTGATTTAATCGGTCATCTCCAATACGTAATCTTTTTTTGACTTGCTTACGATTCGGATAGGGTGGTAAGTCATTGACAGAAGAAAATTTTGTTGATTGTTCTTCAATTCGCTGCAGTATCTGTTCGGTTAAAACTTCGATTATTTCACTATTGTCTTCTAATGAAATTTCAATTTTCATTTCATCACCTCGTTTAAGAAAGTTTAAAAACCTATCTATTTTTGTATTTTTGGCTCTCTCCTATCAAAAATTCCGCCAGACCACTATAGTACCCTTGAAATAAGCTTGAAAACCACTACAGTGGCATGGTAAAATTTTCTATGAAAAGGAGGCTAATCCCTTATGAAACAAGGTATCGCAGACATTCATTTAATTCGTAAAATTTTGAAAGAAAAACCAGCAAAAGAACTTTCTGACCACACAGGTATCAGTTTAAGTTCCATCAAAAAATGGAAAAGCGGCGAGCGATCCATTGAAAAAATGAATCTGGGCGATGCCATTAAACTAACAGATTTTGCATCTAACAATTCAAAGGCAGAAATCAGTATCTGGTCTTAGTAACAGGTGTATAAATCCTTGTAACAATCGGTAGTACTCATAATTAGACGGTC
Source organism: Candidatus Enterococcus willemsii (assembly GCF_009933335.1). Classification (GTDB taxonomy): domain Bacteria; phylum Bacillota; class Bacilli; order Lactobacillales; family Enterococcaceae; genus Enterococcus_F; species Enterococcus_F willemsii. The sequence goes on along the minus strand of NZ_MAEL01000038.1, from coordinate 23,634 downwards.
TGGGAAGACCCACAGAAGTTTCATCTCTTCTCATACGCGGAGAGCTACCTAATGCGGTGAGGCGTTCAAGGTAGGTGTATCATTATCCAGCTTAGAGATCCTCGCACTTCCATTTTCCCAAAATGAAAGCTGTAACCAAAGTGTGTATCGCTCCTTTCAAATGAAAATCATCGCGCACTTTCTTACACCGCTTCTTCTAAAACTGAACGTATCTAATTATGCTATTTAGTTGTCAAGGAGCAAGTGGCTTACTAGCCCATGAAAATTTGCTTAAACCAGTAAACTTTCATGGAATAATAAACAATCGAGGAAGTGTGAGAGGTTGACCACACCTCCACGAAGGATGAAGCTATCAAATCTTAAATGCTAAGATTTTTGTAAGCAAACGTGTTTCAAGACGAGCAGATAATACTTCATCTACCACCAGATGTTTTTGCCCTACTTCATCTTTCAGAAACCGGAGAGAGCGTTGCATCATATACGGACGAAAATGTTCTTTGATTTGATTAATTGCCACCACATCACCATCAATTGCCTGTACAATCACGTCAAAGGGGACTCTGGAATAGGTTGTCTTCATTGCGCATCCTCCTTCATGAATTTTCGAATCAAATGTAACGCTTTGTGTCGATGCTCATTTACCGTTGAGCGACTCAATCCCATCAAATTTGCAATTTCTGCGTCATTCATTTCAATAAAGTAATAAAACAAGATAATGTTTCTTTTTTTCTTTGGCAAACGCTCTAATGCTTCTCCTAGAGACATACTTTTAACAGCAATTTCTGCACCCTCCAATTCAAAGTAACTGAAATCGGATGGATACTGGTCAATACTAGCAAACTGTTCCACTACATAATCATCTAGTTCTGAAAAAGCGACTTCTTTTTTTGATATCCGACTGAGAGACTTTAAATAATCCTTACGTTCGTCATCAATGGATCGTTTACAAATATAGTCAAATTGCATTTCAATGGCAGCTTGGAACAGGGAAGAACTCATGTCATTCACATCTCCTTTCCCGTTGAGAAAGAAGATGATTCCAATGAACATTTATCTCCTTTCGTAATATAACCCGACGTAAAGAGAGGAAATGACGGAATTTTTGAAAAAAACTTTTAGAAAAACACAAAAAAGTCCATATCCGACGATATGGACAAAGTAATTCACACAAATAGTTCCCTTTTAATAGAACCAGGAAACTACATTTTAATCCGAAAGGATTCTTTGAAATAGAAAAAATTTTTTTGATAAATTTAGTAAATAAATCCAATGGATGCTGTCATGAGTCATGGTTTATTCTCCCAAAAACATCGTCTTTAGCTTTACACATAAAAAAATGACGATTCAGAAATCGTCGTTTAGTGTACTCAGATATATTTTTGTGCATAGGAAAGAAATCGCTAAAAGACTGATTTTTTTTTTCTTTTAGCAATTTGAAAAAAATAGGATTTATTTAAGCTATATACTGCTTTATATAAGGCCTGTTTACATTTAGATAGGAACAGTATAATGCCGATAGGTGATATATGATGGACAGAAAAAAACATAGAACTTTTGATTTCAAACCATTGGGTCTTGCGATTAAAGAAGCCCGTCTTAGTAAAGGATTGACTCGTGAGCAGGTAGGATCAATGATCCAGATTGCGCCACGCTATTTGACGAACATTGAAAATAAAGGACAACAGCCAAGTTTTCATGTTGTATATGATTTAGTGACTTTGCTAAATATTTCTTTGGATGGATTTATTTTAGGGGAAGAAAACAGTCATAAAAGCTCCAAACGTCTTCAAGTAGAAGCACAGTTGGATTGTCTGGATGAAGATGAATTAGTGACGATTGGGAAAGTGATTCAAGCAATTTACGGAGAAAAATGTAAATTTAACTAGTTCAATAATACACAATGGATTAATTAATACTATCAGGAAAGATTGATTACAAAGATGTAATGAATTTTTTCTGATTTTTGTTAATCATAAATAGAAAATGAATTTATCTTTGTTACACTTAGGAACTAGAGCGAATGATAAATAGTTCTTTGGTTACTCTTATCGCTGCAAAGTACAGTTCATTTTTTTGTTGTTGGGAAAATTTTCTGGATTTATTGCATATCACTTCATCCGACTAAAAATTTTTGATTCCCATAGCGAAGTTCGTTTTTGTTCCTTAGGAAAAACTTGACTGATATACTAGTTTTGAAATGACGAGTAACTCTGTACTTCATCAATAATCAAGTATTGAATTTTAATTGTATACTTTTTATGCTTGAGGGATGTCTACTGTAATACAGCTACTGCAAAAAAAATCAGTACACTTATTTTCTTATAAAGGATATCAAGAACTAAGCTCAATGGTATGCATAGAAAAGAAAAAGCCGATAAAATGAGATTTTGATATCTCGAATTATCGGCTCTGCGTCTTTGCGTCTGGCTCTGTAATTACAGTTATTCTAAACTTCGTTATTTCAATTAAAATTTCTTGTCTGCATTTAGGACAAAATAGAGGGAAATTTTTTAATTCAGTATCTTCCCTCATTTTTAAACGGGTCTTATTGCCACATATAGGGCACAGTATCCACCTAGTATTTACAATATCTATATCCTCCTGTTCTAATTAACAACTCAATATTCATTTTAAAAATTTCTCTTTAGTTCACTATCAATGTAAGTTGATTTTATTAAACATATGCCTTACTTTGTCTATTCTATTATTTGGACGACGTGGTTGGAAAGCAGACTTAATGTTAGTAACCTGATAACCTTTTAACTCTGTTAAACAGACACTGCGTCCATTTGTAAAGAAAGTTAAACTGTTTCGATACTCTTGAATACAACGGGCTGGAATTTCACCAATGAGAATGACCTCGTTACCTTTTAACTTAGTATTTAAAATATTTGCACAATATTTGGAAGCATCATTATATGCTCTCGAAAGATATTCTTGTGGTACATAAATTTCGAAGCTAAGATATGGCTCTAATAACTCTGTACCACTCTTTCTAAAAGCCTGCTCTAGTACAATAGGCGCAAGCATTCGGAAATCTGCTGGCGTACTGACAGGGCTGTAATATAGACCATACTTAAAACAGATCTTACAGTCTGTTAATTTCCAACCGTACAATCCTTGTTCACACCCATAGCGTATACCTTCCATAACTGCATTTTGAAATGATTGATTTAAATAACCTAGAGAAACCAGGCTCTCATACTGAATGCCACTACCCAAAGGAAGTGGTGTTACAGATAAACCAATAGAAGCCCAGAAAGGATTTGGAGGTACTTCGATATCAATGGTAAATTCAGATTTTTTTAATGGTCTTTCCATATAAATGACAGTTGGTTTTCTTGTTTCTATCTCAATATGATATTTTTCTTGAATCAGAGTACAAGTTACCTCCATTTGGACCTCACCTAAAAAAGATAGCACAATTTCGTGAGTTACTGTATCTACATAATATTGTAGAAGGGGATCACTATCGGATATTTCAAAAAGTGCATCTAGTAACTTTTCTCTTTGTACTGATTTACATGGTTCAATTGTTGTTTGTAACATAGGAAGAGGATTCTCAAGAATTTCTCTATGTGGTAATCTTTTTTTATCTCCAAGTACGTTATTTAGTTTTAAAAGCTCATTTTTTAAAATAATAATCTCACCAGGCTCTGCCTTATCTATCTGGCGTAATTCTCCATTTATTGAAGTATACATTTCTGTAACTTTTATTTTTTCCTTTTCTGATATATTGACTGAGTCTCGCAAATGTAGCGTTCCACTATAAAGACGTACATAGACAAGCCGTTGACCATCATCTGAATATTCTACTTTAAAAACATTTCCACAAAGTTTATCTGAATTGAGTTGTGTGGGTGAAAATAATTTGCTAGTAATTACCTCTATAAGTTGTTTAATTCCAATATTATTCTTTGCACTTCCGTGATAAACAGGATATAAGGAGCAACTTTGAATTCTTTCGTTTTCCTCCTTTTCAAGTTCTGCAATATTCAATGTTTTCCCAATGGTATATTTTTCTAATAAATAATCATTTCCCACAATTACTGTCTCCCATTGTTCTGGTTCAGTATAATCTATTACATAAGGTTTCAAATTTAGATTCACAGTCTGCTTAATTATGATGTCGTCAGAAAGTTTGTCCTTAATATCTTGATAAACATCTGGCAAATTTATTCCATTTTGATCAATTTTGTTAATAAAAAATATTATAGGTATGTTCATCTTTCTAAGTGCATGGAATAGTATACGAGTTTGTGACTGTACTCCATCTTTTGCAGAGATTAGCAAAATAGCTCCATCCAAAACAGATAATGAACGGTATACATCTGCCAAAAAATCCATGTGTCCAGGAGTATCTACAATATTTACTTTAACATTTTCCCGTTGAAAAGATGTTATTGCGGTCTGAATAGTAATACCTCTCTGGCGTTCCAAAAACATAGTATCCGTTTTCGTTGTACCGCTATCTACACTTCCTAACTCTTTAATTGCTCCGCTACTGTATAGTAAGCTTTCTGTCAAAGTAGTTTTTCCTGCATCAACATGTGCTAAGATACCGATATTAATAATTTTCAATTTTATTTCCTCCATTCAAAAGCTCAAAAAGCAGAAAAAATCCCAGTGATAAATACTCTTATCACTGGGATTTTAATACAAAAATAGCTGTATACTACACACTGATAGCCACAGATGCTTTATGATAAAATGATAAAAGTATTCTTAAACTGGGCACAAAAAACCAGTCCTTATTTTAAATAAGGATGCTTAATTAATTATTCCCGCTATCTAATTGACAGTTTATTTAAGAATACCTTGCCGCATTTTTATTATCTCCTTTTGAATGTTATCTTAATTCTATCATATGATAGAATGCTTGTAAAGCCAACCATATTTTTTGAACGAAAGGGAAATTAATGAGAAATTAATGGAAGTTAGTGTAGTAGTTGAAGATAACTCTTCAGAATGGCTATCAAAATTCAGCGATTTAATAACGATTTACAAGTTCATAAGGGATTCTTTATTCATCCAGCTATTATATTACTTTTCAGGTCAATAGGACAACTGTCCACAACCTTTCTACAAATATATTACGTATAATTTTTGAAATATATACTGCTTAACAAAATATTTTGCAGTGGTTCCAATAGTTTTGAATTGTTAATATTAAGTTTGACTTGGAAAATATCATTAAAAGTTATACTGTTTATTTGGAAAAAATTGGAGAGACCTTTTTAAGTAATGTAATGAAAATAGTTATAAGTTAGAATAAAGGTGAATTTGCTTATACTTCTCATAGAAGGTTGATTTCACGCTATATTTTGGATTATTTATGCTAAATCATTATAAGTTTGCTATAGTGACATACAATTTTTTTTGCTTATACTAAATATTCAAGTATTGTTTTCATCTTAATATTCTTTATTCATTCATTATTATTTTCCAGTTATCCTTCTTCTCTAAAGTTAATTGGTATTGGGAAATATTTTCAATCTTTGTTTCATTGTCTAAATATCGAACGGCTATTTTTACTAGATACTGTTTCTCTTTCTTCTGAATAATTGGATTCACCAACTCAGAGTAAATAAAGTTTTGACTGATTATTGGTAAAACATCTTCCATCATATAATAATCCAATTCATTCTTAGTAGCATTGGGATACAACTTAAAGAAAGTTTCTAAAAAATCGAGAATTTCTAGCTTCGTTTGTTCATCAATATTATTATCGTTTACAAGTGTATCTGGTTGAAATTCAGAGGGATTCGGTGCTGCCCAGACGGTTGGATTACTTGTAATAACTAGATTGTTATTCTTATCTTGATGAATCGTGATTCGATAGGTAGAAGCCACATTTTTCGTTTCTTCGCCTTCTTTAATTTGTTGCTTGACCGTATAAACTACTACAAAATTCTGTTCATCAATGGATTGTATCTGCCAAATTTTACAATCACTGACAGAAGAGCTCGTGGGAATATCGGTCCGAATTGTATCTACATTCAATTCTTGTAATTCCGAAGTCAGGTAACGATTGATTCGTTCAGGTCGTTGCTCAATGGCTTCTTTGTTATTTTCCCAAGAATAATATTCTTGAATGAAATTAAGAGTAAAACTCTCAATCGCATGGGTATCCACAAGCACAGGTTCAATGACTGTTGTCTCATGAATCGTGTGTGTATCAATAGCGGTAAAGTTTTTATACAGGCCAAAACTAAAGCTACCAATCAATAACAGCCACAAGAAAAGGACACTCTTTTTGTGAGTGCCCAAGTGGATGGTTTTGACTTTCTTTTGTCTGTTTGCTTTTTCTTTTTTAGGTTTGTGTTCAATATGAATTTTCATGAATTGTCCTCATTTCTTATTGTTTTATTCGTCCAGCACCAATTAAATGTTGCTGCCAATAGTTTTCATTTAAGTCGGTGTAACCAATCGGATCACCAGCGTGGTACATTCTCATATCTCCTACATAAATGCCGACATGTGTCACATAATCGGCAGTTGCATAGGTCGAGTGAAAGAAAATTAAATCTCCTGGTTCAGCTTGTGACAAAGGCAAATGATCCATCACCTCGTATTGTGCTTGGGCAGTACGAGGCAAAATGATGCCAGCTTTCTGAAAGGTCCATTGGGTAATGCCGCTACAGTCAAAAGAGGTATTTGGATTGGAACCGCCAAAAACATAGGGATAGCCTTGATATTTCAACGCTTCATCCATAATTATCTGAACGGTTTGATTATCAAACTTTTGCGAAGCTGTCTCTAAATATTGGATAACTAATAGCACATAAAACATATTGCCATAGTTATAACGCCAGCCGCCATTTTTAGGAATAGAAAGTGCATTTTTATAAGTCACTCGTTGACCTTTGGCTTGTTCATTAGAAAAGCTTTCCGCTAACTCAAAGGAATAAGTTTTCCCATTCTTCGCGACATAATTTAAAAAGCTCCCACCGTAATTGTACGCTTGGATCACGCTTTGTTGGTCAACACCTAACGATTCCGCAGAACGTACCAGTCCTGCAAAATAAGAAACACCTTGTTTTATTGATTCTTCGGGATCAGTAATCGTATTTGGAGGTAAGCCTTTTGATTCTGACGATTGCATGACATCTTTTAGAGTGCCGCCACTTTCAACTTGAATAATCGCTAAGAGAATATGGATATAGTCCTCAATATTCTCTTGTTTTGCGTATTTTTCTACTAAGGAGCGATACTTTAGGACCTCTGGTGAAACAGACAAACCACTTCCTTGAATAACAATGGAATCAGAAGAATTACCTTGAGGTTCATCTGCCACAAAAATTGCCACAAAAGATAATAAGCCAAAGAAGGACAGAAAGAGCGTTAAAGCCACCATTATTTTTAGTTTCCATTTCATAGCGATTGACCTACTTTCTTTTCATTGGACGTGTGAAACGGACATTTTTCTTTTGACGGTTATTTTGAGAATAACGGACAGTTGACGTTGTTTGTTTCTGATTTGTCATGTACCTTGTTGGTTGCTTGCGAGAAATAGGAGCTTGTTGCTTGATAGAAGGTTGTTGTTTTATCGAGCGGTTCCTTTGTTTGGTTATTCGCTCTTGTACTTTGGAAGCTGTCTGTCCTTGTGGTACTTCTTGCGATACTGTTTGGATCTTATTCGATGGTCTGTGTTGTACAGGTGGACGAGTAACAGTAGAACGAATTGGTTTCATTTCTCGATTTGTTTTTCGAGATTGAATAACCGGTCTATTTTTTCTCGATACTGAATCTATTCGTTTGTTTGACGTACTTGCTTGTTGTATCTTATTCACTGCTTGAACCGAATCAACAGCTGGTCGTTGATGGTTTTTGTCAGTCGTAGGATTTGTTGTTCCTCGCTTTTTTTCTTGTTTTGTTTTTCGAGATTGTACAACCGGTCTGTTTTTACTTGTTACTGATTCCGTTCGTTCATCTGACATCCCTTGTTTAAAATCAGAAATGGTTTGATGAAGATTCCCTGTAACTGTTTTAGGTAACTCTTTGACTTGTTGTTTCTTTTGAGCCACAAAATTGCTCGCTCGATTTTTACTATCCAAGACTTTCCCAATTTGTTGCCCAGTCTGATAACTTCGAGTGGTTGGTCGTTGTGTGCGATCATTTTTTTGTTGATTGGAAGGGACAGACGCACGAGCATTGGAAGGCGTTGTACCTGCAATTGAAGGAAGTTGCTTGGCATTTTTTCTTCCTTTGGTTTTGCCTGCCAAATACCCAAGAGAACCACCGATCATGGTTCGACTAATGGTTCGTTGAAGTCGTCGTGCTCCTCGGTGCATATATTGTTTTGGTCGTCTCATAACCCCTCGACTAATTTGTTGGGAATCGTTGGCTTGAAGATTAAACAAACTCATAATATCGCCCATCTTTAAGTAGATACCCGCAAAAGTCACAATCTGTAAAAAGGCAACTAGGAAAAAGGGATAACTGGTGGTTAGGCTATACAACATGGTGGATAAACTAAACGCCACCGTAATAATCAACGTGATTCCAGCTCGCAACATAATGGTATTAAAGAGTTTCATCAATGCCGCTTTTCCCATGCCACTAAAGGTTGGCAACATAGCCAACAAGAAAATAATAGGCAAGAACATTGCATAGAGAATAAACAGAATTTGACTGAAAATCATAATGCCAGTCAATAAGAAAACGAAAATGGAAATCCCAATGTTAAACAAGACTAAAAAACTAACCGTCCCTAATCGATTGACCGTTTTTGTTAAGGTTAGTTGTTGGTTGTCGTGTTCTTCAATTTCATTTTTTACTGCTTCCTCACGATCTTTCCCATTATTGGTATCAGGATTGATTGCCAACAGGTCATTGACCCGACTTTCGCCAATTTCTTCTTTATTAGAGTTATCAAATTGTAGTAAAAGCCAAGGTTGTTCGACTTGTACCGAAAACAAGGTATCTCGAATACTGTCTACACTATCTGTTCCTTGTGAAGAGGAATGAGGAAAAATAATTTGCCCCCCTAAATCCAAACTGGCTTGCGAAATATCGGCAGAAAATTCATTAATTCGTTGAATGTACGAAGGGGCAAAAGCAATAAAGCCGGCCGACAAAACAAACACCACAAGAAAATTCGTGACTGCTTGAATTGCTTTGGATGTCTCTCGTTTGAGCAAGCCGACATAGGCAACATAGGCCCCTACAATCAGAATAAACAACAACAGAAAGCCAACATAAAAGCCAGAAGTCGAAAAGCCATTTTCTGATATGCCTGCTAATATTTGAATATTTTCACCAATTTGATTCGCTGTGTCTGAGATGAAATCCAGTTTGTAAGCTTGTTTGATCAAGTAACCCGTCGCATTGGAGAGGTACAAACTAATGGTCCAAATAAAATCAGACATAGCATATAAGCCATATTGCACTTGATTGCCAATGCCATCTTTCCAATTCCAAGGCAACCAGTCCCAATCGGTATCAACGTAGAAATCCAATTGATAATGAGACAAAGGATATTGTGAATACAAATTTTGTACGTCCACGGTATCATCAACTAGTCCAATCGCCTGAGCGACAGTACCAAAAAGTAAGAGAAATAAAAAAGTCATTCCTCCAATTAGAAGAATGACACCTAGCATTTTTTTCAATTTTGGTTTCAATGTATACACCTCACTCTTCTTGATGGACGGGGGGACGAGTATCAAAGGCATGGAATAAATCTTCAAAGACTGGATGGACTTGAATTGTACCAACACGCCCATATAAATCTTGAATCAAGCATTGGCCATTTTCTAATTCTCGCAACCGTTTTTGATTGTCCTCGTCGTTGGGATCCACACCAAAGAAAGTCAATGTTTTTTTGATTTCCTGACTATCCGTTGAACGAAAGGCAAACTTTAAGCCAATATTGTTTTTCAATTTTTCATCGATTAAGTCGTCCGCATTTTGCGTGACAAAATAAACACCCGCATTCATTGCACGTCCTGCACGAACTAAGCGATTCGACAAGGTTTTTCCTTGAGCTACTTGTAAAAACGACCACGCTTCGTCCAAATCCACAATTTTAAATTTGGTTCGATCAGAATGAATGAAATCCAAAGCAAAAGTCGAAATGACAATTAACATAGCCACACTCAATAATTCAAGAGTGGTGTAATCTGAAAAATTAGATTGGGCGTCTGGTAAAACCAAATCTGCCACTTGAATAATATTTAACTGTTTCTCTAAACTAATCGAGTTTTCCGTTGTCCCATCACTAAATAGTAAATGGGCAAAGTCATAATCGGTAAAACTTTCAATGTGATCCGCAATCGAATGCGATAGTGGGTTGTCATCTTCTCGTAATTCATCAATGACTAACCACAAACCACGAATCTCTTTTTGAGTGACGGATCGAATCGCTTTTCGTAAAAGAGGGAAACGTTCCCCATCTCGACTAGAAATTCCAGTTAGAAAAGTGAGAATATCAATCGCTAAACTTTCAGCGTCTTTCTTCCGTTTCATGAGAACATAGGGATCAAGCAAGCCTTGATTTTTCTCTTCACTGGTTAAATTGACAATATTAATTTCATCGGCCATGTCTGGCAAGGTTTCTTTCCAATTGCCACGTTCGGCCTTTGGATCAACAATTAACGCTTGTGCCCCAAATAAAACCGAGTAATACACCAACAAGTTATTAGAGAAGGATTTTCCACCACCTAAAGAACCAAGAAAAGCCGAAGCCAGAGCATTCGTCACCGAACCTTTGACACCTTGACTAGCTAAACTAGGTTTAAGATACACATTTTTTCCAGTCTCGATGTTGTAGCCAATGTAAATTCCTTCTGTTTCTCCTAACATTTGGGAAGCACCAAAACCTAAGCCAGCTAGAAAGTCAGAAGTCACATATTGCACATAGTCGTTGATGTATCGTTTGCTTGAAGGAAGAAATTCATAATGTAAGCCCAACATATCGCCAAAGGGACGAACCAATTTAATACTCCAATCGTCATAGAAATCTTTGATCTCATTGCAACGACGTTTTAATTCTTCATAGGAAGAAGCTGCCACTCGAATAACATAGCTTAGTTTGTACATGGCTTCTTTGGTCTGGTCTAATTCAGCTTCTAACTCATTGACATCTTCTAAGGCTTCCAAAACGTTGTTTCCTGTTTCATTGTCACTATTCCACGCATGATCGTCCAAGTCTTTGAGTTCTTTTTTCTTGTTCCGAACAGTAGACAAGGCTTTTTTATTGGCAACAATTTCAATGTTCATATTGGTATCAATGGGGAAGTCGAATTGTTGTTGCTGGTAATAGAAAATCTCATTGGAAGGAAAATCCAATTCGCCCACAATCGAATCAATCGTAAAGTAAGCAACATAAGACGTCGTTTCTTCATTTTGAATTTTCAAATAGCGTTGGTTTTCTTCAATCAAGGAACGAGTGGGTTTCAGTAAATCATATCGTTTTACGAGTGTTTGGTGTTTCAATTTTTTGAGAGGTAAAGGGAATTCGTATTCCTCAAAAGAACTTGTTTCTTTGCCATACAGATGTTCAATCAAATAGCCAAAATCATTTTTATCTAAGGGTCTGATATGGAAACGTCGTTCAATCTTTGCTTGTAAGAGGTCAGCCATTTTTGTGTAACGACGGACCTCATCTTGTGGCATCACGACAAAATCACCCATCCATTTTTGATTCACTTCTCTAAAAAATGTAGTGAGTGTATTTTTGGCAGATTTTTTCAAATTCTTTAAGGAAACTTCCTCTTCATTGACCAGTAATTTAAAGCCAATAAAAAAGCGATAGTCCACTTGATTGTCACCAATCATGTTTACTAACGCTTCGGTTTGTTCATCAATCCGCTGAAAAGCAATGTCTTTCAACCGACCAGTGACCGTTTCTTTACTTTTTTCTTGAATCGAACGAATCGATCGTTCGGTACTTATTTGTAAGGCATGAATCTTACCTTCACGATTTTGTGCAATGAGTTGTCGAAAATTCGTGTGGACTTGAAGTTTCTGTTCAGGGGTCAAAAAGGAATAGTTATAGGGCAACAATTCAAAATAGGCAAAACATTCGCCTTCGTGATTGAATACGAGGTTGTTTTCAATGTATTTAATCGGATAATTCAATGTATTCACTCCTTACAATTGTGGCAGTTTCATCCATTTTCTCTTTTTCAAAGGTTACTTTTTTTCCAGCATAGGTTCGTTTGGGACGGAAGGCATAAGTGACAACGGTTTGAATAAAACGATAGGGTTTCTTCCCATCGAACGTCTTTTGACTCATGAACCAAGTCAAGCCAACAGGAATGCCGACATATTTCAATAACGCCCCCTCAATCAATGAAAGAGGAGGGATATCAGCCAGTAGAATCACCGTAAACAGACTACAAACAAACCAAGCCATCTGACTAAAACTAATTGGAAAGGGAAGTTTAAAGTCGTTGATGGCATAAATCACTTTTTCAACGGACCAAATACTGGTATAGCTTTTTAGTTTTTTCAGTTTAAACACCTCCAAAAAAGAACACCTATAAAGGTGCTCTCAATAGTTTATATTTTTCTCAATATATCCAGAAAATATTGAGGAAAAACTTTTAGTGCTTCTTCAATCTCTCGTTTATTTTGTCTAAGTAATTCTTTAGTTATCCTTTTACTAATTGAAGTAATTGTAAAAGAAGAAGAATTTTCAATAATTCGAGCCAAAATTTGAGCAATTACTCGATCAGAAAAACCAAGCTCGAAAATATTTATTGATAGATTGCTAGGAAGTCCATAACGTATTTTCTTTTGTAGACTTTTAATCAAATGAAGTGTTGAATCATTTTCGGAATTTTCCATAAATGTTGCAACTCCATTTAGAGGTAATATAGTGCTGTAAGCTAGTATGTTATCACATATTTCAATGATATCTTGTAATATGAGCGGAACTAGCTGATTACGCTTACTAATTTGGAATTGATTGCTTTGACAATAGTTTAAAATATCAGAATAGCTTTGTCCTTGAGTCCATAATTCACATATCTGAGTAAAAATAGAAGTATCATCAATCCTATTTATAATATTATTTTCTGAGAATAATATTAACTGAGGAAAGATTATGTCAATCAATTCAAATTCTGACCTTGCTTGAGTAATGTTTTCAATTTTCTCTGAAATCCATTGAGACAAGACTTTAGAGTTATCAAATCCTAAAGAGGATATTGAATAAAGAGATAGTTCAGCTTCAGTGAAAGAAAGAGAATAAGTCTTAATTACCTCAAACAGTTCAACTAATTTTTCTTTTTCGCTATCGCTAGCCAAATGATAACCTAAAGTTTGCTGAGTTACCATATTAGTAAAATTTGGATTTGAATCTTTAAAGTATTTCACAAAGTACATTACATAGTTTTCGACATCTTTTAAAATATCTAAAATTATCTTTAATTCGAAGTTGAAGTCTGATATTTTATTCGGAAAATTTGAGTTGCTAATTACGGTTTTTATCTTATTGATTACATCATTAAACTGTTCTTGATTAGTATACTTTTGTGGCAGTACATTCCAAAGATTAATAGGGGGGAATTTATCAATTATAATAGGCCTAACAAGCTTTAATAAATTACTCTCACTGTCTTCTGAATTATCAATATCTAGCATATTTTTGTATCTGTTCCATTTCCAATTTGATTTGTTAGAATGAATAAAAGGTTCTGATAATATAACCGTTCCTTCAATATGCTTACCTGCTCTACCCACTCTACCTAATAAATTGTGAAAATCACGAACCTTCATTTGACTTTTTCCTTGATAGAGACTTGAAATAATAAGGTATTTAATTGGTAAATTCACTCCTTGAGCTAAGGTGGAAGTACAAACTACAAAATTGATTAAATTCTGCGACATTGCATATTCAACTGATAATCGAATTCCTAGAGGAATATTACCATGATGAATAAATATGCCCTTCAAGGCTGAAATATAATATTCAGTATCACTTCCTAAGTTCATATTAATAAGACTTGCTATTTTTGTATTCTCATTTTGACTAACTTCATTTGAAAAGGCTGATATATCTAGTCCTCTTTCTTCAAGTTCAAGTAGTCTTTCGATGGTCTTATCAGCAGTTTTTTTTGTTCCAGAGAATATAGCTGTTGCTCCATTGTGAACCATTTTTAATGCATAATAAATTTGCATATCGTAAGGTTTATTGAGTTTTCTTTTACGAAAATCCACGTCAGGAAAATACCTTTTTGCTCTTTCTCTATCAAGTCTATTTATTTCACGTATATCAACAATTCTTGGGACATAAAAATCATCTATGTCAGGATTATCTTGATTTAGAAAATATAACTGTCCAGTTTGTCCCATCCAATCACCTATTGCTATTGATCGTTGGGAAGAAATAATATTGTTGTTAGAAATAACTTCTCCATCAGTACCATTTAACCATTCATTGATTACTTCACTATTCGCAATAACCGCTGAGATCAGTATTTTTTGTGAAGATTCATTTAAGTAATATCTGATTGTTGAAACAAGCAATTCATAATTAGTACCTCGCGAGCTATCATCGAATAAGTGAGCTTCATCAAAAATAATCAAGTTAAGTTCTTCCAAAATTTCACTATTATTTCTAATTAAGAACAGTAATTTTTCAGGAGTGAGTATAATCAATGTGTTTGTAGCGATATCATTATCAAAGAACGCAATATCATCTTTTTCTGCAATATCCGACAGTTCGTTTATGATTACCTCATCATTTGAAAAGAATTCTATTAAATTTAGAGTTATTTCTTTGCAGAGAGCTTTAAATGGAGCCACAACAACGGCAAGTTTTGTTCGATGGGTAATAAAAGCTGATCTAATTATTAAACCAATTGAAGTTGTTTTGCCAGAACTCGTAGGCATTTGAATGACTCCAGATTTACCTTTAAAAATATTCTTTTCTCCTAGCAAAATTTGACTAGGCCACAATTCTTTTATTGTATGATTGTTTAACAATAAATCTTCCCAATCTTGTATTGTCGTATCAGAATAATTGGGCAAAAGATTCAAAGCAGAATTTTTATACTTTTTAATAAAAACTGCCAATAATGAATCTCCAAAAAGAATCTCTCGTGGATTTTGAGATAGATATATTTCTTGTTTTAAGTCATTTAATTTTTCAAAATCAATGGGTGTACCATCTAAGTAAAATTGAGATAAGTCATATATTAGATAATAGAAGAGATTACCATATTGACTGGAAAACTCGTACCCCTTTAATTCGTCCAATCTGTCTGCTAATAGATATAAAAGAAAAGTATCAATTTCATTAATTTCTAAATCCATTGCCCAATCTATCTTGTTTATCATTACTTTTGTACTTCCAAGTGCATCCGAAAGATAGAAAGAAATTGCCCCTAATAATCCAAAATAATCATTATAACTTGCTTCACCAATCTCTGAAGTAAGTAGTGAATCAAAGTAAATTGATGTGAAATTTAAATTTTCAAATAGTTCATTATTTAATTTTGAAGAAAATTCAGTATATCTATTATCCCAAATAAAATTAGATGCATCACCAATTGTCGCTATTGCAAGGACTATTAATTCTTGTGCCATATATTCTACTTGGATATGCTCTTCAAGAGGAACATTGTATTCAAACATTTTTGATTTTGCTTGAACTTTTTTTAAGTAATATTTTGAATTATTTTCAATTAACATTGGCAGCCCTCACATACATTTGTTTAATAAATTCTAAAAATTTAGGAGAGTGTACAGCTATTAACTGAACATCTGGACTAGGATGTTCTGAAGTATCGATTTCTTTTAATAACTCTCTAGAAAAAGCTTTATCCGAACTAACAGCTGCTGCAGCAAAAGTTCTCTTATGAGGTCTGTCTGTAGGATTTTGAAATCTTCTTACTAAACGCATACCTTCCTCTTCATTATAGTTCTTTAACATTCTGTAAGAGGCATTTAAAGATTCAGCTATTCTAACAAGGTCTTTTGCAGAATGATCTACAGCATTTTGTAGAGTTGCTTCTGGATTTGATTCACTATTTCTAGCTTTTACTTCAACAATTAACATTTCATCATTGATACTATTAGTTTCAATAGACTCTACTTTGTACCCAATTAAGTCACTTCCTTGTGTGGAAGTATTTCGATTGAATTTTTGTCTGTAGCGTACTCTTGGAACTATATAATTCAAGATGTATTCAATGTAATCTGCAATTAATATTTCTGAAAAATCACCGGACATTGTTGCTGAACCCAATCCAAAATTTGGATTGGGAAACTTCATATCTCTAAGGAATTCAGCTCTAGAAAGACCAGTACCTTCTCTTAGTTCATCCAATTCTTCAAGTGAACAATAATGCTCTCTAAGATGTCTTGCCCATTGTTCGAAAACGGTCAGATCATCATTTATTTCAATTTTTATAACAGAGATATCTTTTCCTTTGTCAGTGATAACGATTTCTTCATGAATAAAGTAATCAATGAATTTCGGAATATCCATAAAACTCAACCCCTTTTAAAATTAATAACATTATATCATTAATTTTAAAAGGGTATTAATTGTTTTATAACAGAAAGAAATTGTTTATATAAAAGATTAGTAAATATTAGGATGTATGCTAGATTTTTCTATGCTATCCTAAATATTCAAACACCCCATTACTCGTAACTAAAAAGTTCCCTTCCAACTCCATATCTCGTCCAAGTGATTGATAGTCAATATAATTTTGAAGGTTAGAAGGAACTTCACCAAGTTGGCCTGTTTCCTCCACATAATAAGTCGCTACATCTTCCATTGAATCACAATCTGAATAACAGATAATATCGTCTTTGTGTTCAATCAAGTCTTCTAAACTAGAAAACCACATGCTCTGAATTTCTTTTAATTCTTTCAAAATTTCTGTGTCCTCAATCTCTTCAATTAAGGCACATAATCGATTAATTTCTGAAATGGGTGTGTATTCACCAATTTCAAAAGGCAACTCATAATCATGAATTGCATATTCTTCGTATTGATCATTCAATCCAATTTTTTCTTTGACCTCTTCCATATCAATAGGTGGTTGGAACCAAGCACCGACTATTTCGCCTTCATTGTATTTTCCTAAGTTGGAGATATAAACTTGCATATCCATTTGGTTTCATTCCCTTCTAAGCACCGATAATACGATTGAAAAGATTCAATAAGACATCTTTTACACCAGCAGCATTAAATACCAAGCCAACCGCAATTAAGGCAATGATCAAGAAGCCAATCAATTTAGAAAATTCTCTTTTAAAACCTAAATACACACCAATCACAACAATTGCCATTAATACTAATGATTCCGCATTGGAAAGAAACCAATTATATAAATTTTGTCCAAAGTTCATCACACATTCTCCTTTAATTAATAATAACTTCCTCTACAGGAAGGGTTTGTTGTTGTAAAATCTTTTTCTGACGATCCGATAATTCCGCATAATCAATCATATTTTGGATGACACTCGTTTGATTGAGTTTGTCGATTTTCATTGCTAATTTTAAGGTAGGAATGACTTGTCGTGACAACCAATTCAAGGTTCGGTCAAACGAATAGGGTTCAGGTTCTGAAGTTAGTTTTAGTTTTCGCTGATTTTCTCCTAGGAAAAATGCCCAATCCGCATTAATTTTCCATTGACTACGACGTTTGTTGGAATCTTTATCCACAAACCGAATATATCGGTTGATAATGGAGAAGGTCGTTTCGCCAACGTTTCCATTGTTTAATAAATCAATCACTGCGTGTAAGGCACGTTCATTTTTCAAACGAATCTCAAAACGATTTTTGACTGGATTCTCTTCTAATGGAATCCCAAGTTTTACATATTGCTCATAATCTTTTTGATAGATACAAAAATAGACTTCTGATTTTAGCGAACCAATATACAACGTATCACCCATATCAGCTTTTTCATGTTGGCGAACCAATTCACCTGAACGATAATTTTTAAAGCTACGAAAGACAGAAATACATTCTTCGTTCTGACATTTACGCGTGAGTTCTGGAATATTTAATAAGCCGACTTTATCGTTAATCGCTAAATCCAAACGTTTATAAACACCATTTACTGCAAAGACATCTAGGAAGAAGTCTACCCACGTTCTTCGTTGTGCCAACAAAAAATGTTCAAATTGCCGACAGCCTTTGCCTTTCATTTCTACGAGAATACCTTTTTCAATATCATGAGATACCATGACCGCGATATCACCAAAAACATATTGTTCCTCATACGAGTAAAAAGCGTATTCCTCATGTAACATATACTTCATTTTTAGTTTTAAGATATTCTCGATCACTCCTTCTGGATTAGTGGTTGGAAATCGAATCCGTACATAGTCGAATAGCATTTCCAAGGGTAACTCTGGATTGAAACGTTCGAGCAGAACATCTAATTCTGAAAGTAACTCACTGGAAGGAACGACTTTTTCTGTTTCAATTTCACTAAGGTATTGTCTTGAGATACCAACTGCAGTAGCTAGTTTATTTTGCGATACACCATAGTTTTTTCTCCGTTCTTTTAGTTCTAATACTTGTTGTTTGAGGTTTATCAACACAACTTCTCCTTTCTTTTTTGAGTGAACAAAAAAGATGTCAACTATTCAAAAAAAGTTGACACCTCATAAAGCGATAGAAAGTTTGTTGTATCAAAGTTCCTAAGCCTTTATTGCTTATTATTTTTGTATTTCTACCCCCCTGTTAGAATGGGGGGGTTAATCAAGGTGGGCGTGGCAAGCCACACCCACCAGATAAGAAAAAGCCATGACTTATGCGCTGCCGTCATGACTTTTTCTGTCTGTGTTCCGTTTATTACGTTGTTCTTTCCACTAATGGGCAGTGAAATTGTTGATATTCTTGATTTTATACATTCGACTACGCTCATGTTTCCCCTCTAAAAGATATAAAGTATCAGTCACAGGCTCCTTCGATCCTTCACATCTTTTCTACGGGACGAATGGAAGACCTTTATAATCTAATTCTCTAACGATTTGTAAAATACAGAATAAGGATGCCAATTGGCGCAATCAAAACACTAAAGAAGTAAATTAATAAAATTTTGATGAAGCCCCAAATGAAGGCAAAAATGCCACTGGTAATCCACACATTATTCCCCATTAAAAGAGAGACAATCGAATCATAAACAAACATAGCAAATGGATAGAGAAGAAAGTTTAATCCTAAAAAGACATAAAATGAAGTAGGGGCAGTATCAGGACTTGAAAAATAGAAAAACGCAGTGACAATACCACTAAAGATATACTGACGGATCAAATAGGCTGGATGCAAACTGGTAAAAACAGTACGGGTAAAGTGAGACATGGCAATTCCTCCCATCTTGTTACATTAACTATACCGCAGTTTGTTTAAAAATTCCGCTTCTATCCGTGCTATTTCGTATAGCCATCGATACCTTCTGAAAGTAAGTCATTATACAAGGCTTCAATTTTTGTCCGGTCAAAAGGAGAGGTGGCTAGTTCTAACCCTGATTGTAAGATAGATAGAACCACAGTGAGTGGAACGCCATCTGTAATGCCGCCTTCTTCGATAGGGACTAAACCAGTAATCCCATTTTTACTGACATCAGAAGCTAGAGAGTGAAAACGTTGTTGTAATTCTTCATTCTCAGTTCTTGAAAGTTCATACAAACGATAAATGCAATCATCAAACTCCATCTTCAGATTCCTCCTTTTTTACTAATGGTTTCGAGTGACACAAGGCACCAATCGTTTCTAAAAAATCATGTCCTTTAGGAACAAGTGGTGTGTAGAATTCGCTAATGACATTGGTTCCAACATCTACATATCCTCGGCCTTTAATTTGTTTTAAAAAGAAATCTTTATCGACATCTCCAAACATCATGGAATACCCAAGCTCACTCATACGCCCAAGTGCCACACGAAAATTAAACTGATCACGAATCCCATCTTGTAAGTATTTTGCATCCGGTCGCTGACAAGCCAAGATAATAAAGAATCCCGCTTGCCGACCTAACATGACGATTTGTTTTAATTTATTCATGACTGCCATATTTTCTTTAGCACTCAACATTTCCATATACGCCACATACTCATCAAAAATAAGGAAGTTTGGTTCTAGGTTTAGATAAGCGTAATTTTCGCCTGTTTTATAATGAGGCATTTTCTTCATATCGAGACTACGCGCCATCATGCGAGCATAAAAATCATCGATACATGCAGATATTTCTTCTTTTTGGTAATAGACATTATCCATCACTGTTCCTAAGTCCGCTAAATCGGCATTTTTGGGATCAAGGATAAACAGCTTGGCGTTGGTTTGAAGAAGGGACTCAATAATCGTAAGAATGAAATACGTTTTCCCACCACCGGTTCCACCTGCAATCAACATATGAGGCAAAGAATCGAAAGCCCACGCCAAATTTTTCATCAATTGCATAGCCCCATCTTTCACAGAAACCTCTTCAATTGAAACTCGATTGGCAATCGTGTCATAGAGTAGGGTGTATTCCACAAAAGAGTCTTTGAGTTCTTTATCGACTAGCTCACAGTACAAGCCTGATTCCAATTTCTTCTCTAAGCGTAACAATTGATCTTGGTATTTACCTAATGTGATTTCAACAGTAATAACAATCAGTCCGTTGTGCATTCGATAGTAGAACTTAGCAAAGTAGCTGATTTTTTCTTTCTTTTTAGCAGGGGAATCTTCAAAGAGTTGAAATTCTTCCACTTGTTTTGTTTCTAACCATCCGTTTTCTAGAATCATTCGAGCGAGTTTTTGACGATGGGTTAAACTCTTGTAATAATCGAACCCATACCGATACAGTAAATAGAGGAGAAAACCAACAGTAAGAAGTGAGAAGACGAGTGATAGACTACCATAGGGACTGAAAAAGTGTTGTTTAAATTCCTCTAGTTGCCAAGTAGTTCGACTGAAAAAAGCCAGATGAAAGGGAAAAAATGCAAGTAACCAACAACTTAATATAGCACCAAAGAAAAACTGAAAGACCAAGTGTTTATCGCTTGGTCTGATTCGTTTTCCTTTTCTTTGTAAGAGTTTCATGGGCTATCCCTGTTTATTCTTTGGCTCAATTTTCGGTGTGGTTTTATTCTTTAGAACCAAATCATCGGCCTTAATGTACCAATCAACATCCGCCCCACGATAAGTCGCATTGGCTACGGTGTCTGCGATTGGGTTGATTAATTCCACTTCAGCATTGTAATCAAATTCTCGTAATGGAATTGAAGCGGGAATACTGACTTGAATCATTCGTCCTTGTTCACGTGATTTTAAATCATAGGTTCGTTCTTTGACTTCAGTTGATACACTGCCATCTTCATTGTTTAGAAAAACTTCCCGACGTAGTGCAGAAAATTTCAACCGTCCAAACGTTTTTTCTTTGTCGATAATAATTCCTTGTGCTAATCTCATGTGTATTTTCCTCCTTTAGGCTTTGACCATATCGTCTGCATGTAAAATGTAATTCGTGAATCCTCGTTCGCCAATCTTATAACCTTCTGCGATAATGCGTGGGTTAATCAATTTGACCGATTCTTCCACTTCAAAGAATTTTTCTCCGGCTGTATGAGGTAAAATCACCTCAATATCATCAGCACGTTGTATATCTGAATATAGGTTATAGCTACGAGAAACAGTAGCTAAACGACCATTGATGCGTCGTTGTTCAACATTTCCTTCGCCCGCAAATTCTAAGTGTCCAAATGTGTCTTTCATAATCGGTACTACGTGTTTTAATTCCATTGTTTTTCCTCTTTTCATTCAAAATTTTGTATTGAAATAAGCTTAAAAATTGTTGTTGTGATCGGCGGGGAACGTGAGATTTTCCTCATTGATACACTTCCTTTCCAAACAAAAAAGCAGCTCAACTATTGGATTAGTCAAACTGCTTTAAATGGTAAAATAGGTGCCATCGGATAACTCAAAGGTATCTTCCAAAATATCTGGATCAGTTGGCTTTTCTTCAAAGTGCTCGAAATGATTTAATCGCTTTAAGCCATCCTCATGAGATTCAAAGACATCTAAGTCAATCAATTCATCTAAATAAGGAAATAAGTCATAGTGACAGTTTTCCTCGATTAAAAGCGCTAAACGATTGAGTGTGAGAATATCCCCATCGTCTGTTAATCGGAAAGGGGCTTCCCAATCTTCAATTTCATAACTTTCATCTGTTTCCAATTGTAGCTTTTCTCTTAGTTCATCCAAAGAAACAGGTAGGGTGAACCAAGCGGCAATAATTAGTCCGTCATACTCAAATCGACTAAGGTTGGTGACGTATACTTGAATTGTGTTATCCATTTTTATTTCTCCTTGTATAAATTCCGAATAGTTTGTATTTGATTTTTAACAATCAGTAGGTATTCTTCGACTTCCATCAATTGTTCTGCGATTGCTTGACGTCCACGCACTTCTCGGCCGTCAATATGTTGTAAAAATTGGAAGTTATGCATCGCCGCAGACAACTGATTGATTGAATTGGTACATAATAATTGTTGGGCAGCGTTTAAGCGTTCGCGTGTTTAACCATACGATTCTCCTTTACCATAGACCTTTGCGACATTCGACAAAATAAATTCCGCACAGGGAACAACGATAGAGTTTCCTAGTGCTTTGTATCGGGCAGAGTCACTGATTAATTGATTATCAAATCCATATTGTGTCCAATTTTCAGGCAAACCCATGATTCGCTCACATTCAAGTGGAATGAGCTTCCGAACAAACCCTTCAGTTTCAAATCCTTCTTGCCAATAAGCAAAGGTATCAACAGTACCTGCTAAGAGAGTGGGAAAAGGGTCAGTTGATTGTCCGAAACTGGAGACGAATCCTTTGGTATTTTTTTCTTTTGCATACGTACGCATTCGGCGCTCTTGGAAGGGATAGAGGAATAGTTGCCGCCCTGCTTTAGTAGTAAGGCTTCGATTGTCTTTGGGGGACGACAACCTGTTCTGGTCGCAAGTTTCAAGATGCGACTGCATTCCTTGGGTGTCAAATAATATTTCTCTGGCACGGAAGTCTCTAAAATCTGCGACGAGAAAGATTCTTCGGCGTCGTTGGGGGACACCCCAATATTGACTATCAAGGACTCGCCAACACACATCAACATTTCTCCCTCGCACCATACCGGCATTTGCCCATTGACGAGAGGGAGGAATTGGAACTTCGGCTTGAACGAAGGCTTCCAAGACGGCCTTAAAATCCATCCGGTCATTCGATGAAAAAGCTCCCATGACGTTTTCCCAAATAGCGAGAGTTGGATACTTTCCATTGGTGGCATCCCTCATTTCTTCAATAATTCTGATAGCTTCATAAAATAAATTGGATTTTTTGCCAGCTAATCCTTCACGATTTCCAATGGTTGAGAGGTTCTGACAAGGGGATCCAAACGTGACAATATCAACCGGTGGAATTTTTCCACCATGTAGTTTGGTTAAATCTCCTAAATGAATCATATGGGGAAACTGTTTCTTTGTAATACGAATCGGTGCTTTTTCGATTTCACCTGCCCATGATAGTGTAATGCCCTGTTTTTGAGCGGCAAGAGGGAAGACACCGATACCGTCAAAGAGGCTTCCTAAAGTAAGATTTGTTATTCTTATCATCTCCTTGTAAATAAAAAAGACACCCCAATATGAAGTGTCCAAAAAAATGTTGTGATTTCTATTTGATTATAAGGGTG
>NZ_MAEL01000037.1 GCF_009933335.1 Candidatus Enterococcus willemsii | reverse complement strand
GTCAAATATATATAGATAAAAGAGGTGGAATTATGCATTGTCCAAAATGTCATCACAATAATTCTCGTGTTATTGATAGTCGTCAAGCCGATGATGGCCGTGCCATTCGACGTCGTAGAGAATGTGAAAACTGTGGCTTTCGCTTTACAACATTTGAAAGATTAGAGGAAACACCGCTACTAGTGATTAAGAAGAACGGTGGTCGTGAAGAATTCAATCGTGAAAAAATCTTGCGAGGATTAATTCGTTCGGCAGAAAAACGTCCTGTAGCGATGGAACAGATGGAACAAATTGTTGATCATGTGGAATCACGCATTCGTGCACTAGGTGAAAATGAAATTTCTTCAACTGAGATTGGCGAATATGTTATGGAAGAACTTGTCGATTTAGACGAAATCGCTTATATCCGTTTTGCGAGCGTCTATCGACAATTCAAAGACATGTCTGTTTTCTTAAAAGAATTACAAGATATTGTCGATAAGGCAAAAGAATAGAAAGACTGGAGGGTTAGCATGAAGTCTGCTTGGAATGAAGTGCAACCAAATCATATTTATCAGGTGTTCAAAAGTCTACCCCTCACTGAAGAAGGTAATGATGGCTTACTTCATCTGTATCAACCAATTATTGGTTCGCATGCAATGGCATTGTATTATGCCTTGTTAGGTGATGAAGAAGACCAGCACGAAAATGAATTTGCGCATATTGATGTATTAAATGCCTTAAATCTTGGTTTGCCGGATTTTCTGATGGCAAGAAAGCATTTAGAAGGCGTCGGTTTACTTTCTGTTTTTATGAAAGAAGACCCTGAGTTTGGCAAAATATTTTTGTACCAATTAGAAGAACCGTTGCACCCACAAGCGTTTTTGAAAGATGAAGTCTATAGTTATTTGTTATGGAATGTTGTTGGTGAACGTAAATTTAATCAAATTGTCGAACGCTTTAAACCAAAAAAAGTAGATACCTCTGCTTATCGAGAAATAACGAGTAGTTTTAGTGATGTCTATGGTGCGTTAAATGAAGAATCATTTGTTCGTAAAAGTTCAAAACTAGAACAAATTTCTAAAGATTACGAAGTAAACGGTAAAACATTGCAACTAGAAGATCAGCTTGATTGGAATTTTCTAATTGATATCGCAAAGAAAAAATTTATTGCGGAAAGTAATTTTACACCAGAATTCAGAAAACAATTACTGTTATATCATAATTTGTATGGTTTTGATGAATTGACACTTGTCAATATGATGGCAGAAGTGGTCTCCTTGTCTGACGGACAAGTGGACAGCAAAGCTTTAGCAAAATATATGAATCAGCAAAGTAAAACACGTCCGCAAAAACAAGCTGTTGCGCAACTTTCACCAGATGACCAGACACGTCGATTTAATACGTTGAAACAGTCAGGATTTTCGGAAATGGATCTTGAATTAGTCCAAATGAGTGAAGAGACAGCGCCGGTTGATTTTTTACAAGCGATTAAAAGAGAAAAACACAGCTTTGTGACCGACTCTGAATCTTGGCTACTAAAATCATTAGTTGAGAAGAGTCCGTTACCTAATAGTGTGATTAATGTCTTGATGCATTATGTCTTAGTGATTCAAAAAAACAGCACACTACAAGCGAATTTTGTCAATAAAATTGCGACAGACTGGTCAGAAATCGGAATTAAAAGCCCAGAAGCTGCCATTCAACATGTACGCCAGTTAGTAAAAGAATCGAAAGAAAAAGTCAAACGACCTCGTACACCATACAAGCAACAGCCCGTACGTAAAGAAACTTTGCCGGATTGGGTAGACAATCCGACCGAAGAAGTGGAAGATCCAGTAATGTTAGCAAGAATACAAAAAAATATGCAAGAATACTTAGAAAGTAAAGAAGGTGAAAAATGATGGAAGAAATTGGAAAGAACCTCAATCAAATGCTTGACCGAAAGAATTACCGCGCACGCTTTGAAGAAATGATTGCTGAAGTGATGAAGCATCCTGATGTTCAGGCTTTCTTAGAAGAACATAAGGAACTCACGCAGCAAGAAATTGAACGTAGTTATGCCAAATTGTATGAATATGTGCAAGAAAAACGCAAATTTGACTTAAACGATCCAACGATGATTGCACCTGGTTATGAACCACAGTTAATGCTGAATTTTCATTCGATTGATGTGACCTATGTACCAACAGAAGAATTGGTTGCTCGCAAACAACAAGAAGAAATTCGTGGCAGAATTCATGCCTTGAATATGCCCAAGGATATCCAGGAAGCACGTATGGAAACTTATGAGAGAACTTCTGGAAGGGGAGAAGCTATAATAGCTTCAACTACTTTTATCCTACAATACAAAAAAAATCCAAGAAGTTTCCATAAAGGCTTATATTTAGTGGGCAGTTTTGGAATTGGAAAGACCTATTTATTAGGCGCTATCGCTAGAGATTTAGCTGAATCAGGCTATACGTCAACCTTATTACATTTCCCGACATTCGCCGTTGAAATGAAACAAGCGATTGGTAAAAACCAAGTGTCTGAAAAAATGGATGTCATCAAAAAAGCACCCATTTTAATGTTAGATGATATTGGGGCAGATGCGATGAGTAGTTGGGTTCGTGATGAAGTTTTTGGTGTCATTTTACAGTATCGCATGCAAGAGCAACTCCCAACATTTTTCACCTCGAATTTTACCATGCGGGAACTAGAACAACACTTATCCGTAACACAACGAGGAGAAGAAGAACCGTTGAAAGCCAAACGGATTATGGAGCGCATTCGTTATTTGACCAAAGAAATTCAAATGAGTGGTCGCAATCGACGGAATCAATAACAAGAAAATAAAAAAATTCTCTTAAAAGTGACTTGTCATCTTTGAGAGAATTTTTATTGAGAGGGATAAGCAATGAATGAACAAGAATTATCACGACGTTTAGCTCGTGTTGGGGCACATGTGCCAAAAAATGCTCGCCTAGCAGATATTGGATCGGACCATGCCTATTTACCGGTAGCCTTGATGTTGCAAGAGCAGATTGAATTTGCGGTTGCTGGTGAAGTAGTCAAAGGACCATTTCATTCCGCTGAAAAACAAGTCCGTAAAAGTGGTTTGACCAATAACATTGTGGTGCGTTTAGCAGATGGTCTAGATGCTATCGAACCATCAGACAATATCACAGCTATTACCATCGCTGGTATGGGAGGAACTTTAATCCGTTCGATTTTAGAAGCAGGTAAGCAAAAACAACGGATTACTGGTAGTGAACGGTTGATTTTACAACCAAATATCGGTGAGAAAACATTACGTGAATGGTTAGTAGCAAACAACTATACAATTATTGAAGAAGAAATTTTGGAAGAAAATAAAAAAATCTATGAAATTATCGTAGCAGAACAACAAACACCAGTAAAATATAGCGAACAAGAGTTGCTTTTTGGTCCGCAATTAATGAAAAATCCGACAGACGTCTTTTATCAAAAATGGCAACATGAATTAGCAGCCAGAAAACGCGTCTTAAAAGAATTGGAAAAAGCAGAGAAACAACCTGTTGAGAAAATCCAAGAACTACAAACACAAATTCAATGGATTGAGGAGGTCTTGGCATGAGTCTTTCAGCCAAAACATTTATTCGACGTTTTGAAGAATATTGTCCCCAGTGGTTGGCAGAAGAAGGTGACCCAGTCGGTTTGCACATTGGAACGCTAGATAAAGATATCCAACGCGTCATGATGACGTTAGATGTCCGTCCAGAAGTAGTCGAAGAAGCCATTGAGAAAAAAGTGGATTTAATTATTGCGAAACACCCACCGATTTTTCGGCCAATCAAACGTTTAACAGAAGATGATTTACAAACCAAAATGTACATTGATTTGTTACGTCACAATATTTCCGTTTATGCTGCCCATACGAACATGGATATTATTGAAGACGGGCTAAATGACTGGTTCTGTGAGATGTTAGATGTGCAAGTGACAGGTTATTTGAAAAAAACACACGAAGTTTTGTACAAAAAATTAGTTGTTTATACGCCGATTGAAGCTAGCCAACAAATGCGTCAGGCTTTGGGCGATGCCGGTGCAGGTACGCAAGGAAACTATCATCATACAAGCTATTCCATGATTGGTACAGGACGTTTTACACCGACTGCAGATGCTAATCCAACGATTGGTGCGGCAAATCAACCAGAACAAGTCCAAGAAGCACGAATCGAAGTGATTTTCCCAGAAACTATCCAATCCAAAGTGTTAGCTGCGATGTATAACACTCACCCTTATGAAGAACCAGCTTATGATATTCTATCATTAGGAAATCCGCCAAAAACATATGGTATCGGACGAGTAGGGAAATTAAAAACACCGATGACCATCGAAGCTTTTACAGAAAAAGTGAAAGCTGCATTCGGACTTGCTGGCTTACGTTTAATCGAAGCAACACAACCCAAAAAAATCATTGAAACTGTCGCTATTTGTGGTGGTTCAGGTGGCAATTTTTATCCAGATGCGTTGCGTGCTGGTGCAGATGTTTATATTACGGGCGATGTTTACTACCATACCGCACATGATATGCAAACAAATGGGTTGACAGTCATCGATCCAGGGCATAACATTGAGAAAGTTTGTATACCCAAATTTGTTGAAAAAATGGAAATGTGGAAAGCAGAACAACAATGGGAGATTGACATTATTCCTTCTGAAACAGACACGAATCCATTTCAATTGAGATAAGAGGAGACGAAAAAGATGTACGAAAATTTATTACCCCGTTTTTTACGCTATGTAAAAACAGAAACACGTTCAAATCCAGAAAGCACAACTACACCATCGACACAAACGCAAGTGGCGTTTGCGCAAACTTTAAAAGCTGAACTAGAAGAATTAGGTTTATCTGATGTTCATTACAATGAACAAAATGGTTTTGTCATAGCGACTTTGCCATCAAATATTGACAAAGAAGTACCAGCGATTGG
Organism: Candidatus Enterococcus willemsii; assembly: GCF_009933335.1. Classification (GTDB taxonomy): domain Bacteria; phylum Bacillota; class Bacilli; order Lactobacillales; family Enterococcaceae; genus Enterococcus_F; species Enterococcus_F willemsii. The sequence continues at coordinate 6,769 of NZ_MAEL01000037.1, read as the reverse complement.
TTTTATTGCGCATATGGATACTGCTGATTTCAATGCGGTAAATGTGAACCCACAAATTATTGAAAATTATGATGGGTCTTCAGATATTGCTTTGGATACAGAAGGTAAATTTAAATTAACTACCGCTGATTTTCCGAATTTAGCGAATTATCAAGGAGAAACATTGATTACGACAGATGGTTCGACTTTATTAGGTGCAGACGATAAATCAGGGATTGCTGAAATTATGACAGCAATGGAAACACTGATTAATAATCCGGAAATTAAGCATGGTACTGTGAAAGTGGCTTTCGGACCAGATGAAGAAATCGGTGTCGGAGCAGATAAATTTGACGTAGAAGACTTTGACGTGCAATTCGCTTACACGATGGACGGTGGACCAGTCGGGGAATTACAATACGAAACTTTCAATGCCGCACAAGCAGAAATTACCATCTATGGTAAAAATGTGCACCCAGGTACAGCCAAAGACACGATGATAAATGCCTTGCAGTTAGCGATTGATTTTCACAATCAATTACCTGCGGATGAAGTGCCAGAAAAAACAGACGGTTACCAAGGTTTCTTCCATTTAATGAGTTTAGGTGGTACAACGGAAGAAGCGAAAATGGCGTATATTATTCGTGACCACGACCGCGAAAAATTTGAAGCACGTAAAGCATTGATTACTGAAATTCAAGAAAAAATGAACGCACAATATGGACAAGAGCGAGTAGCAGTGCATATGTATGATCAATATTACAATATGAAAGAAATTATCGAAAAAGATATGAGTATTATTGATGTAGCTGAAAAAGCGATGATTGAATTAGACATTAAGCCAATTATTGAGCCTGTTCGTGGTGGAACAGACGGTTCTAAAATTTCTTATATGGGCATCCCAACACCGAATATTTTTGCTGGTGGCGAAAATATGCATGGCCGTTTTGAGTACGTGTCATTGCAATCAATGGAAAAAGCAACATCGCTAATCGTTAAAATAGCCGAATTAGTTGCAAAATAACAAAAAAGATAGTAAAGTCAAGACGACTTTACTATCTTTTTTTAGGAGAATGAACATGAGAATAATGGTAATTTACAATGATACATCCGGTAAAAATGAAGGTGAAAAAATCGCTAAAGAATTTAAAAAGATTGCAGAAAATAACAAAGATGTCGAAAAAATTGTTTTACAAGTCACCAATCCAGATGTCGACGAGGATGAAATTCGTCAACTTGCTGATTCCGAACAAGTAGACACCGTTGTCGTCATTGGTGGTGATGGAACAATTCATCATGTCTTAAGAATGTTACAGGATCGAGAATACCGTTATGGGATTATTCCTGGAGGTACGGTCAATAATTTAGCTAAAGCGGTTGGATTGCCCTTGGAAAAAGAAAAGGCATTTGACGTCATTTTATCACAAAAGACACAAAAAATTGATTATGCAACCGTGAATGATGATGTTATGATTTCTACAATGACTGCTGGAATTTTAGCTGATACGGCATCAAAAGTTAGCCAGTCAGAAAAACAAAAGTATGGTCCGTTGGCTTTCTCGAAGCGCTTCTTCCATTTATTATTTAAAAGAAGAAAATACGCTTTATCAGTGAAAACTGAAGACCATGAGTGGCAAGGAAAAGCCCATTTAGTGACAATTGCCATGACAAATTCAATGGGTGGGTTCAGCTTAGATGATTCGGCTTCTCCAGATGATGGTTATATGCACATCACAATTATTCCTGAATTGTGGATTATCCCCTTTTTCTATAATTTGCCACGCATTTTACGTGGTCAATTTTATAAAATTCCAGAAGTAGTCTATTTTTCAGCTAAAACTGCAACGTTTAGACCATTAGATACAAATAAAGAAATCGTTACCCGTACAGATGGGGATCCAACAGATTCATTGCCTGTAGAAGTCAATGTTGTTCCGCAAGGTATGGAAGTGTTTGTTCCCTAATATTTACAAGCAAGGGGGGAAATAATGAATCATTTATTCGATTATGGCATTATTCTCTATCTATTTTTAATTAATACCTACGTTTTTCTGGTAATGTGGTATGATAAAAGACAAGCAGAACGTAAAAAATGGCGGATTCCTGAAGCACGAATTTTAATGTGTGGTGTTTTAGGTGGTGGTTTAGGCGGGCTGCTTGCACGATCTCTATTTCGGCATAAAACAAGAAAAACAAAATTTTTATTCTGTTTTTTACTTGGCGTTGTATTAGATATCGTACTATTATACCTGAGTTAGGAGAAATATATGAAGATGAACGCCAAAGGGAAATTTATCCTGAACTTAGTCGCATTACTTGCTATTTTTGTAGTGATGATTTATGTTATTCAAAATTCATTGGCTGAAATTTTAGCCGAATTAACAGCAACAAAACCAATTATTTTAATCGGCGTCATTGGTTTAGGGCTCGCCTATCAGTTCTTTGAAGGGTGGTCCATTCAGGAAATTGTTCGAAGTTTTTCCACCTCGTTTCGCCGCTATGACGGCATGGTGACGGCTTGGTATGTCGCTTTTTACCGAGTCGTTACTTTTGGCGTAGGTACACTTATTTCTGAAGTGAACTTTTATACGCGGAAAGGATTAAAAGTATCGCAATCCATGGGTGTAACGTCTCTGCATATGATCATGTATAAACTAGCGATGCTTACCTATGCAATTATCGGTTTAGTGATTCAATTTTCTTTGTTTTATACGCGTGCACCTCGGATGATTCCACTCATTTTGCTTGGGATGGTGATGACAACCGCAATTATTTTGTTCTTTTTGTTGATTTCGATTAGCATTAATTTGCATGTTTGGTTTATTCAGATGAGTGATAAACTATTTAAAACAACTAAAATGCGAAACTTGATTGATCGTTGTAACTTACAAATTTATTCGTTAAGAGAGACAGTGGCCTCTATCTTACATGATCGCACAGCTCTTATTAGAATTTATTTACTGAATATGATCAAATTGGCAATGTGGTATTTGATTCCGTATATTATCATAATTGATAATCATCCAGAAATTGATTTTCTACTAGTTTTTTCATTGATTAGTTTTACTTTAATCTTAGCTGGTGTTATCCCATCACCAGCGGGAATCGGTGCGTTTGAATTTGTCTATCTTTTTCTTTTTAGTCCCTTGGTAGGAACGGTCGATGCAATCTCTTCAATGTTGTTGTACAGATTTGCATCTTACGTATTACCTTTTTTCTTAGGATTCGTTCAAGTCTTAATTGATCGGAAGAATGTTTTGTCAAACGAATTTGAGGAAATGAAGTCAAAAGAATAAAACAAAAAAACCAATCCATTATGGGTTGGTTTTTTTGTTTTGTTGTATGTTCGTTTTTTCGCCTTTTTTATGACAAATAACGCAGGAAAATACAATTTTTTTTTGTTTTTTTATTTTCCAAATATTTTGTTCTTTTTTTTATTTTATTTATTAAAAAAAGAACAAAATATGATGATTAAGCTTCTTAAAGATAACTTTTTATTAAATTAAAATGAAATTTCTATATTTTTATTGTTATATAAATTTCATAAAAAAATCATATTCCATGTTTTTTAAACGCTTTCTAGCTGTTTTTTCGATACAATTTAGTTGTTGTGTTCAAAATTTGATGATAATATGAAAAAAACTGAACAATAATTATCGTTTTATTATTATTTGATGAGAGGTAGATAAATGAAGATTAATAAGAAAGTAATAGTAAGATTTACTCTAATTTTAGTCTTTTTTGTTGGGGTATTTATGCTTTTTAGTAATCAAATTCAACAATTTATCGTTCGGAAAAACAGCGAAAGTTTTTCAATTTCTAATTATAGTCGTGAAGAAATTGAGAAAAATCAAAAAGAGAAAAATGCTGTTTTTGATTTTACCTCAGTGGAACCGATTAGTACAAGCGCCGTATTTAAAGCGCAATTGAATAAAAACAAACAATCACAGCCCGTTGTAGCAGGTATTGCTGTACCTAGCGTAAATATAAATTTACCTATTTTTATAGGTGTAGCAAATGAAAATCTACTTTGGGGAGCAGGCACTCTATCTCCTACACAACAGATGGGGAGAGGGAATTATGCATTAGCTAGTCATTTGTCCTATGATCCAGAAGCGCTGTTCTCACCATTAGAGCATGCTCAAATCGGTGAAAAAATATATTTAAATGATTTAGAAAACATCTACGAGTATGAAATTTATACAAAAGACTGGGTAGAACCAGATGCCATGTACGTGTTAGATGATGTTCCTGGAAAATCAATTGTTACCTTAGTGACTTGTGGTGATTTCGATGCAACGAGTCGATTAATCATTCAAGGGAGTTTAATCGAGGTCAAACTCGTCAGTCAAGCGGATGAAGCTGTTTTATCAGCATTCAAGTAATAGGCGTTTCGCCATTTTATTATTTTGTATTCAAATCTAATTTCTTGGATATTTTAGATTGAATAATATAGATAGTCGTTGGTATAGCGGGAATACATAGGAAGGAGGGTTTGTTGGTTGGTTCCCGAATATTGTTGGTAAGCAATTATAATAAACAAGTTTGTAACTAGAGGAGGATAAGTAGTGAAAAAGAACGATTATAAGAAACTTATGAACGCGAAAAGTACAAAACGTACTTCTAAAAGAAATAAAGTTATTGCTAACGCAGCGGTGACAGGGTTGTTATTAACTGCTGCAGTTGTACCTACTGCTAGTTTATTGTGGGCACCGCAAGCGGTAGAGGCTGCATTAGTAGACGCTTCAATTTTGCAAAATGTTAGTACAAATAATGATAGTGGGACTATCTTGAATGGTTTATATGAAGACGGTACAGCATTCAGGGTAGGGACTGGGGTTGAACATTTCAATATCTCTGTATCTGGCACAAGTCCTGTTGATGCATCACTTATTGCGGATAATAATAAACGTATTGTTATTTCAATTCCGGAAGGGTTACAAGGGAGCATAGCAACTGCTGGACAAGCACAAATCAACTCAAGCTTTAGTTTAGACCTCAATAATGTGCCACTACTGTCAGGCGGTTTAAGTGCTCTTACTAGTGCTGTGGGTAGCTTAGTAACAGGAGTTGGAGAAATAGTTGATACAATTACTGGAACTGCGGGTATTATTTCTAATGTTTCTGCTACAGGTGATGTAATTCAAGGCCTGTTAGATGATTTAATTGCACTTGATACAGCTCAATTTGCCTCAGATGTTATCTTATCAGAAGATGGCACACATTTGTATGTAGATGTGAATGATGGTTTAGGACTAATTTTAGCTCAAAATATTACAGATATTTTGAACGATCTGAAAGATGCTATCAATAATTTAAGCATTACAGTAGATCCTAATGCCAATATTATTGAGAAAGGAATAGCTACACCAGTAGTTGCAGCCGCTAATCTAATTCTTAACCCGATAAAAAGTACTCTGACTGCAGCAGTAGATCTTTTATTAAATCCAGTTATAAATAATGCAGGAGAATTAGTTAATCAATTAGCAGATGCAGCCGTATTAGGTGGAATGGATGCTACTATTCCTGTTGCGCTTAATACTGACACAGTAGTTTCAGCAAATGTTCCAAATGATGGAGCATTTAACTTTAATGGCGCGGTTATTGAAGGAAATACTTTGGATATTAATATTTTAAATAATTCTAGTGATGGTAATACTATTTATTTTGAAGCAACTGCAGCAGAAGTAACCGCACCAACTGCAACAGTTACTGGTGATACTTCTGGATACACAGTAACAGGAACAGCTGATCCTGGTGCAGAAGTAGAAGTTCGTGATGCAGATGGCAATGTGATTGGTTCTGGTGTTGCCGATGCAAATGGCAATTATTCAATTCCAGTTGCTGCTGAAGATGTATATCCTGATGAAGTAATTAATGTTGTTGCGATTGTTGATGGAAACGAAAGTGCTCCAACAGAAGCTGCAATTCCAGCATTACAGACACCAACAGCTGATATTACTGGTAATTCCGTTGACGGTTATACAGTGACAGGAACAGCTGATCCAAATGTGACGATTGAAATTCGTGATGCAGATGGGAATGTAGTTGGTACTGGAACAACTGGACCTGACGGAACTTATTCTGTTGATATTCCAGCAGGTGATGTAGCTGAATTGGAAACGTTGACAGTTAATTCAACTGTTACTCGTGATGGCGTTGATTATGATAGTCCTGTAGTAAATATTACTGTACCAGAAGATTCAGATAGCGACTCAGATTCAGATAGTGATTCAGATTCAGATAGTGATTCAGATTCAGATAGTGATTCCGACTCAGATAGCGATTCCGACAGCGATTCCGATTCCGACAGCGACTCAGACAGTGATTCAGACTCAGATAGTGACTCCGACTCAGACAGTGACTCAGATTCAGATAGTGATTCCGATTCAGATAGCGATTCCGACTCAGATAGTGACTCAGATTCAGATAGCGATTCCGATTCAGATAGTGACTCAGATTCAGATAGCGATTCCGATTCAGATAGTGACTCAGATTCAGATAGCGATTCCGACAGTGATTCAGATTCAGATAGCGATTCCGACTCAGATAGCGATTCCGACTCAGACAGTGATTCCGATTCAGATAGCGATTCCGACTCAGACAGTGACTCAGATTCCGATAGTGATTCCGACTCAGACAGTGATTCCGATTCAGATAGCGATTCCGATTCCGATAGTGACTCAGATTCCGATTCAGATAGCGACTCCGATAGCGATTCCGACTCAGATAGTGACTCAGATTCCGATAGCGACTCAGATTCCGATAGTGATTCCGATTCAGACAGCGA
>NZ_MAEL01000036.1 GCF_009933335.1 Candidatus Enterococcus willemsii | reverse complement strand
GTTCATCTTCTTTTCTATAAAAATCATTTCCAACATATACACAACTTATTCCTTTAGGCACTCTTATTTTAGCTATAGAATTACATTTATTTATATCTGAATGTAACACTCTTTTTAAGCTATTTTCTGTGAGACTAGTTGAAACAAATCCTTTGTCCACTATACTTTGACCAATTTCTATATTTGGCAAAAATTATGGATTAAATCTTCTGTAAACAACCAACTCTTCATTTGTCGACAAGTTTTCAAACATTCTATCTAATAAAAATATATTATATACGAACTCATTATACTGTGTGTTTGAAGTATAACTAGCTTTTTTACCATAAAGGTCAAATGTCTTCTTATCAAATTCTTCTTTATCGCCTATATCATATCTAAGAATTATATTGATATCTCTAAAGTGATTAAAACAGTATGTTTTCAACGCTTTTATATCTTCATGATTGTATGTTTTTGGTAGGTTCATTAACTTTTGTACTTTATGTTGTAATTGCTCTTGTGCAACGTATTGGAATAAAAAAAAAATATATAATATGTTGCACAAGAGCATTTTAAAAATAGAACTAATAACCTCATCAACTAATAATATCGTCTATTAATAAATCATATTTCTCATTGTTTAAACCTAAAGAAAGGTCAAGCCCATAACTGTTTTTCAAGTATATTGGAACATAAGGTTTATTATTTCCATCCATTTCAAGAAATATTGGTATTATTTTATTTTGAAGAGGTTTTCCATAAACCTCATCAATGATAATTTCTGATTCTGTTCCCACACCACCTTCTCTTTCATTTGCCTTCCGTTGATAACTCTTATCACATATTACTAATACTTTTTTTATACTTTCATCTCTTACTAACATTTCCATAAAGTAAGTCATATCGTTTCCTAATTTTAAAGATTTTTTATCATATATTACTTCTACCGCATCCTCTTCAAGTCTTTGAACTAAATTTTTAACTATATCCTTTGTCTCATCTAATTCCCAACTATATGAGATAAACACTTTAGGTTTGGGTAGCGGAGTAATAATATTGTTATCCATATCATCTAACTCTTCCAATTCCTCAATTAAATTCACTTTTTTTATAGCCCAATGAGTGCGATGTAACTCAGTGATACCTCTCTTTGAAACATCTATATCTAACTCAAAACCTATATTTTTAATATTCTCAATAGGTATTTTCTTGATTTTTTCAAATCTGAAGCCAATATACTTTGAACGTACTTTTAAATGACTCATTTTACCTACATACCCAAAATCTCCTCTTCCAATCTCATTTAAAAATAAGCATGGTAATTCTCCAATTTCCTTAATCACATCATCATCTTCTAAATTACTAAATTTACTTTTAACTTTCATATCTGTAAATTCTAAAAATCTATTCAATTCTGCTTTATAAGTAGTTCCTTCCCAAGCTTCCTCATCTCCTGTAACTAGCAAATTATAGTATTTCTTATCTCCAAATCGCTCTAATCCCATAGCAATACACAACCTTTAAATTATTTTCTTATTATCATTGTATGATATTAGCAGATTTTAGACAATTCTCTCTTACAGTAATTTGAACAATAGATTTCTATATATTTGAGTGTAATGCTTTATATCTGAATTATGAATGGTTTGATTACTAAGGTTTAATTGCTCTTGTGCGACGTATCAGAATAAAAAAGAATATACATTATGTCGCACAAAAGCAATTTAATTATGAATCTTTGATAATAAAAAAACCAAAGAAAGTATTTTCCTTGGTTTAATCACTGCACTAGATATTTGAATAATTCTCCATCAACATGCTATAATATGTTTGTTAAGAGCATATTAGTCTAAGGTTGGCGCCTTAGGCACATTGTGGAGAACTACTGGTCTCGCTTGAGGTGTTAGGTGTGTTATTCCTAATTCTTTTTTTAAAGCGTTATTCAGTGGTTCTTTTGTGTAACCATATTTGTCACAAACATCTTCCGACATTTTTTTCCATTCATATTTAATTATCCTTTCAGGCATTTTTTCCCATTCTTTTCCTTCTACATTTGAACTTAATTCAATATGATTACTCATCAATTCATATATGTCATTCACTAAAATATATCCTTTTTCTTCTATTATTGGATGTATTAGTTCAATAACAATTTTTTCTATGTCTTTTGATTTCTGACTTACTCCTCTTTGCTTATCAAATTCTTGAGGATAAGCCATGTCTGCTACTTTTTTCCTAAAACTCTCTCCACCCATTCTTTAGACAATGCGCCTGTCGAGTAATTATTTTCAACTAGCAACTTACACCTTGATATAAAGTTTTCTATGGTATTATTTTCGCTTATCTTATGAACATTTGAACGATATTTCTTTTTATTTTTACGTTTTATTTTCATTCCATTTTTATCTATATAGTTTTCTTGACCAGAGTTTAACATTTCCAACAAATCGGATGGTAACTGATTATTATCTAAACAATCAACTATTCCTGTAAGAGTCATTAGTTTTAAACGTCTAGAAATATTATCTTTTGAAGTATTTAGTGATTTAGCGAGTGAGTCTATAGAGTTCCATGATAAACAACTCAAGTTTCCTTTATCATCTTCATAGATATTGTTTTTGAAAATATCTAACAAAGAACATATTGAATCTACATATTTGTAACGAGCAAATAATTGAAATACTTCTGGTTCTTGTTCTTTTAAATTGGGATTCAATAGCAATGATTTTAATTCCTCTACAAATTCATGTACTTCCTTAACTGGTTCGTTCATTTCAACTTTACATCCCGTAATATCTAAAAGATATTCTAAAGCTTTCTTTCGGCTAACCATTCTTTCACCTGTCTTAGTAGTATCTGGCGGTAAAAGCCTTTGAACAATTCCAATAATATTAAATGTTTCTCCTGTTCCAAAATCATGATACAACCAAACTTCTGATATTTCATCTTCAAAGATTGTTGCAGATGGAGTTTTATCGTATCTTATTATAGAGTTAAACGCCATATATTCTGGTAAGCCTAAAAAACCTGGCATATATATTTTTTCAAAATACATTGCGGCTGAAGCCCTATTAGCAAAAATTTGATTGAACTTCGGAGCTTTATTTTTTGTTTCTTCAATATTATAGTACCCGTTTTTTATGTTTTTAAATAATGAACTTGCCCAGTCATGTTCTAATTTTGATAGATAATCATTTTCTTTAGATGTATCTATTTCTCTATATTTTTTAGCGTCTTTCAATTTTTGTTCTTTTTTCTTTTCCATTAATTCATAATCAAAATCTTTTGACATTTCAGCAACATCCAGAATGTTATTTTCGTCAATCATTATCAAATCTCTTCCACCATAAAAAATTCTGCTTGTATCTTTTGTTGCAGTATCTAATGATGGAT
>NZ_MAEL01000035.1 GCF_009933335.1 Candidatus Enterococcus willemsii | reverse complement strand
CGACTTCGTTATAATATCATTTGCTGTAAACTTCGTCAACTCTTTTTTTCAAAAGTTTTAAAAGTTTTTTTCATCCCGTAAGGACATGTAATAATATACCAAGGAAATAGCTTGCGGTCAACGTATTTTTTCATTTTTTTACAAACTTTTTTCATTCACGATTATTTAAAAAACAAGTAGTTTTAATTGTTCGTTTTTCAGTTATATTCCTTGTCTTTCAGTTTATATATACATGATAAAAAAAGAAAAAAAGCCACAGATAAATTCTGCAGCTTTTTATCATTTAGCGCATTGTTGGGAACAATAGGACATCACGGATAGATTGTGCGTCGGTTAGAAGCATGACCAAGCGATCAATTCCTATCCCTAATCCACCGGTTGGCGGCATGCCATATTCTAATGCTTCCAAGAAGTCTTCGTCTACACCGTGCGCTTCGTCATTTCCAGCTTCACGTTCTTTTTCTTGTGCTTCGAATCGTTCTCTTTGATCAATTGGATCATTTAATTCAGTAAAGGCATTGGCAAATTCACGCCCAACAATAAATAATTCAAAACGATCGGTAAAGCGTCCATCTTCTGGATTTTTCTTCGCTAATGGTGACACTTCTACAGGATGACCATAGACGAAAGTTGGTTGTTGCAATGTTTCTTCAACGAACGTTTCAAAGAATTCATTGATAATATGTCCAACACTCATAGCATCTGTTATTTCTACTTGATGTTCTTTTGCATAAGCACGTGCTTCTTCTACTGTCATTTCTTGCCAGAAATCAACACCTGTTTTTTCTTTTACTGCATCAACCATGTGTACACGATTGAAACTAGATGCTAAATCAATCTCTTGTTCTTCGTAAACAATATGAGCTGAGCCTAGTGCTTTTTCTGCAGCATTACGAATGATACCTTCTGTTAAATCCATAATATCTTTGTAATCAGTATATGCAGTATAGCATTCTAACATCGTAAATTCTGGGTTATGTGTAGTATCTATTCCTTCATTACGGAAGACACGACCAATCTCATAGACTTTTTCCATACCACCAACAATCAATCGTTTTAGGTGTAATTCTAAAGCAATACGTAAATACAAATCCATATCTAACGCATTATGATGTGTGATGAACGGACGAGCTGCTGCGCCACCTGCTTGATTATGCAAGACTGGTGTTTCAACTTCTAAATAACCTAATCCGTCTAAATAGCGGCGAATTTCGCTAATAATTTGACTACGTCTTGTAAAACGGTCAAAACTATCTTTATTACTAATTAAGTCTAAGTAACGTTGACGATAACGTTGCTCAATATTTGTTAGTCCATGATATTTATCTGGTAGCGGACGTAGTGCTTTAGACAAGATAACAATATCTTTGGCTTTCACAGACACTTCACCAGTATTTGTTTTCATAATTTGTCCAGACACACCAAAGAAATCACCTAAATCCGCATGTTTAAATACGTCATATGCTTCATCGCCTACTTCATCTTTACGTACATAGATTTGGATACGTCCTTCACGGTCTTGTAAATGAGCGAATCCCGCTTTTCCTTTACCACGTTTGGTAACAATACGTCCAGCGATACTAGCAGTTAGGTTCATTTCACTTAATTCTTCTTTAGTGCGTGGTTCAAATAATTCATGTAACTCGGCAGAATTATGAGTACGGTCAAATCGTTGGCCAAAAGGATCGATTCCTTCTTCTCGTAATTGCTCCATCTTCTGACGACGTACCAGCATTTGATCATTTAATTCTTCTTGTGTTTGTCGTTCCTCTGTCACGAGTCTTCCTCCATTCTCTGATATGTTTCCTTTCTATAATGCCAATGTTAAGAAAAAAAAGCAAGTCGAAATTATTCTCCGACTTGAACTTTTCTTTCTTCTATTGGTTGCTTTTCAATTTTTTCTAAAAATTCTTCGAGCAAGCCAACGGTTGTTTCCCGATTTTCGGATCGGTTAATTGCAGCTTTGACTTTCGCTGCACGTGAAACACCTTTTAGATAGTAGGCAGCATGTTGACGGAATTCTAAAGAGGCTACTTTTTCACCTTTTAACTCAATTAAACGGTCATAGTGTAAAATCGCGGTTTCGATTTTTTCACGTGGGGTTGGTTCAGCAATTAATTCTCCTGTTTCTAAGTAATGCTTCGTACGGTGAATCATCCAAGGATTTCCTAAAGCAGCACGTCCAATCATTACTGCATCGCAACCAACTTGTTCAAACATCCGTTTTGCATCTTCTGGTGTCCGAACATCACCATTCCCCATAAAAGGAATATCAATGTTTTGTTTTACTTCTTTTAAGACTTCCCAATTAGCTTTCCCTTCATACATTTGAACCCGTGTTCGACCATGCATCCCGATTGCTGCTGCACCTGCCGCTTGAGCAGCCTGTGCATTTTCAACCGCAAAAACATGTTCATCATCCCAACCAATACGCATTTTGACAGTCACCGGTTTATCAATGGCAGAAGAAACGGCACGTACCATTTCATAGACTTTGTCTGGATCAAGTAACCACTTAGCACCAGCTTCTGCCTTAATAATCTTGTTCACAGGACATCCCATGTTGATATCAATAATATCTGCTGTTGTGTTTTCTGCGACGAATTGGGCAGCTTCCACTAAGGAATCTTTGTTTCCGCCGAAGATTTGTAAGCTAAGTGGGTGCTCGGTTTCATCAATATGCAACATACTTAAGGTCTTTTTGTTCCGCATCTGAATCCCTTGGTCACTAATCATCTCACAGACAACTAGTCCAGCACCTGCTTCTTTGACTGTCACTCGAAAGGCGGAATTCGAAATACCTGCCATTGGGGCTACGACTACTCGGTTAGGTATTTCAACATTTCCAATTTTCCATGTCTGTTCCATTTATTTTTTATCTCCTGTAATTTCATCGATTAAACCTTGCAACTCATCTTCATCAAAGTGGTATTTGTTACCACAGAAAGAACAAACCGCTTCTGCACCATGATCTTCTTCAATCATTGCTTGAATTTCACTCGTACCTAGAGTAATAATCGCCGTACTGAATTTTTCTTTCGAACACTCACAATGGAATCGCACAGGCGCATCTTCTAAAATCATGATTGAATCACCTTCAAAAATGATATCTAAAATATCTTCAGGTGTTTTTCCTTCTTCTAATAAAGAAGACACATTCGGTAAATTTTTCAAGCGTTCTTCCAAACCAGCAATCACTTCATCGCTAGCTCCTGGCATCACTTGTAACATAAAACCGCCCGCTGTTTTGATTGTTTCATCTGGATTAACTAAGACACTCAAGCCAACAGCAGATGGAATTTGCTCAGAGATTGCCAAATAATAGGTAAAATCTTCGCCTAATTCACCAGAAACAATCGGTGTTTGACCAGAAAATGGCTCTTTTAAACCTAAATCTTTAATTACTGTGAATACACCATTGGTCCCAACTGCCCCACGTACGTCTAATTTTCCTTTTTCGTTTAGGGGTAAGCTAACTTTTGGATTTTGAATATATCCTTTGACATCACCTTTAGCATTACTATCTACGATAATCGCACCCGCAGGACCGTCACCTTGAATTTTTACAGTTAATGTATCTTCACCTTTTAAGGTTGCACCTAGCAATAGCCCTCCGACTAATGAACGTCCTAAGGCTGCAGAAGCTGTATGCCAGGTACCATGGCGACGTTGTGCTTCAGAAACCGTTTCTGTGGCATTGACTGCATAGGCACGGACATAACCACCATACGCTAATGCTTTTACTAAATAATCTTTCATGAATTGTTTCGCTCCTTCAATATTTACTAGTGAATAATACTAGTATCTTTGACTTTTTTCAACTTTACCGTTTGGTTTCATAAGAAAAGACTGCGGCATATGCCACAGTCTTTCATTCTTATTCGTCAGACTTGTCTTCCTTTGCCTTTGACTCTTCACGAATATTTTCAAAATAGTCTTTGGCACTCTCAGCGTCTTCTTTTTCTTCTGCTTGTTTTTTGGCATCTTTTTCTTCTAATGCACGTTTGGCTTCTTCAAAAGATTGTGCTTTTTCACTTGGAAATTCACTGTCTTCTGCGCCTTCTGGCATTTTGCCTTCTTCAAACAATGATTTGATTGCTTTTGCATCTAGTGTTTCAAATTCCAGTAATTTTTCAGCAATCAATTTATGTTGTTCGCGGTGTTCTTCAAGAATCTCACGTGCTTTGGCATGAGCTTTCATTAAGATACTACGAACTTCTTGGTCAATTTCAAAGGCTACTTGCTCAGAATAAGCTTTTGTTTGACCATAATCACGTCCAACAAAGACTTGATGATTTCCTTCATATTGAACAGGACCAAGTTTATCACTCATTCCATATTCAGTAACCATGCTACGAGCTAAACCAGTTGCTTGTTCAAAGTCATTTGAAGCACCTGTTGATTGGACATTGAAGATTAATTCTTCTGCAGTACGGCCACCTAACAAACCAACAATTTGTTCAAACATATCATCTTTAGTCATTAACATTTGATCTTCTTTTGGCAAGGCAATCATATAACCGCCTGCACGTCCACGTGGGATAATTGTTACTTTATGGACGATACGTGCACGACTCAAGACTAAACCAACAATTGTATGGCCTGCTTCATGGTAAGCAACCATTTCACGTTCACGTTTGCTAATGACACGGTCTTTCTTCGCAGGACCAGCAATAACACGGTCTTCTGCTTCATCGATATCAGAAGCATCGATTTTCTTTTTATTACGACGAGCAGCGACTAGAGCTGCTTCATTTAGTACATTTTCCAAATCTGCACCTGCAAAACCTGGTGTTTGTTGGGCAACAACTTTTAAATCGACGTCATCTGCTAATGGTTTATTCTTCGCATGAACACGTAGAATCGCTTCGCGTCCTTTCACATCTGGGCGACCGACAAGAATTTGACGGTCAAAACGACCTGGACGTAATAAAGCTGGATCTAGTACGTCTGAACGGTTAGTTGCAGCAATGACAATGACTCCTTCATTTCCACCAAAACCATCCATTTCGACTAATAATTGGTTCAAGGTTTGTTCACGTTCATCGTGTCCGCCACCCATACCGGCACCACGTTGACGACCAACGGCATCAATTTCATCAATAAAAATAATTGCTGGTGCATTTTTCTTCGCTGTTTCAAATAAGTCACGGACACGGCTGGCACCGACCCCAACAAACATTTCAACGAAGTCTGAACCAGAGATAGAATAAAACGGTACGCCTGCTTCACCTGCAACGGCTTTTGCTAGCAATGTTTTACCTGTTCCTGGAGGTCCTTCTAGTAACACACCTGCCGGAATACGTGCGCCTAATTCAGAAAAACGACGAGGGTCTTTCAAGAATTCAACAACTTCGACAAGTTCTTGTTTTTCTTCTTCTGCTCCTGCAACGTCAGAAAAACGAACACGATTTGCTGTTTTATCAGCTTCTTTGGCTTTAGATTTCCCAAAGTTCATGACGCGGCCGCCTCCGCCGCCTCCGCCACCTTGTTGGCTCATCATCATATAGAAGAAGAAAATAATGATTACCAATGGTAGAAAACTAATTAATAAAGAAACCCAGATACCACTACTAGATTCTTCTTCAATCGTTGTTTTAACTGAATGATCACTCGCTAGATTTGTAATTTCGCTTAATGTTGTGTCATTAGGCAAAACCATTGTGGTAAAGCGTTTAGTACTTGATTCGGTTGATCCGAAAACGGATAATCCATTGTTATTTGATATTTTTTGTTCTTCATTATATTCACCAACAATACGATACACACCGTTCGCTGGCTGAACTGAAAACTCTTTGATATCGCCATCTTCTAGTTGTTCAGTAAATTTTGAATATTCGATTTCAGGTGTTTGATTGCCACCATTCCCTATGAAGAAGTAAACAACCATGACCATTGCTAAAATGACTAACACATAGTACAAGGTATTTCTTACTGTTCCATTATTTTTTTTGTTCATGCGGCCCCTCCTTGCCATTTTGTCTTATCCTGACCATTATATTGTATCATAGTTCTTTTTTAAACGGTCAATCTTTTGTTTCATACACACTAGGTTTTAAAACACCAACGTAAGGCAAGTTACGGTATTGTTGAATATAATCCAAACCATACCCTACAACAAACTCATTAGGCACATCAAAACCAATGTAATCTGCTTCAATATCTACTACACGTCCTTCAGGTTTGTCTAGTAATGTCACGATACGGACAGATTTTGCTTTACGGTATTTAAATAAGTCAACCAGATAGGCTAATGTGCGTCCACTATCAATGATGTCTTCGACAATCAGCATATCGCGCCCTTCCACATTGGTATCTAAATCTTTGACAATTTTTACTTCCCCTGAAGAGACTGTCGCATTCCCATAACTAGATACATCCATAAAATCGATTTCTAAGTAACAATCCATTTCACGTACGATGTCAGCCATAAATGGTACAGCACCTTTTAAGACACCAACAACTAGCGGGTTTTTATCTTTGTAAGTTTCAGTCAATTCTTTTCCCAATTCCTTACAACGTGTATCAATCTCTTCTCGCGTAATTAAGATTTTTTCAATGTCTTTTTCTAACATTTTGTTTCTCCTTCCAAATTCTACTCCTAGTATTTTGAAACACACACCGTTGTATGTTGTTTCGTGACTTTCAATTATTTGCATTGTTTTACTTATCGGCTTCTTCTCTTCGACGATAAAGAAGTACGTAGTGTATTTTATCAGTTTCTTTCGCAATACTCAAATAGGAAAAGACATATGGTAGCAATCCTAAAACGATTCCTTGACAATCTGTCACCACCCATGCATTCTCTCGTTGTTGATTGGGAATTTTTTGATCGATGAAATATCGACTAATTTTTTTACTTATATGTGGTTGTAATGCAATTTTATCACCCGGTTGGCGCTTTCGTAAGCAACATTCAATGGGAAATTCTACCGATAATTCTTGGCGATATTCTGACCAAAGTTTGACTTTTTTGGGAATTTTTATGTCATCCTTCAAAAAAAAGCCAATCCATTCATCATCAGATAAATAACAAGTATCGCCTATTCGTAGCGTTCGTTCTGACATACTTGGTAGCTTTTTTGTTACTGTAGGGCGAAACACCACTTGTTCGTAAGACTTTTGAACTTGCCAGCCAGCTAAATCGACGTGCCATTGTGCGGTCTTTTCATCTAGCAATTTCATTAGTTGTTGGCACTGCTTCTCAGATAACGGCACACCCAAACCTTGTAAAAAAAAGTATCGCTGCGCAGGCGACATCTTTAGATATGTCGACCATTGAAACTGTAATTGCATGCCCGTTTTTTGAACATATTGGGTAATCCAAGTTTGTTGCTGTTCACGAATCAATTCCTGTGCCCAGTCCATCTGTTGCGACCATTGCTGAAAATGTTGGCTCACTTGTGGATTTTCTTTTTTCAATAATGGAATCACTTGATGACGAAGACGATTTCTCTGCATCGCGAGCGACTGATTCGTTTCGTCTTCAAAAAAAGGAATTTGCCGTTCTTGACTATAAGCTAAAATGTCAGCTTTGGTTGTTTCCAATAATGGACGCACAAGTCGTCCTGTACCAAAAGATTGGGTCAACTGAATGCCCCGACTACTGAAAAAATTACCTTCGCGTACCATCTTCATTAAAATCGTTTCGATTTGATCGTCACTGTGATGCGCAGTAACTAGAACATCGTAATTTTCTTTTGCTAATACTTCTTTGAAAAAAGTATATCGAAATTCTCTTGCAGCAGCCTCTACACCAGTTGTTGCCGGCTCATCCCATCGTGTATGATAAAGAGGCAATTGTTTGTCTTGGCAATACGCAATCAAAAAAGCTTCTTCTTCATACGATACCTCTCGCAAACAATGATTCACATAAACAACCCCCATGGGCACAGATAGTTGTTCTAGTATATCCAGAAGCACCATGGAATCCACACCTGTAGAAACAGCGACTAAAACTCGTTCATTCGCTTGCCACAATTGTTGCGTTTGAATCAATTGTCTTACTTGCTCGACTAACATCTTGTCCTCCTTTTCAAAACAAAAAACAGACAAGACGATCAATCTTCATTGATTCCCTGCCTGTTCAATTTCAGTCATTAGTTGCGGCGTCCGCCACGTCCGCCACGTTTACCTTCAGTGCTACGTCGCAAAGTAGATAAACGATCGTCGCTATCTTTTAAGAACGAACTCATTAATGAATCGAAGTCTTGTTTGTTATTCCCTGTATTTTGATTGTTATTGTTACGTGGGAATGATTTCTTTTGACTTGATCGATTAAAGTCTTTTTTTGGAAATTCACGTTTTTCTTCTTTCGGTTTGTCTTCAGCTTTGCGAATAGACAGTCCAATTTTACCATCATTTCCAATAGTCGTTACTAAGACGGTTACTTCATCGCCAACTTTTAAGACCTCATTAATATCTTTTACAAAACCGTTTGAGACTTCACTAATATGAACAAGTCCTGTCTTGCCCCCACCTAAATCAATAAATGCACCAAAATTTGTAATACCTGACACTTTTCCCTTTAGTTTCGCTCCAACTTCGATTGACATAAAAAAATGTTCCTCCTAATAATGTTTGCCCTTTCGTAAAAACGTCCTACATTTCTGTAGGATTCTTGGTTACCCAAGCAATCCCCGCTGTTTCAACGGTTCTTTATTTATGCTAAATCACACTAGCATACACCAGTGCTACGCATGACTACTCTGTTTCCTGTGTGGTCTCTGTTTGTTCTTCTGCTACATTGTTTCCTGGCAATGGAAAAATTAATTCACCATCTTTAGAATACAAAAAACGACTGCGAGCAACTTTTGCCACATATTCCTTGTCATTTAACAACCCAACATCCCGCGTTAAGCCGTCAACTTTCATTGCAACTTCTTTTTGTTGTGTAAGTGTTTCTTGTTTGACTTCTTCTAATTTATTCAAACGTAAGTAATCGTTAAACAATGAGACTCCGACACTCAAAAACACGACAAAAGCAACCACAAAAACAGCTAACAAGCGACGGCGTCTAAAAATGATTTGACGTTGTTGTTTGGCATACTTTGCATACTGTTCTTTGGCATAGTCTGTATCTAGGATTTTCAAATTATCTTTGTTTCCTTTGGTCAAAACTATTCGCTCCTATCTTTATTGACTGTCTTCCTTATTATAGCAACATCCCGAGTACTTGTCTAACCTAAATTACTCAAAATTTTCGACTCTATTTTCTGAAATCAATGTATACATTTTAGCCGCATCTTCTTTTTTGGTAGATTCATGCAATGCTTCCACTTTGACTTCAAGTATTCGGTTCCCAAATTGAATGCGCAATACATCCCCGATTTTGACTGAACTACTCGATTTTGCTAGATTTCCATTAATTTGAATACGACCTTTATCAGCCACTTCTTTTGCCACTGAACGTCGTTTAATGATTCTTGAAATTTTTAAAAATTTATCTAAACGCATCTTATTTTCCTCCTAAAAAACGTAATATTTTTTTACCAAACGGCAGCATTAACCATTCGCGTAACGATAACAAACGAAAACGTATCGCTAATTGAATAAATGTTACACCACCGATAGCAACTCCTATCAAACTAAAACCAAACGCTTGTAACCGCGTAGTTACCGGACCGGCTATCAACATAATTAGTTGAAACCCAACAAAAATCATCACGATCATGCCAAATGTACAACCAATTAACTTCAAACTAAAGTGCTTCTCACGCCAAAAACAATTCACTTCACTTGTCTCTTGCTTCATTAAATAGCCTAAAATAACTACTAACCCTAATAAAGTAGACAAACTTGCACCGATTGTTCCCAACCACATAGTCAGTAATCCTGTTACAACAGCTTTAGTCAGCAAGCCCCAACCAGCTGCCTTCAATGAGCGACGGAAATAGTTTTGACTTTGTGCGATGCTTTGATAGGCATTGATTGCTGCCGTTAATGCCACAGCAAACACGAAAAATTGCAATGTTTGATTGCCAGCATTGTCTTTAAATAGCGCAAAATTGATATATGGTACAAGCATTGCTAGACCACTTGCAGCAGCGCAGGCTAAACTAATAGTCAACCGTAAGTATATTTTAGCTGATTGCAAAAAGAGTGCAGATTTTTTTTCAAGCAAATACTTGGTCAATGCAGGCAAAAAGGTGGAACTTAATGCCGTCGCAGCGACTAGCCCTAATTGAACCAACGGCTGACCGCGGTCATAAATACCTTTGGCAATCCGAGCTTGTTGCTCAACCATGCCTCCAAATTCTAGCGCATTTACTACGAAAAAGGAATCAATTAATTGGAATAAAATTAACAAACCGCTATAAATTGAGAGCAAGCCACCTTCCACTAATAAACGACGCAACATCGGCTTAGAAAAACGAACCTTTCGCGGCAGTCGGAAGAAACGATGATGTCTGCCAAAAATACGATAATCATAGAAAGCTAGTAACGCCCAAGCTACTAAACCGCCAATAAAAGCCCCCGTCATCGCTAAAGTCCCCACCTGATAAATCGAGAGCGACCATTGATGAAACAATGACGCTGCAAATAAAATGACTCCGACCCTTAAAAGTTGCTCGCTCACTTGTGAAACCGCCGAGGGAACCATCAAGAGATTCCCTTGGAAATTCCCGCGGTAAAACGACAACGGCGGAACTAAAAGAAAGGTAAACGATACGACTTGAATTAATGGCTGTAATGCACGATTTCCCATAACTAAAGCAATCCATCCACTAAAAAGAAAAATACTCCCCCACAGTAAAACAGCTAGCCAAAACACCAACGGGTACAGCTCATCTAAGACCTGTTGCTGTTCCTTGGGACTTTTTTTGCTGGCAACTAATTTGGAAATAAATTGTGGCAAGCCAGACAACGCCAAAGTCATAGCTAAACCATAAATTGGATAGACTTGTTGGTACACATAAAATCCTTCATCCCCAACTAAGTTTTGAAAAGGAACACGATAGACAGCACTTAACAACTTAGCAATAAATGAAGCAATCGTTAAAACAAACGCACCTCGCATCATTGTTTTCATTCGATTTTGAGCCATCTCGTTTCCTCCTTGCTACTGTTGACGTAGCTTTTCTTGATACCGTTCTTCACGCAACGCTTTAACGAACGCTTGAATTTCGTTCAACCAAACCATTTGTTTCATATCTTTTGGGATGGTTAATTTGATTTGCATTTGTTCTTTTTCGACACCTAATGTCGCTTTTAGTTTTGTCGCTGACAAAGCTTCAAACAATTGTTCGACCGAGTAAGCTTTCGTCCCTGCTTTACTTAAGACAAATTGAACAATTGGACCATATTTACGGATTGTTTCTAATAAGGCACGATCACCATTCATTTTAATTTCACCGACAACTAATAGATGTGCCACTTCATCTGGATATTCACCGAAGCGATCCATTAAATCATCTTGCAATTCATCTAATGCTTCTACACTTTCTAACTCGCGAATACGTTTATAAATCTCAATTTTTTGACGCTCATCTGAGATATATTCCGCTGGCAAGTACGCATCAATACCCAAGTCAATTTCCACCGCTGTTTTCTCAGTTTGCACGTTTTTCCCTTGCTTACGTTCAACTGCCTCTGACAACATTTGGGCATACATATCAAATCCGACCGAGTCAATAAAGCCATGTTGTTGGGCACCTAGTAGATTCCCTGCACCCCGAATGGATAAATCACGCATCGCAATTTTGAATCCAGAACCAAGTTCAGTAAAATCTTTAATGGCTTGCAGACGTTTTTCACTAACTTCATTCAGAATTTTTTGTTGTTCGTACATAAAGTACGCATAGGCAACGCGATTACTACGTCCAACCCGTCCGCGTAATTGATACAACGTTGACAAGCCCATATAGTCCGCATTTTCAACAAACAACGTATTGGCATTGGGAATGTCGACTCCTGTTTCAATAATCGTTGTTGTAACTAACACATCAAATTGACCCTCAATAAAATCAAACAACGTGTTTTCTAATTGGATTTCAGTCATTTGTCCATGAGCATAACCAATTCGGGCATCTGGCACAAGCATTTGCAATTCATCGACTTTTTGCTCAATCGTATCTACTCGATTATATAGGTAGAAAACTTGTCCGCCTCGTGCCATTTCTCTTAAAATCGCTTCACGAATCGCTCCTGGATTACTTTCCATTACATAAGTTTGAATTGGATAACGATTTTCTGGTGGCGTTTCAATGACTGACAAGTCTCGCACACCGAGCATAGACATATGCAAAGTTCTTGGAATAGGTGTTGCCGTTAGCGTCAACACATCTACTTGAGACCGTAATTGTTTTAATCGTTCCTTGTGCTTCACACCAAAACGTTGCTCTTCATCAATGACTAACAAACCTAAATCAGCAAATTCAACATCTTTTGACAACAAACGATGCGTCCCTACGACAATATCAATCTGACCTTTTTTCAATTCAGCCATCGTTTCTGTTTGCTGCTTTTTCGTACGGAAACGGCTTAACAAACCAATATTGACTGGGAACCCTTCAAAACGGTCCACCATCGTTTCATAATGTTGTTGCGCTAAAATCGTTGTTGGCACTAAAATGGCAACTTGCTTACTTTCTTTAATCGCTTTGAAGGCTGCACGTAAAGCGACTTCCGTTTTCCCAAAACCAACGTCACCAACTAACAAACGATCCATCGGTTTGTCTTTTTCCATATCGCGTTTAATTTCCGCTGTACTGCGTAGTTGGTCATCTGTCTCTGAATAAGGAAAAGCATCTTCAAATTCTTTTTGGTAAGCATCATCGGGTCCAAAAGCATACCCACGCTCTGCTTCACGTTTGGCATACAATTGAATCAAATCGTCCGCAATATCTTCAATTTTACTGGAGACTTTACGCTTGGTTTTTGCCCATTCACTACCACCTAATTTGTTGATTTTAGGCGATTTCGATTCCGATGCGACATATTTTTGAATTAAATTTAACTGTGTTACTGGAATAAACAATTTGTCATCATTTTGATAGATAATTGTCAAATAATCCTGATGGACACCATCAACTTCAAGGGTTTGCATGCCGACATATTTCCCAATCCCATGATTGGCGTGTACGACGTAATCCCCTGTCTTCAACTCATTGTAACTCTTTAAACGTTCCGCATTCGTAACGGTTTGACGACGGGCTCGTTTTTTGGCAACTTTTTGGAACAATTCTTGTTCTGTCACAACCACGATATGGTCTTGCGGCAGTTCAAAGCCGCTTTGTAATGTTCCTTGAACAATTTGTGAACGTCCAGTGAATAAGCGGTCCGGTGTTGTTTCTACCGCATAAATCTCATGGTCACGAAAATCTTGTTCTAATTTTTTCGCACGGTCTTGGTTGCTCACTAGGAAAACAACGGTTTGTTGTTGTTTCTCCCAACGATCGACTTCAACTTTTAACAAACCCATTTGTCCAAAGAATTGTTGCATCGGTCGGTATTGGACATTATGAATTGCTTGAAAACGTAAATTTCCCATGCCTTTTTGGAACAATGAGAAATATGTTGATACAAATTCAGCCTTCTGCAATAGTTGGAACGCATCGGCACCAAATGATTGTTCAGAAAACACACGTAGTTCGGATAATTTCTGAGTATGCCATTCGCTTTCTTCACGCTCAATTTCACGATTTGCTTCCATAATACGCGCATAATCATCCACAATTAATAAGCTATCTTGATCGAAGTAATCTAAAATTGTTTGCTTTTCTGAATACAACAAATCAGTATAAAAATTTGCAGTATCTCCAGGAATGCCCGCTTCCCATGAAGCAAGCAACTGACCATAGTAATCCGATAAAAAGTTTTTGTCCGTGGTATCAGATGTGACAGATAACCGTTTTGCTAATAACTCTTGTAGTTTTTCACTACCGGCATGGAGATTTTCCGCAGAAAATACTAATTCCGTCACTGGTAAAATTAACACTTCTTCTAACGTTTCAATTGAACGCTGGGTTTCTACATCAAAGTAACGCAATGAATCAATCTCAACGTCAAACAATTCCACACGTACAGGGTATTCGGTATGTAACGGATAAATATCAATAATGCTTCCGCGCAAACTGAACTCACCAGGTTTGCCAATCATCTCTTGTCGTTCATATCCCATTAGAACAAGTCGTTGGGCTAAATTTTCTACATCAATTTCATCCCCAAGTTTCCATTGAAACTGATAGGATTGCCATGTTTCAAGCGTTGGTAGGAACTTGCGCACAGCAGCTACCGGTAAAACATACACGCCTGGCTGTTTTGAAGCAATCGCATGCAATGTTTGAACGCGCTCAGCTTTTGCTTCTGGTGAAGAAAAAGCCATTTCTGCCGATAAGACTTCATCAACAGGAAAAAGATAGACCTCTTCTAGTACTTGACGTAAATCTTCAGCCAATTGATTGGCATAGTAAAGATTTGGTGTGATAACAACTACAGGCTGTTGAAACTTTTGGTACGTACTTGCAATGGTTAATGTTTTGGCTGAACCAGCAAGCCCCGTCACTAATTGACGTTGCAATTTGTCAGCTAACCCTTGGTGCCATACTTGCACAAAGGATGTCTGCTCAATTAAATGTTGTAAATCCATGCTTTCCCTCCTAGTTAAAACGATTCATTGTCGCCACAAAATCGTTCCCTTCAATGTAATCAATGGTTGCATCCATCGCTTTGTCAATACTTTGTTCAATTAATGGTTGATCTTCCTTTGAAAAAGGACTGAGCACATGATTTACCACAGTCATACTTGGTTTTGGTCGATCAATACCAATTTTAATCCGGTCAAATTCCTTCGTATCTAAATGTGAAATAATACTTTTTATTCCATTATGTCCACCTGCACTCCCTTTTTGGCGCAAACGAATTTTCCCTAGCGCTAAATCTAAATCATCATAGATGACTACTAGCTCTTCTGGGTAAATTCCAAAGTAAGTCATCAACGGTCCAACTGCTCGACCTGATTCATTCATAAAGGTTTGTGGTTTCACTAATAGAATTTTTTCACCATTGATAAAAAATTCAGCTACTTCTGCTTCAAACGGATTTTTTTTAAAGGTTGCTGCATAGCGCGTAGCTAATCGATCAACAGCCATAAAACCAACATTATGTTTGGTTTTTTCATATTTTCTTCCAGGATTCCCCAATCCAACAATCATTTTCATTTTGTCTTCTCTCGCTTTCTATTTCACGCAAAAGCGCTGGACAACTCTTTCATTGTCCAGTTTTTTCAGCATATTTGCTAAGATTATACCACAGACTGCGAAAGATACTCAAAATTCCGTCCGATGCTATATATTTCTTTAATATTTCAAATAATTTCTCTTATAAAAAATAAATACAGTTTGTGAAGTAAGCATTTACAATTAAAACAGTTAAAAAAACTGTTATATTGTTGATAAAATCACATGACAAATCTTCGTGAATATGGTAACATAGTTTTTGTAAAGGAAATACTAACACAAAAAGTGGAAGGATTGATACACAAATGACTGCACAAACTATTAAAAAACAACACCAAAAAGTAATTCTTGTCGGAGACGGCGCGGTAGGTTCTAGCTATGCATTTGCTTTAGTAAACCAAAACATTGCCCAAGAAATCGGCATTATTGATATTGACGTAGCAAAAACTGAAGGTGATGCGTTAGACCTTTCTCACGCCTTAGCTTTTACATCACCTAAGAAAATTTATGCGGCAACTTACGCGGATGCACATGATGCAGATATCGTCGTAATTACAGCAGGTGCTGCGCAAAAACCAGGTGAAACTCGTTTAGATTTAGTTCACAAAAACTTAAAAATTAATCGTTCAGTTGTGGAACAGATTGTTGCTTCAGGCTTCGATGGTATTTTCCTAGTTGCTGCTAACCCAGTAGATATTTTAACGTATTCAACATGGAAATTCTCAGGATTTCCAAAAGAACGTGTCATTGGATCAGGTACTTCTTTAGATTCTGCACGTTTCCGTCAAGCATTAGCTCAATTATTAGATGTGGATGCACGTAATGTCCATGCATATATTTTAGGAGAACATGGTGATTCTGAATTCCCTGTATGGTCACATGCCAATGTTGCTGGTTTACAAATTTATGAATGGGTTAAAAGTCACCCTGAAGTTGATGAAGAAGCCATGGTTAATCTATTCTTTAGCGTACGTGATGCAGCTTATACAATTATTGAAAATAAAGGTGCAACTTTCTATGGCATTGCCGTTGCACTAGCACGTATTACGAAAGCTATTTTAAATGATGAGAATGCTGTCCTACCACTATCTGTTTATATGGATGGCGAGTATGGATTAGATGACGTCTATATCGGCGCTCCAGCAATCGTTAATGCCAAAGGAATCAAACAAGTTATTGAAATTCCATTAACCGATGGTGAGAAAGATCGGATGGCTGCTTCTGCTAAACAATTGCAAGACATCATTGATGCTGCTTTTGAAAAGTTAGACGAAGAAGATGCAAAATAATAACGCACAAAAACCAATACAGGTATATACCTGTATTGGTTTTTTTAATTTTTTCTAGCATTTTTCATTTTTTTCGAGCATATTTATCGTTTTCATTTGTAAATGTGCTATTATTAAAAATGAATGCCTAAACCGCATTGAAACTAATGAGGAGCTGATTTTTTCTATGTCACGTTCAAACCGACGTAAGCAAGAGTCTAACAAT
This sequence comes from Candidatus Enterococcus willemsii, assembly GCF_009933335.1. Classification (GTDB taxonomy): domain Bacteria; phylum Bacillota; class Bacilli; order Lactobacillales; family Enterococcaceae; genus Enterococcus_F; species Enterococcus_F willemsii. The sequence goes on along the minus strand of NZ_MAEL01000035.1, from coordinate 203,367 downwards.
GGACTTAAATACATAATTGGTGGGTTAGTGGTACTTTTAGTACTTGTCGCCGGTTATTCATATCGTAGCGTTTTTTATGACACACACTATTTGCCAAAAACATTTGTTGAAGGAACAGATATCAGCAATTTAACTGTAGCTGAAGCGGATAAAAAGTTGCAAGATAGTTACAATTCTGAGACTTTTACTCTAACTGACGACAAAAAAGAATGGAAAAAAATAAATAAAACGGAATTTGGTTTACAGACAAATTTCACTGATAAATTGAAAAAAATCCAGTCCGAACAAAATAATTGGTCTTGGGTTACTGCCTACATGTCTGCTAAGAAAGAACATTCATTAGGTAACTCTGCTTTTGATGAAGAAAAATTAGCCCAAACCTCAGAAAAAATTAAAACGGAATTGGATAATTTAAATGCGGATCGTGAACCGACCAAAAATGCAACAATTGCTAAAGGTGACGATGGTTTTTCAATTACACCGGAGAAAAATGGAACCGAACTAGATACAGCAAAAATTATTGACGAATTAAAAGCTGCGGTTTCAGCTGGTAAAAACTCTTTAGAACTAGAATCTTATAAAAAAGTTGCTACCGTTACAGCAGATGATGAAAACTTAAAAAAAGAACTAACCGAGCTAAACAACGTTGCCCAAGTGACTGGAACCTACACAATCAATGGCGAATCGTTCCAAATTCCAACTGAAAATATTATGGATTGGCTGATTTATGAAGATGGCAAAATTAATTTGGATCGCGAGAAAGTGTATAACTATGTCAGCTCACTAGGCGATACCTACAATACAAGTACCAACAGTTCTCAATTTAATAGTACGAAACGTGGTGAAGTAACTGTCCCTGCTGGAACATTAAGCTGGACAATTGCAACCGATAGTGAAACAGATGCCCTAATCGCTGATATTTTGGCAGGTGCTGATTTCACTCGCTCGCCAATTTCTCAAGGTAGTACCGACTCTGGTTCTCCTTTAATTGGCAACACTTATGTGGAAGTTGATTTAGAAAACCAACATATGTGGTACTACAAAGATGGTAAAGTTGCTCTGGAAACGGATATTGTTTCTGGTAAACCAAGTACCCTGACGCCAACAGGTGTTTTCTATATTTGGAATAAAGAGCGTAACGCAACACTTCGCGGAACAAACGATGACGGTTCTAAATATGCAGAACCTGTTAGCTATTGGATGCCAATTGACTGGGGTGGCGTTGGGATTCACGACGCGGATTGGCAACCTGCTTTCGGTGGTGACCTTTGGAAAACCCGTGGTTCTCACGGATGTGTGAATACACCACCTGGCGTGATGGCAACATTGTATGATAGCGTCGAAGTTGGTACACCAGTGATTGTGATTTAAAGAAACATCGAAAAAGCGTTTGAAGAGAATAACTGTTCTCTTCAAACGCTTTTTTAACTAATCAAAATTTCGTATAAAACATATAGTTCCCAATCCGAAATTTCAATCCGATAGAATTTTTCTAACGTATATAAAATGCTTTTGATATTTTGATAGAATGTTTTTTGATTGATAGACAATGCTTCAATATCTTCAGGGAGTGGATAATCTGCTCCTCCTAGAATCGTGCGTTCAATCATTAATGCTAGATGCATAGTCAGATTAAATTTCATTTTTGAGCTTAATTTTAAACCAAAACGTTTTTCACATTTCTCAGTGATATCTTCCACTTGTCGAATAATGACATCTGGATTCAAAAATTCTAATTTTTCCGACAAACCTTCTTTTGAAAAAAAGTGAATCGATTCTTGAATAAAGTTAGGAATATTATTCGGATGCATCAGATTCTTCAATACTTGATGCAAATGTTCTTCGGCATCTTCATCCACCACATCTAATAAATTTAGTTTAGGAACTTTCGTATGGTTATCCAAATAAGTCGTTGTAACAATTAAATACGTTTCTTTCAAATAATTTTCTTCTTCTGATGCACGATTCAGCGTATTCACTAATTCATTAAAGTTCAACACAATTTTCTTAGTATCTGTATAAAAATATTTCTCGCAAATACTACGGATTTTCTTTGCGACATCTCTTCCTGATAAGCTGGAAATTAAAATATTTTTTTCTACTGAAAAACCTTCAAAATATTGGACTTCTGTTTTGAAATTTGTTTCAGCAAGTTTGGCAATTTCATAAAATGGATAGTTGCCGACTAACTGTTGACCGATTTCTAAGGCATACGATGTCGTTAGATTATTCACGACTAGCAGTTCTCCTAAAATCTGTGGTTTCAAACTTTTATACAGCTGCGTCAACGATCCCATGTCAACGAGCATGATTACACCTTCTGTCGTATCACGCTCAGATAACCACAGCTTTACTTGATGAATGACATCGTGAACCGATGAAGTCAAGGGCATATTAATAGCATCGAAAATATACTCTTCACACAATTTATTTGCCACACCTTGAATGCTACTAGCTGTCGTATTCCCATGAGCAACCAGTAACGCAGGGTAGCGAATCTCTTCTGAAATTTTCCCTATTAATGCAATAGACAGCAAAGTTTCAATAAAAGGCCTCAATTCACTTGTAATCCCGGCAGTTAAGTAACCGCAAAGCAGGGTCGTTCGTGGGTATTCCTTCTTCAATCTAGCATACAAGTTGCTCACGTCTGGGATGGTCTGTGCATCAGTCAAAAATTGTTGTATACGTAATATCGCATCCAATGCTTCTCCATTCAATGCATCATTATCTAACATCCGCTTGTTGTTTTCCTGAATGATTGTAAAAAGCTTCGCTGAAACTGGGTATTGTGTTAAATCAACGCCTTCTATAAATGGCAATTGCGTAATTTGGTGTAGCCTTTCTTGTACAGTAAGCAAATTTTCTTCCTTTGTCAGTAATTCAAGCAATTGTTGCACCATTGGTTGAGTTGTATCTAGTTTATTTAGCTCATTATTATCCATCGTAATGATAATCGACTGGTCTGACGGATCACCGATAATCAGCTCACCTTTTGTTTTCTGGAGTGCATCCGCACAATACAATTGTACTTCATTTTGTAAACTACCAATATTTCCGGTAAATTCTTTTTCTAGTAATTCATTAAATACAGCATGAGAAACGCGAATCGGGCGATGAATACGTTTGGTTTCTCGCCAAAATAAGTGCTTTAACAAAGTTGCTCGTTCATACAATGGACGTTCATGGAATGACAATAATTCAACAATCACCGAAATACGACGATAGAACGTTGGTAACAACACGGCTGCTGGTTCTTCCGTTGTTGCAAATAACAACCGAACCTTGGCTTTTTCTGTTGCTTCATCTTCACCGACTGGGCGAAATTCTCCTGTGTCCATAAATTGGAATAATTTTTCTTGATTTTCATGTGACAAACGATGGACTTCATCTAAAAATAAGACACCGCCATCGGCTTGAGCAAGCAAGCCTCTTCGTTCTTCGTCCGCACCAGTAAATGCACCTTTGCGATGCCCAAATAACATCGATGATAATAATTCAGGATTATTCGCATAATCTGCACAATTTAATGTATAAAAATATTTCGTACTCGTCTCTCGGCGTTCTTTTAAATAATCAAAAATAAGACGTGCTAAAAAACTTTTGCCCACCCCACTATTTCCATGTAGTAACACAGGCAATCCTAAAGGTGGATACAAAATAGCGGCTTTACATTTTTCAATCTCCTGTTTCATACTCCCATTACTGCCAATAAATCGAGAAAAAATTTCTTCTGCTTGATTATTGTCATTTTTTAACCAATAGACAGGTTTATTTCCTGTTTGATAAATTTGACCATTTTGAAATAGCTGATTCAGATACAAACTAGTAACCGAGCGGCTTAAACCAAGTTTTTCAGAAATCTCTAGGGTGGTTAACCCATCCGTTGTTTGAGTCAAAATAGCCATGATTTTCTTGTATGTCTCTTCTTTCATAGTTCCCCACCTTTTTTACTTCATACAAATAATGAATAGACGTGGAAGTATCTCTTCCACGTCTAATATTTAACAAATTCCCAATAATCCTAAAATGATCCCTAAGAACATAATACCGAACATTACTAAGTTTACATTAACTTTTTTCCGAAGCAACCAAAAAGCTAATAATGTCACAACAAGAGGGACTAGACCAACGAACAATTGATCTAAATAATCTTGAATTTTCATGACTTCTTCGCTACCTTTAACGCCGACTTCTAATATCGTTTTAAATTTCACGTTCGAAGCAGTCATACTCCCCATCATCATTAACCCCAATAAACTTGAAGCTTTAGTTAAAATTTGCATCCCGCCACTTTTATACATCCGTTGAATAAACGTTTCCCCTACGGAATAACCAGAATATAGAGCATAGTAATGGATAATGAAAGCCGGAATATTATACAAAGCTAAGAAAACAATCGCTCCCATTGCTGACCCAGTGCTAGCAATTGAAATACCAATTCCTGCTGCAATCACTCGCAAAATTCCCCAGAAAAAGGCATCACCAATTCCCGATAAAGGACCCATTAAAGACGCTTTAACCGCTGTGATTGAGCTATCATCAAACGACTCTTCCTCGCTGTTTTGCTTTTCCATGGCAGCGACTAACCCCATAATGAAATTATTTAAATGCATGGTCGCATTGAACCATGTCGTATGACGGACAAGTGCATCTGCTTTTTCTTCCTTCGTTTTATAAAAACGATTAATGACAGGCATCAAGGTATACATCACACCGACTGCATGGTATTGCGTTGCCCCTGTTCGGCTAATATTCATGGTCCATGAACGCCAAAACATCGACCGCATCATTTTTTTATCTTCTGGTGTTAAATTCTCTTTTAATTTCATGCGAAAAAGTCCTCCTCCTCTTCTTCCATCGTCATTGTTTCTTTTTTACCTGCCATTGCTGGTTGGTGTGCTAATTGGAAATCACGTTGAGAAATCATCACAGCGATGACAATCCCGATTCCAGCAACGGCTACGGCTGGCAATTGGACATAGGCTGTCAAAATAAAACCTAACAAGTAAAAGACCGCCAATTTATTGTCCCATAATAATTTCATTAACATCGCAAACCCGACAGCTGGTAACAAACCACCTGCAGCACTTAAGCCGTTCATCAATGTTTCTGGAATATTTTCAACTAACGCATTGACTGGACCGCTTCCAGCTAAAATGCCAAAGAATGAAATCGAAGCAATAATCAGGTAGTAAATGACCCAAGTTCCCCAGTGCAGAAATGAAATCATAAATTGATTGTTTTCACGAGCAGCTTTGTCTAATAATGGTGCAAAAATATTCATAAAGACATTTTTCAAGAACATCACTACAAAGGCTGCCAACATACCAATCGGAATTGCTAGCGTCATTGCTGCTTCTTGTTCAATATTTGCGATAATTGCAAAAGTTGTTGCTAAGGTTGTTGCTGTCACTGGTTCCGCAGCAATTACACCACCTATATTGACATTTCCCATAAAGACAGCTTCTAAAGAGGCCCCCATCAAAATCCCTGTTTTTAAATCACCCATGAGTAAGCCCGTTACTAGACCAACGACTAACGGTCGCTCCATCATACTTTGTCCTGTTAAATAGTTCCCTGCAAAACAAATAAATACACTTAATGCTGCCATCGTTGCATGCATTAACATATGCGTTCCTCCTTTTTAATTTATAAATTTTCCAATGCTTTCGCTAATGATAACTGCGGATTGCTTGGAAGCACTTGATTGTAACTTTGTAGATGTGTCAATTTTGCTAATTCACGTGCTGCTTCTAGCTCCACAGGATTTAGTTGGACACTATGGAAAAGCATCGTTTTGTCTTTTGGATCCGTTTTGTCAAAGCGTCCAGCATTGGCTACATTGACACTTTCAATATCTTGCACATTTTGTGCAATCTTATTTGCATCACTAACTGAATTCACAATCGCAAAAATTTTATGATCTTTTCCTCGAGGATCATTAAACACTTTAATGGCATCATCTACCGAACGAATTAGTAGTTTCATGCCATTGGGAACCGCCATTTTCAAAGTCATTTGCATCACTTCGTTCTTAGCCGCTTCATCATTTGCCACGACTAATAATGGTGCATTTAATTCTTTGGTCCAAACAACTGCTACTTGTCCATGAATCAATCGATCATCTACTCTAATTTGTTTTATCATTTTGTTTTCCTCCTAAAAAAATACGTCTTCTTCATCTTCTGTCACTTTTGTTGGTACAAATACAACTTGGCTTTCTTCAATCATATTTTGGATCATGTCAGCTGTTAAATATGGTTCGCTAGAAAAAAGAATGGTTAAAATCACTGCTAAATTCGTATTTGAAATAATAAAGATATTCTCTTTTTTGGCGTGCATTGTTTCAGCAACTACTTTTTGATTGACACTTCCTCCATATAAATCTGTAAAAATAATGCCCTGTTCTTCTTCGCCGACCGATTCAATAAACGTTGTAATTTGACTGGTGTAATCTTCGTCCGTTACATACGCATCAATCGTTTGAAAAACATGTCCCTTATCCGCTAGAATATCAAGCGAACTTTGTAAGCCTGTTGCTAATTTTCCATGACTTACTATTAAGTACTTTCTTTGCATCTCCTTCACCTCACATTTATATAAAAGCAAGTATCGTGCCAACTAATAGACAGAACAATACTTGCTTTACCAACGTTTCTTCTTTATCTCTATGTTTAAACACGTTCTAACTCTTTTAAACAGATACTAAAAAAACCAGCAATCCTTAGATTACTGGTTTCTTCTTATTCTTCAACTGAACTATATACTTCTGACACGTCATCATCATCTTCTAGTTTTTCAATTAATTGTTCAAGTTGATTTTTTTGTGCCTCATCTAACGCAATCGTTGTTTGAGGAATCATGGTTAATTCTGCTTGTGCTAAAGTAAATTCTTGTTCTAGCGTATCACGAACACTTGTGAAGTCTTCGGCTGCTGTATAAATTTCGAAAACTTCTGGCGTAGTGATTAAATCTTCGCCACCTGCTTCGAGTACTTTTTCAAGCATATCTTCTTCATCAAGCGCAAGATCTGTACGCTCAATCGCGATATAGCCTTTTCGATCAAACATATAGCTAACTGAACCTGTTTCTCCTAAACTCCCGCCATTTCTGCTAAAAGCCACACGGATATTGGTGTTCGTTCGATTGCGGTTATCCGTTAATGCTTCAACTAAAATTGCCACGCCACCAGGTCCATATCCTTCATAAGTGACTTCATCATAATTGGCACCGTCTGTCGAACTCGTCGCTTTTTTAATGGCACGCTCTACATTATCATTAGGCATATTAGCTGCTTTTGCCTTATCCAACGCTAAGCGCAATGAAGGATTCGACGCACTATCGGCCCCACCATTTTTTGCTGCAATATAAATTTCACGTGATAATTTTTGGAAAATTTTGCCTCGTTTCGCGTCTTGGGCATTTTTTCTTCCTTGAATATTTTTCCATTTACTATGTCCAGCCATCTAAATTCCTCCATTCTTTTTTATAGCCAACGTTTTCTTTTAATACCTAACAACATCCAACACAATAATACGGCAGTTAAAGCACCTGCAGAATCTAACATCACATCTTGAAACAACGGGGTACGACCGCTTGTCATCATTTGATGAAACTCATCTATTCCTGCGTAACCCGTTGCGGCTAGCCAGCCAAAAAAGGCTGCCACTATCAATGAGTTAACTTTAGGAAATAAGCCTAAAAAGAAACTACCACCTAAAATAAAATACGTGCTAAAGTGCGCTAGCTTACGAATAAAAAACTCCACAAATGAAAAATACCCTTTGGCTTCTAAACTCACTTCACTGCCACCATACATAAACGAAACATTGGTAAACCAAGCTTTCAGTGGCTCATTTTTCAACATTTTCGACAAAAGACCAATTTGTGATTGTTGTTCATAGGTTTGTGACGAACTGTAAAACAAAATTCCCATCATAATTAAGCCAATCCATAGATACAAATTGCCGTTTTTTCTATTTTTCTTTAACATTTTTCCACCTCAACTTCTCTTATCTTAGCATTTTCTCTGCGACAAGAAAACTCTTTTCAAATTTCTTATGTTATACTAGATACGGAAAAAGAAAGGGGTTTTTTTATGACATATGCAATGAATTGGGATTTAGATTCGATTTTTTCTGGTGGTAGTCAATCGCCTGAACTGGCACAACGAATGACACAACTATCAGAAGAAATTCATACTTACCATACAGCAGTAACTGCATGGCAACCCTCAAAAGAAGTCGAACCATTGGCTCAGTTATTAACGTTAGCGGAACAAATCAGCAACGGCTTCGAGCAATGCTCAAGCTTTATCAATGCGTTATTATCAAGTAACGTCAACGATAGCCAAGCCAAAATTTTGTACGGCGATTTATTCAACAAATTGCCGGAATATCAGTTAGCAAGCACGATTTTTTCTAAAAAATTAACGGAAATTACTGAAGGTGATTGGGAAGAATTAATGGCTTCTGAACAGTTACAACCCGTGGCTTTTCGTCTAGGGGAAATTCGTCGTGACGGGAAAGAATTGCTTTCTGAAGCAGAAGAAAATATTATCAACACGTTGCAACTTGATGGTCTAAACGCTTGGAGTGCACATTATGACACCATCGTAGCAAGTATTGCCATTCCATTTACACAAGCAGATGGCACAACAGTTGAATTATCGGCTGGGCAAGCCTTCAATAAAATGATGGGCGATCCTGATGCCACTGTTCGCCAAGACCTATTCACAAAATGGGAACAAGCTTGGAGCGAAAAAGCCGATTTATTCGCAGATACCTTGAATCATTTAGACGGTTTCCGCTTATCTACTCAAAAATTACACGGCGTAGATAATTACTTAAAAGAGCCTTTGGAATACAATCGTTTGAAGCAAGAGACCTTAGATACGATGTGGGCGACTATTCAAAAGAATAAACAACCGATCGTCGATTTCTTAACACGCAAAGCACAACTATTTGGGAAAGAAAAAATGGATTGGCAAGACCAAGACGCCCCAATTATTTTAGGTGACATGAAAGAACGAACATACTCATTTGATGCAGCAGCAACGTTTATCATCGAAAACTTCCAAAAATTCAGCCCTAAAATGGCGACATTTGCTCAAATGGCCTTTGAAAAAGAATGGATTGAAGCCGAAGATCGCCCTGGTAAACGTCCAGGTGGTTATTGTACAAGCCTGCCAGAAACCAAAGAATCACGCATTTTCATGACTTACAGCAATTCAGTCAATGAAGTTGCAACCCTTGCCCATGAATTAGGACATGCTTTCCACAGTAGTGTATTGTGGGATTTACCCGGATTAAACCAAGAATATGCGATGAACGTGGCCGAAACAGCAAGTACCTTCGCAGAATTAATCGTGGCCGATGCAACCTTAAAAGAAGCTAAAACCAAAGAAGAAAAAATTAATTTGTTAGATGCAAAAATGCAAAACGCCATTGCGATGTTTATGAATATCCATACTCGTTACATTTTTGAAAATAACTTCTATCAAGCTCGCCAAAAAGGCTTGGTTTCTTCTGAACAAATTAGCACAATGATGTTGGAAGCCCAAAAAGAAAGTTATTTAGATAGTCTAGGTTGCTACCACCCACATTTCTGGGCAGCAAAATTACATTTCTTCATTGATGATGTACCGTTTTATAATTTCCCATATACATTTGGTTACCTATTCAGTATGGGGATTTATGCATATGCGAATCAACAAGGCACAAACTTTGAAGACGAATATATCGCGTTGTTACGTGACACTGCATCTATGACGACAGAAGAGTTAGCGCAAAAACACTTGCAAGCTGATTTAACAAAACCAGACTTCTGGCAAGCAGGCATTGATATGGTCTTAAAAGATGTCGAAGAATTCATGACATTAACAGAAGAATATATCTAAATCACATCAAAACAACAAATGACGCGAACAATCTGCTTTACATGCAAATTGTTCGCGTCGTTTTTATTAATTTAAAATGGCGATACCAAGACATAAGTATCCGGCAAAAAGACACCATAATAGATAAGGAATAAATAAGTAACTTGCGAATCGATTGATCCGATAAAAAACTTTGATACAGATGATAATTAAGAAAATCAAGACAATAATTACTGCACTTGCTAGCCAGTAATGACTACCGCCAAAGAAAATGATGCTCCATGAAAAATTCAAGGCTTGTTGAAGGAAGAATAAAACAATTGCCGTTTGCTTGCCTTTCGCTTTGGACGTAATTAATAAAAACAGTGCCGTCCCAATCAAGGCATACAAAATCGTCCACATAATTCCAAACACACTACCTGCTGGTGACAACGGTGGTTTTTGCAATTCTTGATACATTCCAGCAATATCTCCAGCAAAAAAACTCGACACAATTCCTGTCAACTCAATACCAATCACACTCAGTAACCAAATTAGCCACTTCATCTCATGACCCCCTCTTTGCTAGCGTACCACAAGTTCAAAAAGAAGCCTAATGATAACCTAAAAATAAACATACTGCACACACATCAGAAGAATCATCACCACAATTCCCGGTAAAAAGTTCGACACGCGAATATAGCTAAGTTTTAAAATATTCACACCAATTCCTAGAATCATAATGCCACCAATTGCGCTAATTTCCCCCATTAATTCCGTCATCAACTCCGGTGGAATCAAACGCACCAAGACACTCGCAGCTAACACAATGGTTCCTTGATACAAAAAAATAGGGATTGCCGAAAATAATACCCCCACACCTAACGAAGCCGTCAACATAATTGATAAAAAGCCGTCCATCACAGCTTTCGTATATAAAGTCGCATGGTTCCCCGATACCCCACTTTCAATTGAACCAATAATGCCCATAGATCCAATCACAAAAATAAGCGAAGCTGTCACAAAACCTTCCGCAAAATTACTATCCGAACGAGCAAAACGTTTTTCCAAAAATAAACCTAACCGATTCATCCTATTTTCAATGTCTACCCATTCACCAATCATCGCCCCAATACACAAACTAATAATCATCAACGTAAACGATTGAGTCTTGATTGCCATCTGAACGCCTAGAACCAAAACACCTAAGCCAATCCCTTTTGTGACTGTATCTTTCATTTCTTCCGTAATATTTCGTAAGATGGCTCCTAAAAAGCCTCCGATAATAATGGCTGCACTATTAACCAACACCCCAATTAACACCCTAGCTCCTCCTTTTTGTTTCAAAGAAAAGTATAGCATGATTCAGAAAAGTTGGTGTGTTTTTTTCAGAAAATAAAAAACGAGTACTGCAACAAAAAAAAGCAGATTGCTCTGCTTTTTATGCTAAATATTCGCCTCTTACTTCATCAATCAGTTTCGATCCAGCACCGATGATGTCTTTTGCTTCACATGTGGTATAGTGGCTACCATCCACACCCTCAAAAATCACGTCACATTCTTCAGCAAATAGTTTACCGGCAGCAATATCCCAGAACTTCATATTACCTTTACCAATCATCACATCAATTGTACCTTTTCCAAGTTCGACAAAGCCTAAAGATGCACATTCCATATGTCCTAGTCCTCGGCTATGCTGAATGATTTGATTGACATTACATTTATTGTCATAGATATAATTAAAGCGCGTATACACGAGACTGTCTTCTAATGAACGATCTACACGTTCACTAAGTTTCTGATAATTCATATACGCCCCTTGCCCTTTTTTGGCATGGTAAAATTTATCTGCCATCACATCATAAATATATGCAAGCTCACCGATACCATCTGAGTAAATCCCCACAGAAATGGCGAAGTCTTCTTGCTTATAGACAAGATTCGATGTGCCATCAATTGGATCGATGCCCCACACAATTCCTTCTAAAAAACTGGCTTCACTGTTCGTGCCTTCTTCTCCAATGATGCGATGTGTTGGATAAACCTTCATAATCCGCTCATAAAAAAATTGCTCCACTTCTTGATCAATATTTGTCACAAAATCGTGAGCATGTGCTTTAGTAGTAATCGTTACATCATTTGTCAGTCTCTTTTTTATCAGTTCGCCCGCTTCTTTAATCAGAGATTCCGCAAAGAAATGAATTTCATAAAATTGATCAGACATTAGGCTAAAATCCCTCCCATATACAGCAAGGTTCCTAGGACCAACAAACCAATAATTAGAGCTACAACATGTCTACCATTGGTTTTTTGTAAGAATTTATAACAACCAAAAGTTAACAGAATTGGTAACAATTTCGGTAAAATTTGATCTAACATTTCTTGGACGTTTAACACATTGTCTTTACCTAATGTAAATTCCAATCCTAAACCAATTTTAACATTACTCACTATCAATGCAGCAACGACAACTGTTCCCATTGCATTGGCAGCTGTTGACACACGTCCGATAACATTCTTGCTACCTGGCGCATTTAATAATTCAACGCCTTTTTCATAGCCGGCAGTAATCCCCCAATATTTTAGGGGCATCCAAACGACATTCACTAAGAAGAACATCATTAACGGGCCCAACAAACTACCATTCATGGCTAAACTAGCCCCAATTGAGCCACAAATAGCTAGCCACGTGTAGCTTAAAATACTGTCCCCTAAACCAGCCATCGGTCCCATTAAGCTGACTTTCATATTTCGGACAACATCTTTTTCACTCTCATCCGTTTTTTCTTCTAATGCCATCGATGTTCCTAGCAACAGAAACTGTGGTACGTGATGCGTGACCATATATTCTAAATGGCGAGTCATAGCTTCTGCTCGTTCTTCCTGACTACCTTCTTTATATTTTTTCCGTAAAAATGGTAACATCGAATACAAATAACCTAAATTCCCGCCACGTTCTGCATTTCCTGAAACACCTAAGGTTTGTGCCCGCCAGAACAAGCGATTTAAATCCTTTTTTGTCAATAAATTTTCTGTTTTTGGTTCTGTCATAGGTCATACTCCTCTTCTTCAAACGCTTGGTTGCCAACAACAACTTGAGGTGCTTCATTTGCTGCTTCCTCGGTTACAATTAAACGATCATAGAAATAAGCAATCGCAATTCCTAACATTGCAACACCTAGAATTGGTACGTTCAAGTAAGCATTTAAAACATAACCGACCAGTAAGAACACCCATGAATTTTTTTGTAACAACATTCGTAACAACATCGCAAAACCGACTGCTGATACTAGTTTTGATGCCACAGTTAAGCCTTCTAATACGCTCTCTGGAATATACGACAAGACAGTATCAATCATTGGTACACCAAACAAGACAACTAAGAAAATTGGGACAATTCGCGTCAATGCAATGAATAAACCACCCAACCAATGCAAGCGAGCGATTTTATTAGAGAACAAATCCCCTTCACGTGCAATCGCATCTGCTCGATGGGCTAAACCAATGTTCGCTGTTTGTGCAACAATATTTAACTGTTGAACTAATAAAGCTGCTGGCATAGCAACTGCAATCCCTGTTGCGACACCTCCGCCAGAAAGAACACCCATTGACACGCCAATAATTGATCCTGCAATAATATCTGGTGGTGTATAAACACCGACATTGTTGGTACCTAGCCACATTAATTCCAATGTTGCGGCAATAATAATTCCTTGGGTAATGTCTCCTGAAATAATTGCTGCTCCCGTTCCTGCTAACAATGGTTTTTGAAAGCCAAAATGCCAAGCTTTCCCATCAAACATACAGAAGCCGCCCCACAACCCTAATAAAAGTGCTTGAATGAACATGCTGTTTTCCTCCTATAGTAGTTTTAATAACTCATTTTTTTCATCTCGCGGTACCGTTTGAACAATTAATGACACCCCACGTTGGTCTAATTCTTTAAAAATGGCTTCTTCTGCTTCTGAAATATTCACTGCTTTTGAAATTCTGCGACGTTCTGGTGTTGAACGCATGCCACCAACAAACACTTCGGGCACATCAATCCCACTATCTAAGACTTTTTTGACTGCTTCAGGATTTGTAAATAATAATAGTGTACGACGTTTAATTGGGTTACGTTTTGTCACTTGAATAAATTTTTCAACATCAAACACATGAACACGCACACCGGTTGGCGCTGCAACTGTTGCCATTGTTTTTTTCATTTCATTGGTACTCGTCTCATCATCGGCAATAATGACTTGTTCAATTTGATAATCTTTCAACCAAGTTGTTGCTACCTGTCCGTGAATCAAACGGTCATCAATACGAATTAATTCAATACTCATCTTCTATTACTTCCTCTCTTTTTTGCATTTGTTGATTAATATTTGTTAAATAGTTGGGCCAATTCTTTTCAGCAAAGGCACATAAATCTGCTACATTCTCAAAAGACATCGTAGATAATTCCAAAACTAACGGAATATTAAAGCCTGAAAAAACTTGAATATTCTCATGATTAAACAATAGTTGTAATGCCGCATTTGATGGTGTTCCACCAAAAATATCGGTCAAAATAATAATCGTGTCTTCTGGATACTGAGCAATTTCTGCTTCATACTTTCCAACAAATTCCTCTAGTCCTTCACCAAATTGAAGTTCTAGTGCTGTCATGTTCGATTGCTTCCCAGCAATCATTTCCAATGTTTCTAATGCTGCACGTGCAAACGGTCCATGACTTGCTAGGATAAATCTCAGTTCATTTTTCATAAATTCCCTCCTCATACCTAATAAAAGCAAGAAGCGTACCAACTTACTGGGACACCTCTTGCTTTCTGATTTTTATTGATATTCAAAGAGAATACTGTAAAGATAGCCTAATTCGGATGGTGGGATCGTCACACTATATTTATTTTCTATCCCACTAAGAACTCTGCGAATAGCATCTAGCACATTGGTCGGAATCTCATTGAAACTTTCTTCCGGATACTCATTGATTGCCTGATTACGAATGAGTCGTTCAATTAAACAAGCGATATGCACATACAAGGTCATTTGGATTTTGTTTTCAATTTTGCGATTAAACAACACTTCAAACTGTGCAAGAATTTTTTCAATTTCATTGATTACTGTGCGACTTTCCAAAATCGTAATTGATTCAATAACTTTGTCTAAAGAAAAATTCTTAATGATTTTTCGGTTTAACTGTTCGGTCTCTTCTTTTGTCAAAACATCGCTCATTACCGTTGTAAATGTCCCGTCTTCGCCCGAAATTAGTTTCTCTAAAGGAATATAAGGAATATTGTTGATATGTGGATTATCCGTTCCAATGATGGTAATGACTTCTTCCGGTGAGATACTTGGACCAATACCATTATGCTTCAAGGAATAGTAATTCATCGAAAATACTTCAATGTTATAATCTTCTTCCAAACTATTTTCAATCAGTTTTCTAATTTGATCAGCGGTACCAATTCCCGTCATACATGTGGTAATGATGATGCGACGGGTTTTATTTTTAGGTAAATAGAATTTGGTTTCAATTTGTTGTTCTGCTTGAATGGTATCAATTAGTGTTTTAGGATCCATTTTGTTAATAATCATTTGTCCGACTGACAGAACCATCGACGTTGTCACATTATTGACAATTCCAATAAAAATTGAATCTCTCGGATGAATGTAACGTTCAATTTCTTGTAAAGAACCCATATCGACGAGAAAAATAAACTCTTCATTGTCACGATTTTTTTGGATATATTCATCGACTTTTTGCCCAATTTCAATGGCTGTTGATTCTAAAGACATGTCAAATGCTTCAAAAATTTGTTGATTCAATAAGCGATTGCCAACATTCGCTAAACTGCTGGCTGTCGCAAAGCCATGCGCTAAAATCAGGACTTTGCTCCGTTGTTCTTCACGTTGTTGCAAATCGGTACTAATCAAATAAAAAGTGAGTAAAATCTCATCTTTGGTGTTTAAGAAAATATCCAACTTGTTCTCTAGTAGAAAAATTAAATTCTTGGCATTTTCATAAGCCTCATTGTAACTATTCATCAAAAATTGCTTTAATTTGGCAAATTTAGATTCATGTTCATTTTCCAGATAATTTTGTTGCATCCGATAAAAAAGATAGCTTGAAATGTAAAATGCGCCGTTTTTAAAAATCGTTAAGTGATAGTCTTCTTCCAAGAAATTCATGATACTTTTTACTTTCCGATTAATCATCTGCAACAACATCCGGTTATTTTCACTCATTTTATCAAACACAAAACTGTCCATCATTAAATCCACTTTTAGCAAAGCTTTTTTCAAAAACTCATTGCTAGTTAGTTCTTCTTCGTATAGTTGAAACAAGGATAAAATTTCTTCAAATAACTTATCAATTTTCGATGCATCTTTGGATTTACCGAGTCCTTCCAACTCACGAATCAAGGTATTGGGAGAGATAAGAATATTTTTTACAGGGCTAATTGTGTTTTCTTCTTCGACCAAAGCATAAATTTCTTCTGGTAAGAGTGACGTATTAATAATTAATTGACGCTTTCGATCCATTTTTCGATACTGGAATGCACATAAATATTTAATCGTATTTTTTAATTCTCCCACATTACCAGCAAATTGGTAGTGCATCAACACTTGAATCACGCGACTGCTAATCGACAATGTCGTATCTAAAATAACCGACTCTTCTTGGAAAAACGTATAAATTAATTCTAATCGTTCTCGCTCACTGCGTTGATGCAAGTTTGGCAATTCAATTTGAATCGGGATTCGTCGGATAAATGTCGTTAATAAGAATTTTTCTCTTTTTTCAGTTGTCGCAAAGATTAAACGTACATTGGCTTTTTTGGTTTCTTTGACCGCTCCAAGAGGGGTATACGTTCCCTTATCCATAAAAATAAATAATTTTTCCTGCGATTCTGGTGATAACCGGTGCACCTCGTCTAAAAACAAAATCCCTCCATCAGCCGCAGCTAAGAGGCCTTCTTTTTCTTCTTCTGCACCCGTGAATGCGCCTTTGACATAACCGAACAATAAGGAAGACAGTAACTCCGGATTATCGGCATACTGCGCACAATTCAAGACGATAAAAGGCGCCTCTTTGGATAGACATCGTTGGCTAATTGCATATTGATGCGATAATTTTGCAATATAGGACTTTCCAGAACCCGAAGGACCAAATAAAATAAAGGCTAGACCATTATCTGGATACATGGTTGCGGTTTCAATTTGTTGAATGGCCGATTGTAAGCTACCGTTGATTCCAATTAGTTTCATAAATGTATTTTCTTCTAATTTTTTTAAATCGGAAATGGTCTCAACGGAGGCAGTTTCCACTAAATATCCTGCATCTTTCAAGATTTTCCTAGACATAAATAACACTGGTCGAGTATTAATTTTAATGAAAACCCCTTGCTCCCACAACTGATTCAAGTATTTACTGACCGTATTACGCTTTTGATTCAGCTTGTCAGCTAACTCATTGGCAGTTAATTTTTCTCTCTTTTGGCTGAGAACAAATTCTTGTGTATTTTCTTCAATGATTGCTTGTAATTTTTCTTTCATCTTGCTCGCCACCTTTTCAATCTATCATCATATAGCATATTCTAGGTTTAAACAAGTTCACCAAAAAAACAGATACCTTTCTCCCGAAAAGTATCTGCTTCATTTTTAATTGTTTTTTTGTAAATTTTTTACACCTGGAATTGTCATTAAAACTGTTAAACTAATTAAATAAATAATACATAGAAACAGAATAACTGCTTGTAAATCATAATGATCCATTAGAAACCCAATCACGATGGAAGAAAAGCCTCCAACTGCACGTCCTAAGTTCATAATGAAATTATTCGCTGTTGCTCTAATTTCTGTTGGGTATAAACGACTAATCACCGCACCATAACCACCGTACATGCCATTAATAAAATAACCGACAATCACAGCTGCACCCACGAGTGTCCATTGATTATTCGCTAACACTAACAAATAAACCGATGCTGCTGAAAACAGCAAGAAAATAGCAAACGCACGACGTGGACCAATTTTATCCATAACTGTTCCAAAGGTCATCATCCCTAACGACATCCCAACAATCGTACTAACCATCCATAAAGAAGAACCTGAAACGCTCAAACCTAAACGAGCCTGCATGATGGAAGGTAACCAGTTCATTAAACCAAAGTAACCAGCGATTTGAACCGTCACCATCAAACTTAAACCAATCGTTTGCCACGCAACTTTAGACGTTGCAAATAATTCCCATAAACTCGTTTTCTTCCCAGTCGCGCGAGCTTCTTCAAATACTTCTGGCTCTTTCAAACCACAACGAATAAATAACACCATGATCACTGGTAAAACACCAATCACATATAACATTTGCCAACCAAACGCCGGAATAATAAGCGACGCTAAAATAGCTGCTAACATCGCGCCAACTTGCGCGCCGATCCCCGCAATTGAGGAAGCTTTCCCTAGATGCTTCTTAGGAAATGTCTCTGAAATTAATGACATACATGCGCCGTATTCACCACCAGCACCGATTCCAGCAATAAAACGGAACAAGTAAACCAAGTAAATATTTGAGGCAAAATACATCAGAAGTGACGCAATCGAAAACAAAATCACTGTTTGCGAAAAAACCTTCACACGTCCATATTTATCTGCCATAATACCGAAGAAAATTCCTCCGACCAGCATACCTAAATTGGTAATTGTCGCAATCAAACCTGCTTGTGTACCGCTAATATTAAAGGTCGTAATAATAGAAGACAGTGAAAATGCTAAGAACATAATATCCATGTTCTCCAACGCAATTCCCGCAGACGTTGAAAGTAAAACCTTTCGTTGATACTTAGACATACTCATACCCACCCTAACTAAAAATAATTAAACCTTCAAAATTTTACAGGAAGTTTCAGGAAATTACAAGTGGGAATTTCAATAATTACAAAAACCATCTTCATAAAATAAGAAGACACTCTGAACAATCCTGTTCAAAATGCCTTCTTATTTTCTAATTACTCAAAATCAAACAAAGCTGTTTGGGCAACCGTCTCTTTTACTTCAACATTGATTGGTAGTGACTGTTCTTCTGGAAACAACACCATCAAAGTGTCATATTTTCCTTGCTGTTTCAAATAGTCACGATCAACACGAGCGAGTAACGTTTCCTTTGTGACTTTGGCGTTTTCTTTTGTCAAAATGTCAAAGCCTTGCCCTTGTAACGCTACAGTATCAATCCCAATGTGTAAAAGAATTTCTTTGCCATTTTTTGATTTAAGACTAATAGCATGTTTAGTGGGGAAAATATTAGTAACTGTCCCTTCGACGGGCGAATATATCTCTCCACTCGTTGGTTCGATTGCGAAACCAGGTCCCATCATCCCTTGTGAAAATACTGGATCTTTGACAGTAGCCAAAGGGATTAATTGACCAGTCATTGGACTAAAAATCGTCTTTTTCTTTTTTAATTTTGAAAACATTGTCTCACACCTCTTCCAATTGTATCATTTCTATGCTGACACAAAGCCATTTTGTAGCGGCAACCAATTTAGGACTTCTTTAAATTGTGGATCCCAAAATGCCCAATCATGTTCTCCCGGTCCTTCAAAATAAGTAAAGTCGAGTTCAGTCGCTTGCATGTGTTTGATAACATCTTGACTATATGAATAATAAATATCTTCCGTGCCGTAACTTGCATAAAATTTTGGTCGTGGCTTATCGGTTGCCAGTAAGTCATCGGTCATTACTTTCAAATCATGGATATGCGGATCATAAAATTCATGATTTGGTCCAAAAATAGTTGGTAGTGCGCGATCAAACCAGAATTTACCATTGGGTGCTTCTTTCGCTTTTTCAATATCTAAGCCACCAGAACCCACTGCAAACGCAGCAGAGTATAATTCTGGTTTACGCAGCGCCGCCATAAAGGCAGTAAATCCACCATTGGAAGAACCACCAATAAAGTTATCCTCGCGTTTTGCAGATAATGGGAAAATGGAGCGAATAATCGTTGGTAATTCTACTGTTAGGTATTCAAAGTACGGATCTCCTCCCGGTAAATCATATCCCAAGCTATTCAACAAATTAGGGACAACGACTGCAACGTTTTTCTTCTTTGCATAATTTTCAATTCTTGTACTACGGATTGCCTTGCTATGATCAGCCGTCGCTGTACCAATTAACCATACTGTCTGATATTTTTCCCCGTTTTCAGGAAGTCGTACTTTCGCGTTATACTCCATATTAGAAACAGTTGGCAGTGGTAAGATGACCGAAACTGAGACATCTTGCATTAATGTTTCTGAATAAACTCTTGTTTCAAAAACAGCCATGAATATTTCCTCCTTTTATTTTTTAAAATGAACTAAATCGCCCTTTTTAGGTAACCAATTACGCATAATATGACCTAATTGAGGGTCCCAATAATCCCAGTCATGTGCACCTGGTCCTTCTTCATATGTCACATTCAATCCCTTGGCACGTAAGGCTTGAATTACATCATAGCCTGCACGATAATACATATCTTCGGTGCCACAACATGCATATAATGCTGGCTGTTCTTTGTTTGACTGTAGTAAATCTTCTGCCATTGTTTGTAAATCATGCTCATGAGGGTTGTAGTATTGACGATTTTCTCCAAACAATGCATTCGTCACATTTATATACCATGGACGAACACTTTCAATTTTCTCCAATTCTTCAATAGCTAATGCACCTGAGATCGAAAAGGCAGCTGCGTATTTTTCGGGTTTTCTTAAACTCGCCATAAAAGCTGCAAAACCACCCATTGATGTGCCTCCAATAAAATTATCTTCGCGACGATCTGATAACGGATAAATCGCTTGTAGCGTCTTAGGTAATTCTTCTGTAATATAGTCAAAATAGTTTCCGATATTAGGCACATTACAACCAAAACTATTGTCAACACCCATCATCACAACTGCCATTTTATTCGCTCTAGAAAAAGCTTCAATTCTAGAGCCACGAATAAACTTCGTATGGTCGCCTGTCGCAGAATGGACTAGCCATAACGTTTGATATTTGTGATCATCCGACGGCAATCCGACACCTTCTCCGTATTCTGCATTTGTAATACTTGGTAAAGGTAATAAAACAGAGACACTGACATCTCTCATTAACGTTTCTGAATAAATATACGACTCAATTAATGTCATCATTCATCCTCCTCTGTAGTTTTTTCTAATATCGCATGTTGATAAATACGATTGATATGAATCAACAAGTAAAGCAATTCTTCTTCACTTGTTTTGACATGATAAGTTGCTTCTACTAAGTGTCCAACAGTAATAGCGCAAGCATAAATTTCCGGAAATTCTTTTTTCATTCCATCTAAAAAGGTATTTGGTTCATGTTTTGTCGAATCATTTTCCCTTAAACGTTTCAGATAATAACGAAGATGCAAAACGAATCGATTGTAGTTAATGGAATTTTCATCAATTGTAATAGCTAATTTTGTCTCAACAGTCGTCACAATTTTACGAATCAAATTCTCTACTTGCTGTTCTTCATTTAGTGGGTCACTCTCATTACGTGCATTGATAAAATGCCAAGCAATCGCTGTGACTTCACTTTCAGGAAGTGTCACATGCAATTTATTTTTAATGAGTTCCAAAGCAAGTTGACCCAGTTGAGTTTCCGTTGGATAAAATTGCTCGATTTCAAAAGAAAATGGTAACTTTATTTTTTGATAGGACTGTTGTCGAACAAGCGCAAAGTGAATATGATCGGCTAAATGAAAAACTAAATTAGGATTCAATTCACCTTTTAGTCTGGTAAAGGCTTCTTCTACTAGATGAGAAGCAATCGCAAAAATTTCTTCCGGAATCCGAGCAATTAAATCATAATATTTTGTGTCTACTTGATAAAAGGTCATCGTAATCTTTTCTAAATCAACTTCATAAGGCATCTCTGGAAAACCAACACCTTTGCCAAAAGCAATAAGTTCTCTTTGATGATTATCCACACAAAGCGCAACGTTATTATTTATTTTTTTTTATCGCTTTCATAACAAAATCTCCCTATCAGCTAATAACCAACTGGTTGAAATTGAACGTCTTATTCTCTGTATCCAATAAGACCTCCTTAAAGCCATTCTATCATCTCCATTATTTTTGTAATACTGGTTCATTCTTATCAAAGCCAAAGAAATAAGTCAGTAGGAAAGACACAACGAAAGCAATGATTACTGAAATAACACCGTTGATAATATTAGCCGATGTATCCCCGATAAATGTTGTAATCAATAATAAATTAGCAACCGGGATTAATGAATAGCTTGTCACATGTAAGATTCCCATCACAATGCCACCGACAAATCCGCCACCGATTAATGCAATAAATAGTCGTTTATATTTCACAGCTAAACCATACAAAGCTGGTTCGGTAATTCCACCAATGATAGAAGTAATAAAGTAACTAAACGCCAAGCCTTTTTCTTCTTTTTCTTTAATTTTGATTGATGATGCTAGTGTCATTCCCCAAATTGCTGCCCCTCCACAAATTACAGCAGGTAATACAAATGGGTCTGATCCTGACTCAGATAATGAAATAATTAAAGCCGTCATTAATACATGATGCATGCCCGTCATTACGAGTATTTGATGGAAACCACCTAATAATCCCATCGCAATAACACCCAAAATGCCACCTGTATTTGAAAGACCAAGCAAACCTTGTCCAACAAAATTACCTAGGTAACTACCTAATGGCCCCACAACTCCCAATGTAATTGGTAACATCACTAAAACAGTTAAAAACGGTGTTAAAATAATCTGTAACGAATTAGGAATCACTCGTTTGAAAAATTGCTCAATATAAGACATGACCCATACAGATAAAATACTTGGGATAATCGTACTTGCATAATTTTGTGGATGAATTGTTACGCCTAAAACCGTTAAAGTCTTCGCTTGTGCAGCAAGATCTAATAATGTTGGATGCAACAACAAGCCACCAATGAAAATTCCCAATACAGGACTGGCATTGAACTTACGAGCAGCTGTATAACCTGTTAACACTGGGAAGAAGTAAAAACCGACATCACCGACTGTATTAAGTAACACATATAGATCACTTTCAGGCGTAAGGACACCAAACATTGTTGGTCCAAGCAAACTCACAATCATTTTAAAGAAAGCTGCTGCAACCAATACAGGAATGACAGGTGTCACACTGCCAGATAGTCCATCAAAAATACCTTTCACAATACCCATTGGTGTTAGCTTTTTCTTAGTATGACCATTAATGGAAATGGTTGAGCTAGTATCTAAGCCAATTTCATCACCAATTATTGCATAAATATCGCCCACAGTTTGACCAATCACCACTTGATACTGACCACTTGCTCTAGCAACTCCCATAACACCAGGAATTTTTTTGACTTCTTCATCACTTGGAATACTTTCGTCTTTCAAATTAAATCGAAGACGAGTAATACAATGCGTCAAATTTGAGACATTCGCTTTTCCACCCACTGCTTCTAAAATTAAATCTGCCATATTTTGTAATTTTTCATTGTTCGCCATTTTCATTTTCTCCTTTATTCTTCATTCTGTTCATTAAAAATAACCTACAAATACATCTCTACCTCCTTCAAATCTTTTGATACAGCGTCTGCTTCATTCCATAATAAATATCTTTCTGAAAAATTATGAGTGCTTGTCGGAATTCAATTACGCTGTTTGTTACAGTAATTTGTTATTCACCGGCAAAAGAATATAAAAAAAACCAAAGCAAACAAAATAAACTTTTGTTTGCTTTGGTTATGCCTTCCGAAAAGTAACAAGCCTTAGCGAATAACTATTAAATTTTAAATAATCAGCTGTTTTATCCAACTGACCCTCTTAACACTTCACATAATACATCTTGTTTAAAAAAATGTCAACGTTTTCTTTTTTACTTATGAACACTGATCCCTTTATCTAAACCAAAATTTGCTATAATAAAAAGAAAAAACAAAGGAGTGATTCGTTTGAACATACGTGAAATCACAGCACAAGATGACTTACAAATGGCACAAATTATTCGACATATATTGGAAAACCATCAGCTTGATATCCCCGGAACAGCATACTTTGATCCACAGTTAGATCATTTGTCTGAGTTTTATCGCGACTTACCAGACTCTGCTTATTGGGTACTCGTCAATGAGAATGAGCAAGTTGTCGGTGGTGTCGGGATTGCACCGTTACAAGACAATATCGCTGAACTACAAAAACTCTATCTCTCAGATGCAGCCACAGGACATGGCTATGGGCAACAACTATTGAGCCATGCGATAAACTTTGCACAACAACATTACCAACAATTATACCTTGAAACTTCTTCTATTTTAAAAGCAGCAAATGGTCTGTATCATAAAAATGGCTTTAAATTACTAGACAAACCTTTAGGTGAAACTGGTCATACTTTAATGGATACTTGGTTTTTGAAACAGCTTCATGAGTGATGGTCTTTAAAGCCATCACTCTTTTTAATGCGGCGTTGTATAACGGCGTAATTGCGAGTCACCATTTTTTATTTCCAACAAGCCTTTTGAAACATCCAGAAATACAAATTGCAAACTACTGATTTTGCGATCGCGAATCGTGACAGGTTCTTTCAAATGAAAAATAAAATAACGCTTCTTCATAGGTGCTGTTGAAAATAACGTAATGAGTTTGTTCACTGAATATTTACTATAATCGGCAGTTAAAATCAATGTTTCAATAAAAGTTTTGATTTTTTGGGGACTCATTGCTGGTTGATACCCCGGTAATTGAATTAAATAATCAGTAATTTGTTGAATGATTTGTGCGAACTTGCCTGTTACTTCTTTAATTTCTGGATGCACCAAATAATTAGACACCGAGCCAATTGTTCTTTTAGGTGCTAAAATTCGTGACCAGAGCAATGTCGAAAATTCCGAGCGTAAAAAGAAGTTAAAGGTCATCACTGGGATAGGAATTTTGGTCAGATCATAATGAAAATCTTCCGAACAAAAGACAACATCATATGTTTCAAAATCAATGGAATCTAATTCATAAAAATAACGATAATCATAATGGACATCATAATTATTGTACAAATGCAATTTTTGCATCAATGATTCATTCGCAATTTTTCCTAAGTCATTAATAATCAAAATGTTCGTTGGTTCATACTCATTTTTTAACCGACAAATAATATGATAGATATGCACGACAAACTCTAAAAATAACTGATCATACAAATCCGTCGCAACATATTGTGGTAATTCAAAGTAAATGACACTTGCCAAGGTAATTGAGGAAGAGAATTGTTTAATGCTATGACGTTGTGTACGCAACACTTCTAATTGCTTAAAATCATATGTTTTTCGCAAGTAAAATTGATAGAGAAATTGTTGTAAATATGCTGAAAAATCAGGGTATTGATTGATATCTAGGTGATAGATATCCGCTAATTTCTGTGCAAGCTGCTGATAAATACTCGGTACTTCTGGTAGTAATGCATTGGCGGAAATTGGCCATGATGTGTTTTCACTGTGGGCGAGCAAAAATAATGCCAATATTTCCACTTCAGCTGTGATAGCAGTTGGCAATAACGCTTTTGCCAGTGTATAAGCAGGCAATTGCTGAATAAGATGTTGCTCAGGCAGTGTTAACTCCTTTTGTAAGCCAGTTCGAATGGATAAAATCATCAGATACTTGGTTAAACGACGGAAACCATTATCTGTCAGCGGGTAAGGATATTGTCTAAGACAGCTATTAATATGCGCCATGACTTGTAACATATCCTCTTTGACAAATGAAAATTGTTCTAAACCCGGTTCGTCAAATAAGGTATCCTCTGAATAACTATAAATATTCAGTAAATCTAGCATGCAAGAACGAATTGCTTGCTCAGAACCAGCTACTTGCATCCCATAATAAGGAATGGATTGGATTGTCAGCCCATATAACTGCAAAAAGTCACGTACCTGGCGCATGTCTTTATTAACTGTTGCAACACTAACGTTTAATATTTCTGCAATCGCTTCAATTTTAATGTATTCAGTTGTTCCAAAT
Organism: Candidatus Enterococcus willemsii; assembly: GCF_009933335.1. Classification (GTDB taxonomy): domain Bacteria; phylum Bacillota; class Bacilli; order Lactobacillales; family Enterococcaceae; genus Enterococcus_F; species Enterococcus_F willemsii. The sequence continues at coordinate 177,480 of NZ_MAEL01000035.1, read as the reverse complement.
AAAATCCGACAAATTCTAGCAATTCGCACATTTTCGCTAAATCGTTTATTAAGTGAAAGGTTCAAATATTTTTTGCAATGTCGATTCAATTGTTCCAATTTCTCCGGTTGATCCATTCCATATTCCAGTGTATAGCCTTTTCCTCGTTGATTAACAATCTGAATGTCAGAAGAATATTGAGCCAAAGTATCATTCAGCAAGTTTATTTCTGCTTGTAACGTTCGTAAAGAAATATCAGAAAACTCCAGTAGTTCATCCGCGCTAACAAATTCATTATCTAATAACATATTTAGCAAACTAATTTCGCGAAAGTTGAGCTCTTTCATTTGCCTCTCCTCTCTAATTAAAATAACTGATAGAAATAGACGATTGACTCGCTCTTTTCCTACCAGTTATTGTACCCTTAATCTTCTTCTAAAAACAACTTTTCTAAATTGGCTATCTCATCATCGGATAATGACAATACTTCTTTGGCATATTGGCGAATAGAACCGTATTGTGTCAATATTTTTTCAATTGAAGCTAAAATAAATTCTTCTTTAGTATCAAACAAGGAATACAAATATTGGGCAATCTTTTCATCACCGGTTTCTTCCAAGAAGCGGTTATAATAACTAACATTTTTCTTGGCACGTGCCCGATTTGTTAACATATAATCATAGACTAATTGTGGTTTTGGAACTCCTAATAAGCCTTCTAAAACCATCAAAGCAAAACCTGTGCGATCTTTTCCACCTCGACAATGTTGCATCGTCGGGACATTGCTTGGTTGCGCGATTGTTTTAAGTGTTTGTTTGAATGCTTCAATACTCGTCGGACTATCCACAAATGCTAGTTGTTGATCCACCATTTGCTGCGCTCCTGTCTCACCACTTTCAATCGCTTTGAGTGCCCTTGTTTTCATATCCTCACTTGTATCCAAGTTTTGGGCATTCCCTGCTGCCATTGCGACATGTGCTTGTGGATCAAAGTTGAAAGATTGCGCATCGTCACTGAAAAATGGGTTGGGATCTTTTTCAACTTCAAGTGGACTTCGAAAATCAATCACAGACTTCAAGCCCAAACTACGTAAGAATTCGAAACCGTCTTCGTTCAAATTCTGCAGATGATCGGAACGAAAACCAACACCCCATTTGATGCGACGACCATTTTCTGTACGATAGCCACCAATGTCACGGAAATTATACATGCCAGACATTGGTAAAATACGATAACCAAATAACAAAGCTGGATGTTGTTCAAATTCAATAATGAAATAATTTACCTTATCTGGATTGTATGCAAAATTAAATTGGATATTTTTTTGATTGGATTCCAGCAGAAAATGCTTGTCAGTTGTCTGCACATCGTTTTCATAGGTCCAATATAAACGATACGTACCAATATTATCCTCGTCTGTGACAATATTTAGCTCATTTTGATGATCATCCAAGAAAAAGGCTTCAACGTATTCAATTTGCATACTTATTCTCCTTTTTTCACTTGTTTGATATAGTCCATCAATGGCGTAGGTGCATCATAGGCAGCCATTTGATAATCAATCTTCACTCCTTGTTCAATCAATGTCTTCAACGCTTCATCTTCTTCCGGTGTGAAGCATAAATCATGGTCATAACGAATGGTCCGATCGCTACGTTCACGCATACCACCGTAGTTGACATTTTGAACGTCCACACCACCTTCTTTTAATTTTAATAAGTCAGCTGTGCTACCTAAAATCACAAAGGTTGATTTTTTAATTGGATTTTTTTGATAAACACGAATAAATTTATCCACTCCAAACAAGTGTACAATGTAGCCTGGTGCGGCCATTTTTAAGACTTGTGCTTGTACCGGATTGCTTGCTGCTGCATCGCTCACACAAATTATTTGTTCTGCTCCAATGTGACGTAGCCAAGAACTTGCTACCTGCCCATGAATTAATCGATCATCAATACGAATCCACTGAATCGCCATCTTCTTCCATCCCTTCTTTTGCCTTGCTGGTAATATCTACTAAAGATACGCCATGCGCATTTTCTACAATTTGTTTTGCTTCGCTTAATGTTGCTGGATTACTTAAAAAGAGCTCAAGCAACATCGGAATATTTAAGCCGGAATAAACTTGGACGTCTTCCGTTGTTAATGTCAGATATGTTGCGATATTTGCTGGTGTTCCTCCATAAATATCCACTAAAATCAACGTGCCTTCTGTACCTTCTTTTTTTTCATTATATATTTGTGTCAATTCTTGCAAGCATTCATCAGATGTTCGACCAGTTGTAACCGATACTACCGATGCATTTTTTTGCGGTACACCAAGAATCATTTCCGCTGTTTTTAATGCTTCTTGTGCAAACAAGCCATGACTTGAAACAATAATATGAATTGCCATACAAACCGTCCTTTCCTACGTTTAAACTAGAATACCCATTACTGCTAGAACTGTACCGATAACTAAAATACCAAAAATTAAATAGGTTAGATATTTTCTTGGCATATAGCTGTGTAATTTATACAAGCCTAAAGTGAATAGAAGTGGTAAGAATTTTGGTAAAATACCATCTAATAATTCTTGGATACTAATCACTGTATCTTCCATTTTGATTTCGGTTCCGACATTGATTTTCACATATTGGGCAATCAGCGCCCCTAATACAATAACCCCAACCATTGTGGAAATATTAATGATTTTTTGCATAACTTTTGCTTGTTCACCACTTTGGATGAATTCCATACCTTTTTCATAACCGGCAATAATTCCGTAATACTTCACGCCAATATTTAAGCCGTTGTAAATCAGAAACATTAAAATTGGACCTAAAATACTGCCTTCCATGGCATAAGCTGCACCAATACTACCGGCAATCGCTTGAATCGTAATCTTAAAGACACTATCCCCAATTCCAGCTAAAGGTCCCATCATTCCTGCTTTAATCGCAACAACCGCTTCTTTTTCATCTTCCGTTGTTGTTTCTTCCACCGCTGCAGTAATTCCCAGAATCATCCCAGTTGCTGTAATTTGAGATAAGAAATATAACAAATGACGTTGCATCGCACGTGAACGCGTTGCTTGGTCAGCGTCGCCGTAAAGACGTTTCAACACAGGTGTCATTGCATTTAAAAATCCATTGGCTTGCGTACTTACCAAGGTAGATGTTAAGTTTAGGCCCCAAATTTGTAAGCGCCAGAAGACTTTATTGAGGTCTTTACGTGTGATTTTTTCATAAGCAACACGTTGTGGCGTACCATTTGCTACTTGTTTTTCTTCCATCATAAGTCATACCCCTCATCTTCATCGATATTTTGTACGGCGCCCCCTGTTGGTACAGAAGCCATATCATTTTGGCGATCAATAATTTCCATAATGAATGAATAGATAATCGCAAATGATAATGAAATTAACGTAATTGGTAAGATACCTAATTCTAAATAACCTGATAACACAAAGCCTAGTAACAAGAATGGCCATAAAATACCTTTCATCATTAAGGTCATCAAGATAGATAAACCGACAGCTGGTAAAATCGCTGATGCAATGCCTAATCCGCCTAAAACATTATCAGGTACTACATTCAAGATTCTATCTACTACTCCTGCTTGGAAATAAACCACGATAAAGGTTGGTACTGCGCGTAATAAAAATTGAATCACTAAAGCGACTAGATTTATTTTCATCATGCCATCGAGATCACCTTCTTTGGCAAGACGGTTTGCCCAGGGTTCAAAGAATTGTTTTAACACACGAGTCATTACCAATAATTGTTGTACTAAAATCGCTACCGTTGTAGCAGCTGCAACTCCTGCTGCAATTCCTTCTGGAGAAGCACCCGTTCCTGAAGTAATTGAAACAGTTACCCCTAAAATGGTTCCCACAATCATATCTGGTGTTTGGTATCCTGCCATGTTTCCAAGACCCATCCACATCAGTTCTAGTGTTGCTGAAATAATTAATGCTGTTGTCATATCTCCTAAAATAAGACCTACTAACGGACCTACCAATAATGGTCGGCGTAACATTTGTGGTGCCACATCATCATACGAACAATAACCAGCCCACGCTGCAATTAAAAGCGCTTGCACTAATGACATATTTTTTTCCTCCTTTTAATTTGTACACTCAGTATATAAATGAAAGCGCTAAACCTCCATATGGACTTTTAAACTTTTTATCCGCAAAAATTTATCTGGAGGTTTTTGCATTGTAGTGCGCAAAAAAATAGAGTCTCTTCCGATTCATTCTTTCATTGCATCTACCTCTCCTCCATGTTACTATATATATAAATTATATATATAAAATTTTTACATATATAAAAACATTATTAAACAAAGGATGTGAACATTGATGTATTATCCTGTTTCTTCATTATTAATTGAATGTTTAATTCTTTCCGTTGTCGAAACAACCGATTCTTACGGCTATGAAATCAGCCAAACAGTCAAACTCGTAGCTGATATTAAAGAATCTACTTTGTATCCAATTTTAAAAAAATTAGAAAAAGCGGGATTTTTAACAACGTATACACAAACATTCCAAGGACGTAAGAGAAAATATTATTCCCTAACTCCTACAGGGAGAGAACAATTAAACTTTTTAAGACATGAATGGGCATCTTATCGCGATAGTTTAGATGCGATTATTGAAGGAGGGGTTCGCGGATGAATCGGGAAACATATTTAATGGAGTTACAACGATATTTAAAAAAATTACCTCATGAAGACTACGTGGATGCGATGGATTATTTCACAGAATACTTTGACGAAGCTGGTATTGAAAACGAGCAAGCAGTCATTGTAGAACTCGGCACACCCAAACAAGCAGCCCGTGATATTTTAGGTCAGTTACTAGAAAAACAACGTGATACTTCAACGATAGGCATGCAACGAACATTTTGGTTAGCTACTTTAGCTCTACTAGCTGCCCCCATCGGCATTCCTCTAGCACTTACTGCATTCTTACTTTTAGTCACAGTTGGACTGCTATTTTTTACCTTGATACTTGTTATCTGCTCGTTAATGGTTGCTGGTGTACTTGCAGGAGGTAAACTAGTCTTAAGAGGAATTATCGCTCTACCATTCTCTATTCCAGGTGGCTTATCTCTTATCGGACTAGGACTGTTACTTTTAGGTTTAGGATTTTTGCTCACTTCCTTTATGCCAGTAATATTTCGTTTCGTTAAGAAAGTCGTTCTTAAGCTAACATCTCTACTCACAAGGCGTAAAAAGGAGGCAATCTAATGAGGATAATGAGAAAGTTTTTATGGATAAGCATGATTTTAGTTGGTAGCGGGGCAATCTTGTTTGGCATTGGTTTGTTATTAGGTGGACGAGATTATTTAGCGACAGCAGATTTAAATCGTTTTGGTTTAAAACAAGGTAAACATCCTGATATACAAAAGATGGATAAAAAAATGCTAGACTCCTTCGATTCAATTGTTTTAACGGCTGAACTTGCAAAAGTGAATATTGAACCTTCAAATGACAATCATGCGTATCTTTCGTATCACATTACCAATAAAAATTCGACATCCAATATTAAATATGCTGTTGCAGATAATACATTAACTATCAATCAACTACTTTATGATGAAAAGTATCATTTGGGAATTGATCTTTCGTTCATTAATTATCTCTTTGCACCAGAACAAACAACTGGTCAACAAACAGCGATTACCTTATACCTACCCAAAAATCAATTGCGACAAATTGACGCTGACGTTGAAATCGGAGATCTAGCTATTAACCAACTACAAGCCGAAAACGCAGATATTTCAGTAGAATTAGGCGATTTAACCTTCAATCAGTCAATGATTGACACATTAACTACACATGTAGAACAAGGTCGCCAGACAGCTCATAATAGTACATTCCATCAAGCTGAACTCTCTATTGAACAAGGAGAACTAGCGCTTGAAAATAGTGAGTTATCGAATAGCGAATTAACGACTGAAATCGGTGCGCTTCATTTGCAACAATCCACTTTTACAAACAGTTATTTTTCAACGGAAACGGGAGAAATCACTAGCAAAGACACCACGTTCATTGGAAAAAATCAATTAACTAGCGAATTAGGAAATATTGAATTAACGTTAGCTCCTAAAGCTTTTGAAGATACATCTTTTTCTTTAGCATCTGAACTAGGAAAAATAGCCATACCAGATTTGGCCGGCACAAAAACAAATCATTCTTTTGAAAGCACTGACGCATTAACGAATCAATTACGCATCACTGTCGAAACAGGAAAAATTACTGTTAAATAGTATGTATTTGCAAACAAAAAGAAGGACACGAATGCCCTTCTTTTTGTTTATTTATCTTTCACTTCTGCCAACATCTCATGCATTTTTTGTGCCTGAAATTCTGCTGTCCATTGTTGGATAGCCTTTTTTTGTTGTGCTTCGTCCATCGGCTGGCTAGCTTTCATTTTTTCTTGAATATACTGACCAGCCTCAGTTTCAAGCTCTGCTTCATGTTCCTTGGCAACTGTTTGTAATGCCTTGATTTGGTCAACACTCACTACTTCCCACGAATCTGGCAAATGGAAGTCATTTGTGATTTCAATCAATTCGCCATCACCTTTAGTAATGCCAAATAATAATTGGTAGAAGCTATCTTTGTAGTCCCAATAGCTAGTAGTAATGTCTAGTGTTGCTTTATCCGAACCTTGTTCGATATGATTGACGGTGTGTTCTGCTTCAGTCGTCGTTGCATCTTTATTAGTTGTTGCTTGATAGACATAGACTTTTTCTTCTTCACCTAGAGGTTGATATAATAAAATATCTACCCCTTGTATGTCAGAACTTGAGTCTAATTCAACAGTAGCTATTTCCGTAACTTTTTTCATTCCAAAATGATTTGTAAAATTCAGAGTCATCAGCACAATACTACCTACAAATATACAGCCACAAACGATTGAAAGACCTGTTTGCCATGATTTTTTAGCAAAGACAAACGTCGCGGCAAATGCAATTACGCTGAGTATTAATAAAAAAATAATCATGCTTTCGCCTCCTCTTTCACAACTTTCATATCATTTTTTTCTTTGATGAAGAATGTAATACCAAAGCCAATTACACTGAAGACAACTGCTACAATAAACGCAGAATGATATCCTGAAAGAGTCGCATTCACTGCTTGTTCTTTATAGGCAATTGGCGCTTTTTCTAGCATGCTTTGGTTCGGCAAATTATTGTTAGTGACACTTGTTAACACACTGATTAAAATCGCTGTTCCGATTGAACTTGCAACTTGTCGGAAAGTATTATTCACAGCTGTTCCATGACTAATTAAGTGCGCTGGCAAGGCGTTCATTCCAGAAGTTGTCACAGGCATCATAACCATCGAAATCCCGAACATACGAATCGCATATAAGACCACAATATACATCACAGGTGTTTCAGCAGTTAAAAAAGCGAATGGTGCGGTTGCCGCAGTTAAAATAAACATCCCCATAATGGCTAACCGACGTGCACCGTGTTTATCAAAAATAGCACCCGTCACAGGCATCATAATCCCCATCACTAACGCCCCTGGCAATAACATTAAACCAGAATGAAAAGCGGATTGACCGTGAATATTTTGGATAAACAATGGCACAACCATTTCTGCCCCAATCATTGCCATATTTGTCACACCGGATAAAATGGCTGCAATTGTAAAGATAGGTGATTTGAATACTCGTAACTCTAAGAATGGTTTTGGCAAGCGTAATTGACGCCATACAAAGAAGCCAATAAAAATCACACCAACAGCGATAAATAATTGAACTTCCCAATTGCCCCATCCTTTATTCCCTACACTAGAAAATCCATAAAGCAATGCACCAAATCCAATACTTGATAAAACGATAGATAACACATCAATACTTGGATTAGATAATGGAATCACACTTTTCATCAAGAAAAACGCTAAAATCAATACAAGTGCAGCAATTGGTAATACCATTCCAAACAATTCACGCCATGAATAATGATCGATAATCCAACCGGATAATGTTGGTCCTAAAGCAGGTGCTAGCCCAATAACTACCCCTGACATTCCCATGGCTGCACCACGTTTTTCTGGTGGAAAAATCGATAACATAATATTTTGTAATAATGGCATAGAGATCCCTACACCACTAGCTTGAACTAAACGTCCAATTAACAGCATAGAAAAATTTTGTGCTGTAAAACACGTCAACGTTCCAATAAAAAAGACAAACATCGCAAATAAATATAAATTACGAGAACTAAATTTATTAATTAGCCACGCACTAATCGGAATCATAATACCATTGACTAGTAAAAATCCGGTGGTTAACCACTGTACATCTGAAGCCGTAATATCAAAGGCTTTCATTAATGCAGGAAATGCGGTTGTTAATAATGTTTGATTCAATACCGTACAAAATGTACCAATTAACAAGTTTGCAACTAGTAGTGTACGGTTATAAGGTTTTCCATAAATATCAACTGGTTGTTCTTTCATTTGTTTCCTCTCCTTTTCTCAGCATTGCATACTTTATGCCTTTTTGGCTAATTTGTCAACTAACTTGACACACATGTCATAAAAAGTACAATAGAGGGAGACGGTGTAGAAACGAGGGAGTAAAAATGAAATCATCTTTTTTAAAAGAATTACTAGACAATGATCACTTACTTGTAGGGATTAGTGAATTAAGCAACATGAGCAGTACTTCTCCTCGACAATTACGTTATTGGGAAGAAAAAGGCTTCATTGCCTCTATCGAAGAAGAAACACATGGCGCTAGACGTTATCGTTTACCAATGGTCGTGAAAGTCGAACTAATCAAGCACTACTTGGATGAAGGCTTTACACTGAAAAAAGCTGCTGAAAAAGCCGATTACCGCATCAAAAAAGTTCACCATATTCGTAAAGTCTTTTCTAAATCTTTACGTGATATTGAAATCATTGATAATCGCTTTACGATTTTCTCATTAGGGACATTTGAACCGAATAATGAGCGGCTAGTGATTATTCACGATGAAGCAGATGATTCCTTGCATTATCACCTATTCACACCTGAAGAAACAGTGAATTACGAGCAATTATGTCAGAAATTGACGTAATAAAAAAACAGTCACCTGTAGTGGTGGCTGTTTTTTGTTTATATTCGTTACTTTGTTGATTCAAACGCTGCTAACTGCTTGCCAAACTTTTGCTCGGCTTCCGCATGACCGACATTTGAAAAATCGACGGGCTGGCCTTCTATGGCGTTTTTCAAACGACGCAAGACAATCGACCACCCTGCAACATCTCGATGTTTTTGAGGAAATTGTGGGGGTAATTCTTCAGAAAAGTGAAGAATCGTTTGTTTATCGGCTAAAATGTCAAACGTTACTTGGCCACTATCCCACTGATATGCTAGTTTTTCCCCTAACTGAAACGCTTGGATTGCCATCGTCAAATTTATTTCGGGCATCACAAATTTCATATAACCATCTGCTGAAATTTCTCCTGCTTGAAGTTCAGGAAACCATTGCGCCAATTTGTCTGTTTCCGTCAAAAATGTCCACACTTTTTCTGGTGAAGCATTTATTTCTAACCAAAATTCTGCGTGCAATGTACCATCAACCAATGCTAATTTTTCTTTCATTTCCATCTTCCTTTCTGAGAGTTCCTATTTACAAAAAAATTCCCCACAAGCAACTTGTAGGGAATATCTTTTTATCGGCTTAGTGATATAAGTCAAAGCGACCTTTCGCTAAAACTTCTTTTGCACCACCAGTTTCAAGCAATGATTTGTTCATAATCATTTTCTTGATAAATGAAGCTGGGTAACCTTTAACGCCTGTTTTACCAACCATACCAAATGCATGTGTATTACCAATTGATGCAACAGAACCTGCTGATTTGAATACAAATGCTGGTGTTGATTGATTTTTCACACGGTTAACAAGGTGTTTTGCAGTATATTCACCCATTTTTAGTGCAACTTGTGCAGTTGTTGGGTAAGGACGGTTTGATTCTTTATCCATAACAGCTGCTACGTCACCGATGATGTAAATATCATCATGACCTGGAGCAGTTAAGTCTTCGTTAACCATTACGCGGCCACGGCGTTCTTCGAAACCAGATTCGCCAATAACGAAGCTTCCGCTAACACCTGTTGTCCAAATAATTGTACCTGCTTCTAGTTCTTTTTCAACATCGCCGTTTGCATAAACCACTGTATCAGGTTTAATTGCTTTGATTGCAGAACCAGTCATCAAATGAACATTCCATTTGTCTAAGTATTTCAAGCAATAGTTTGTTAAGTCGTCATTGAACATTGGTAAGATGCTCGGTGCAGCTTCGACACAATATACTTCAATTTCTTCTTTTGTTACGCCAGCAATTTTAGCGTATTGTTTTTTCGCTTCAACAAGTGAACCAACTAATTCAATACCTGTAAATCCAGCACCACAAACAACTAATTTCAAATATTTTTTGTCTTTTGTTTCTTTGTATTTAGCCATTGCTGCTTTGATGTGTTGGTTAATTTTAACGGCAGATTCTACGTTAACCATTTCTAACGCGTTTTCTTCTGCACCAGGAATACCAAATGTTTCTGAACGGAAACCTAAACCAACGATTAAGTAATCATACGTTAATGCTTGATTGTTTTTAAGTTCAACTTCTTTTTTATCTGGATTAATTTTTACTACTTCATCTTGAATGAATGTTGTCACTTTAGGGTTTACAACATCTTTAATTTCATAAGTAATTTTTTCTTTCGGTTGTGTTCCCGCTGCAACTTCATGTAAATCAGTTGCTTCATAGTGATAATCATTACGATCCACTAAAGTAATATGAAACTCACCTGCTGCTTTTTTTTGTAATTCATGTAACGCTCTTAAGCCCGCGTATCCAGCGCCTAAAATAGCCACTTCTTTCATTACTTCTCCACTTCTTTCTTTCAAAATTATTATATGAGAATACCTATCAAATAAGTAATCACTTGCATTACCGAACCAACTGCTAAAATCCGAACTGCGCAAATAAAGGTTTCTGTTTTTACTTGCTTCTGTTTAAATCGACGTATTTGTTTCAAAATAAAGGGGCCTGCTAAAAATGTTAATAATATAGTCATTGGAGCTAACCCCATAATAACAGACAAAATAATACCTAAAAATGCGACCACATTCATTCCGACAAATAAACGAATAGAATTTTTTCTTCCTAAATAATGAACCAAGGTATAGCGCTCATTTTTTTCATCTTCCTCTTTGTCACAAAGATTATTTGCTAACATTAAGTTCGCAATCCACATCGTATTTGGCAAAGCAATTATAAAGATACTGAATATTTCAGAAAAATTCCAATGAAAAGTTTCAAAAGTATTCAAATAAACGCAAATAAACGAAATCATCACACCCATTGTTGAACCTGAGAAAAATTCTCCCAACGGCAAACTTGATAGCGGACGTGGTCCAGAAGAGTAAAAAATCCCAACTAAGTAACAATACAAACCCATCCATAATAATGGCCAACCAACAACTGTAGCCAATCCAATCCCCAACAATGCAGAAATCACAATCATGCTAGTCATCAGCCAAAAAACCAGACGTAACGATAGATTTTCTCTACCAATGATATTGGTTTTCTCTTTGTAGTCATGTCCTTCTGTCGCATGATGGTAATCATTGTAATTATCCAGAATATCGACGGCCATGTTAAAAATAAACATGGCAATAAAATAAATCGCTACATAGCCAATGTGAATTGAGCCATAACGATACCAACTATAGCACAAACCAATTAAAAAAGGGAGAACGCTAGCTGTTTTGGCCTTTATTTCAACCAGTTCTAAAAAAACGGCTACTGACATTTTTACCTCCTTTCTAATTTCGATAGCATTAAATTGCCTTTTTGAACGAAAATAAGTTAAAATAGAACTACTATTTAACATTGAAAGGGTTACACACATGCTATCTTACTGGAACGATTATCCCACTATTCAAAACAAACTCCAAATCGTTTGCTCACTAATTGAGAAACAAATGAGAGTTCGCAATAAAGATATTCAAGAAACGCTGATTGAATTTTCACAAGCAGGTGGCAAATATTTACGCCCCGCTTTCTTTTTACTATTTTCTTCTTTAGGAGACCATGAAAAACAGGACGAAAAACAATTAATACAAATTGCTGCTTCTATCGAATTACTTCACATGGCGACACTCATTCATGATGATGTCATTGACGACTCTCCTTTACGTAGAGGGACAATGACTGTCCAATCAAAATACGGTAAAGATATTGCTGTTTATACAGGTGATTTGCTTTTCACGGTTTTCTTTGAGTTAGTCATCGATGCAATGAATGGATCTAAATTCTTAGCCATCAACGCACGTTCGATGAAACGTCTCTTGCTAGGTGAGTTGGATCAAATGCACACGCGATATAACAAGCAAGAAACCTTTCGTGATTATTTACGCAGCGTGAACGGGAAAACCGCAGAACTCTTTTGGTTAGCTTGTGCAGAAGGTGCACATTTTGGAAAAGCTGCCCCTGAGGTAGAACGCCTAGCCGGACGAATCGGCCGTAGTATCGGTATTGCTTTCCAAATTTATGACGATATTTTAGATTACACAGCTGAAGAAGATGTGCTGCAAAAGCCTGTGTTGGAAGATTTATCACAAGGTATCTATACGTTACCGTTGTTATTAGCTAAAGAAAAGCATCCCGATGTTTTTCTACCATACTTAGAAAAAGAGCAAGACATTACACCTGAAGAATCACAAGAAGTAGCCCAACTCGTAGTGGCACATGAAGGAGTCGAAATGGCAAAAGACATCGCTCGACGCTATACGCAAAAAGCCTTGACGGACATTGCTCGTTTACCTGAATGCGATGCAAGAGACATGTTGCAATTGCTAGCTTCGCAACTCCTCATTCGAAGTTATTAATAAAAAACCAAGTAAGAGTTTAAACTTCTTACTTGGTTTTTTATTAGCTTAGTTTCAATCCGATGATGCCTATGACAATAAGCAAGACAAAAAACAACTTCGCTTTACTACGATTCTCTCCTAAACATAAAATCCCATACCCGACTGTTAAAACCGAGCCAATTCCTGTCCAAACAGCATACGCAACCCCCAAAGAAACAAACTGAGTGGCTTGCCCCAACAAATAAATCGACAGTAGAATCGCAATCAGCGATACAACCAACCACTGCTTTTTTCCTTGTGTTGCTTTTTCTAAGAAAATAACAAACACTAATTCCATACATCCTGCAATTCCTAATAATAACCAACTCATGCGTTTGCCTCCTCACTACTTAATTTCAAGCCGATAATTCCTGTCAGCAGTATTGCTAAACTAATCATTTTGCCAAGATTCGTTGGCTCGTGGAAGACAAAAATATCCAAAATGGCAGTTCCTGCCGTACCAATTCCCGTAAAAACGGCATACGTCACGCCTACGCCAAATTCTTTAATCACTGATTCTAAAAAGTATAAACTAATTAATAACAATCCAAGTGTTGCAATTCCCCAACTCAAGTGAGAAAAGCCGTCACTTTTTCCCAACGTATACGCCCATAAAATTTCGAGCAGTCCCGCTAAAAGTAATTTTGCAAATGCCATTTCTCTTCCTTCTTTCTCGTTTAAAATAGACCTAAAATAAGTAAATAAATACCGATTCCTCCTAAAATTAAAGGAATCAGTCGTCGTTGCCAACGAATCATCTGCATTTGTATCCAGCGGTAGAACCGGTCAAACTGTTCCCGACGAAAACAGTATACTGCATAAAGCCCCATCAAAGGCAGCATATAAATGATGTTATACACAATCATCAAACATAATACAAGTATGGAATGAAAACTTTGGTTCATTAACCAACCAATAAATGCAAAATATGGAAAAGCCGTTGCTAACTCTGATAGCGTCGCACCAAGTCCTAGCAAGACGAGTGCTGTCGGTGTCATATTGCCTTTAATTGTGATTTTTTTCTGAGTTTCCACTGGACCCCGTTGCTTCCAAAGATAAACACCCATTAGTATAAATAACAGTATTGCACCAATAATCTGTAACGTCGAGAGATAAGGATGCAACCACACTATTATTTTTGTCCAACTTTGAATAAAGATTGTTGCAAAACTAAAATAAAACACCACTCCACCAAGAAAATTCATGACACCTGTAGCTAAAATAAAGTACCAAATGTCACGTGGTTTCTTCACTAATCCTTGCAATACAAATTGTTGCCCAATCGCCATTGGATTCAAGCTATCAAATCCACTCGTCATAATCGTCATTCCAATAATTTCCCACATCATCTCTTCCTCCTCAAAATAAAAAAAAGCCTAGAAGTATCATCAATACTCCTAGGCTTTTCTCCTACCGTGTACGCTGTGCGCGTGTTCTCTCGGACCAGACCAATATTGCGGAACCCTAGAACACCTTTTTTATTTAAGTCCTTTAGTTATAGCAAATCTTTCAATAAAAGTCAAAAGACCACATCCCCCTGCTCCTGTTGTGCCTGAGGTATGTGATCTATGATTCTACACTTTATCAGTGTATCAAAATTCTATGTGCTATAGCCAAAATTGGCGCAAACGTTATATTTTTATACTTGAACGTTGCTTTTTGACTACAAAAGCGAGGTAACAATATAATTTAGAGGTTAATACTATGTGCAAAAATACTTCAAATATTTTTATTTTTCAAATGAATATATGCTATTGCTACACTCGTAAGTATTCGCAATCACTTGTGTTGAAAAGTGAGTTATTAGCATTCGCAAGTTCATTTTACTTTATTTTGACTACCAAAAACCATTTTTTACGTAAACGTTGGATTTTTGTACTTGAACGTTGAAATTCCCCAAACTATCTGTCCTTTTTTGCGTATACCATGCTATAATTTCTTAACAAGCCCTGATAGATTGGAGGTATTACATGTTTTATTTGTCGATTTTTTCACATATTATTCAAATTTTTTGTAATTTTTTCATCTTAGATACGCTTCCGCTCTTCAAGAAAAATAACTTATTTCTTTCAGTCATTATTTTGATTCTTACTTATAATTTAGGTCGCAATATTTCTCAAGTTGATACGATTGTTTTATTAGTCTTACTGTTTATTCTTTCTTTTATGAATGACCGCACACAGCCGATTGGTAAATTACTATTGACGCTGACACTCGCTTTCCTACTATCGATGGGATTTGATTATTTCGCCACGCCATTTACCATACAAGTACTATTTTCTGGTAACAATAGCTTGATGATTTTCTGGTTCTGCTTTTCTGTTGCTTGCAATTGTTTGCTCGCTTTTGGTATTCAACGGCTTTTTTTAACCAAACTGCCTGAAAATCAATTAGCTTGGCTTGGATACACGGTGTTTTCTTTATTTTTTGTTTATCAGTTATACGCATTAAACAATTACATTCAGTCCAATCCAAGTGACTTTCAATTTGAAACGTTATTAAATATCTTCAATATTTTTATTGTCTTATTAATTTTTGTGGGGATTTTGACAATTACGCTTCTGAAAAGGCACCAACGATTAACCTTGATTGCTCAAAAGAAAGAAATTGAATACCAAACGATGCAACTGTATACGACTGAATTAGATAAACAATACCAAGAAATTCGCAAGTTTCGTCATGACTATATCAACATCCTTTCCTCCATGGAAAGCTACATGGAAGCCGAGGATATGTCTGAATTAAAAGCTTACTACACAGAACACATTCAACCAACAAGAGCAATTTTTTCAGAACATTTTTTAAAACTCAACAATTTACAAAAAATCGAAAATGCGGCGATTCGAAGCATTTTTATGACCAAACTTTTATTGGCCCAAGAAAAAGGTATTCCCGTCTCTCTAGAAATCAATGAACCTATTCAACTTCCAGCAACGGTTGATCCGATTATTTTTGTCCGTATTCTAGGGATTTTATTGGATAATGCGATTGAAGAATTGGAGAATTTACAGCAAGGAACACTTGAAGTAGCGATTTTCACGATTGCTGAAGACTGTCTATTTGTTATCCAAAATACTGCACGCGCAGACATTGAACCATTACATCAATTAAAAACAACTGGTTTTTCGACAAAGGGGAGTCATCGCGGGCTTGGTTTGAGCACTGTCGATGAGTTGGTACAACAAATTCCCAATCTTTTGCTGGAAACAAGTATTGATAAGCAATTCACACAAAAACTAACTATTTTTGGAGGGTAAGTATGCTAAATATATTTATTTGCGAAGACAATTTAATTCAACGAACTAAATTAGAGACGCTAATTAATAACTATTTGTTGATGGAAGACTTAGATATGCATATTGCTTTAAGTACAGCTAATCCTGATGAACTACTTGAATATGTCACTCTACACCCACAAAACCAAGGTATTTATTTTTTAGATGTCGATTTAAATCATCAAATGGATGGCATTCAACTTGGTGCAGCGATTCGTGATTTATGTATTGATGGTAAAATTATCTTTACCACTACACATAGCGAGAAGGCACCGTTAACCTTCAAGTATAAAGTCGAAGCGATGGATTATATTCCTAAAGATGATCCCCAGGATATGACTAGGCGCATCAAAGAAGCTCTACAACAAGCCCAAAAACATTATACATCTGAAAATAAAGTGTTGACGGATAAAATCCGTCTCAAAGTTGGTAGCCAAATTCGTGTCTTTGATTTGTCGGACATTATGTTTTTTGAAACATCACCTGCACAACACAAATTGATTTTGCACCTAACGAACGGCTCCGTCGAATTTTATGGCAAAATTACCGAAGTGGAGCAATTATCAGAACATTTCATTCGGGTGCATAAATCATTCGTTGCCAATCAACAAACAATTCTTCATGTTGATCAGAAAAAAAGGATACTCACTTTCATTAATAATGAAACATGTTTGGTTTCTATTCGCCAAATTTCGCAACTCAATCATACGTTCAAGTCAAAATAATCAACGTTCACGCCTTTTTTGGTTTTTACGCCTCTAATTGTAGTACACTCAAAGTATCATTTTGATAGGAGAGTGAAACAGATGAAAAAAGTCATTTTATTCGCATTGATGGTCGGTATTATGGGTACTACTAGTCCAGTCGTTCATGGAGATGAAGCAGAGAGTCCAAATGACGTTTCTACTTTTATCCAATACAAAATTTACAGATTTAAGAATTATCCACCAAAAACCTACAATGGCTACACGTTAATCCATGTTGAAAAGTTGTCTGATGGCTATCGTGGTTTTTATCTATGATTCGTGCCATTCTGTCGATAATTTTGGTTATTTTGATTCTAATTTCAATATTCGGTCCAGTTAATGACAATGTACAAGTTCCGGTATTATTAGGTTCAACCGTCATTTTGATTATACTGATGTTTCGAATTGCGTATGAGGAAGAAAATGAAGAATGAGACGAATAAAAAAGAAGACACCTTGCTATTTCAAGCAAGATGTCTTCTTTTTTAAATTCCTACTAATGTTGCGAACACGGGCACCACAACGACTGTAATCACACCTACAACAACAACAGAAATACTTGCCATAGCGGCTTCTGTCTCACCCATTTCCAATCCTACTGCAACACCTAAAGCATGTCCTGCAGCACCAAGAGCTAATCCTTTGGCTACGGGATGTTTGATGTGGAACCATTTCAATGCCATGCGTCCTAAGGCATAAGTTAACACACCATTAAAGATGACAGTAAAAGCTGTAATTGATGCGACACCACCAACTGATTCAGAGATAGGAACGGCAATAGCTGTGGTTGCTGCTTGTGGTAAAATTGACGCGATAATGCTTGGATTCATTTGGATCAATTTCCCTGCAAGTACAACTGCGACTAATGAACCAAATGAGCCAATCGTCAAAGCGGTCAAAATTTCTACCCAATATTTTTTCAATACATCTCTTTTTTTATACAAAGGAATGGCAAAAGCCACAGTTGCAGGTTCTAAGAAAAAGCTGATAAATTTACCACCTTCATTGTATTGTTCATAACTGATCCCAGTGAATTTCAATACAGCAACACCTAAAATCATTGCAAAAAATAATGGGGTAAATAAGAAGAAGCCTTTGCTTTTTTTGAATGCCCAGCTTCCGATACCAAAAACGACAAATGAGATAATAATACCAACGTATGGACTCATAATGACACGCCTCCTTTATGTTCTGCAGGTACTTGTCTTTCTTTTTCGGTTTCACGGTGATCCTTAATGTGTAATAAGAAGGCGCCTGTCCAACCCGTTGAAGCTAATAAAGCTAGTGTTGCAACTAAAATGACAAATAGAATTTGTAAACCGTATTGTTGCATAATATCCAACGAATTAATTAATGAAATACCTGATGGCACGAATAAGAAAGTAATCACTCGAGACAACGAATTACTTAGTTCTTCCACCTGTTCTAGCTTAATAATTTTTGTACATAAGCCGACAAAAAGTAGAATCATACCAATCACTGATGCTGGTACCGGAATTGGTATAATTAACGCCAATCCGTTCGCTAGTAACATAATAAGAGCAAAAATAAATGCTTGTTGTAAAAATGAATATACTTTCTTTTCCATAGTGTCCATCTCCTCTTGTTTTCTACATGCTTAGTATAGAATGAAAACGAATTTTTGTGAGAAAACATTCACGAGTTACCTGAATAATGACATGAAATGCAAAAAAACAAACGTAAAATACATGAAAATTTCGAATGAGTCGTTGGTGAAACATGGCAAATTTAATAATTACCTTCGATAAACAAAGAACAACACAACCTTTTCATGCTATACTAAAAGGAAAAAGAGCTTTAGGAGGTTTGTTATGAAAAAGAAGTTTATTTGGTTGTCTGTTGGTTTGATTTTCTTACTTGCCCTTGCGATTGGTGGTTATTATTATTTAAAACAACCGTCATTCATTACTCAAATCCAAAACACAGATACAACGATTGCCTATGAAATCACCGCTCCTGAAGAACAAAACGTTTATGTCACACAAACGAGTCTTATTCACGAACATACGATGAATGAGTTTGAACCTGTCGATTCACCCCTCCCACTTGAGATAACCTATACTTTAACTTTCACCAATCAACCAAATGGCTACAACATCGAATGGACCAATAACAAACTCGCACAAGCAGCGAGCAGAAATTTACAAGCTGATATCGGTAATTATGTAAAGTTCATTCCTTATAAAAAAATCCGTGACAATAAGTTAGGGATTATCTTAAATACATCCGATAAAGAGACCTTAAAAAAAGTTGAAGAACAACCTGAAAAAGCACATAAATTTATCTCTAATATGGATACTCTGACCGAATATGCCATTGATTTTCGATAACTTAAAAAAACCAGTGAATGAAGCTCCTCATTCACTGGTTTTTTTATTGTAAGCCAACACTTTCTTTAAACTGCTTCACATAGGAACGACTGACTGGTACGCGTGAGCCATTTTCTAAAATAACTTGGAGGGTATTGTTAAACCATGGTTGAATTTCCTGAATCTTTGTCCGATTCAAAATAAAACTCCGATGTGTTTTCAGAAAGAGTTCTGTTGGTAATTTTTGTTCAATTTTATTTAATGAACCGGTCATCTGATACCTTTGTTCTTTAGTCTCAATATTTAATTGGCGTTCTTCGACGGAAACCAAATAAATCTCTTCTGGTGCCACTAAGTAAATTCGGTCTTCCCCTTGAATCGGAATCGCTTCAAACGTTTGGACAGTTGGTTGTTGTTGCGCAATTTCTTTTAATGCTTTGTCTAATGCTTGGTGGATTTTTTGCTCTTCAAATGGTTTCAATAAATAATCCTTTGCATTCACTTGAAAAGCTTTTAATGCATAGGCATCGTATGCGGTTGCGAAAATTAAATACGGTGCTTTTTTCAGATGCGTGAACTTTTCCGCTAAATCAAATCCACTTTCATCTGTTAAATGGATGTCTAAAAACACAATATCCGGTTTTTGATCCATCATCTCTTCCATCGCTTCTTCGACTGATTCAGCTTCTGCTGTCGATGTAATTTTTGGATGTTGCATCACTAAATAGCTTAATTCTTCTCGTGCCAATGGTTCATCATCGACAATTAATACATGCATACATGATTCCCCTTTATTCTGTAATAGGTAACGTTAAACGCACATGACTACCGCCTGTTGGTCGATTTTCAATTTGGAAGCTTCCCGCCCCACTATAAAGATTGTCAATGCGACGAGCAAGGTTTTCTAATGCTGTTCCTGTCCCTTTTTCTGATTTGACAGCTTCTTTGCCTAACAACGCTTTTCGTTCTTCTGGAATACCCATGCCATTGTCCCACACATCGATAATGACGTTTCGGTCTATTTTGTGCGCGACAACTTTTACGTGATTGTTTGTTTTTCGATTGCCAAACGCATGACGAATCGTATTTTCAACTAACACTTGAATAGCATACGGTGGAACTTTATTTTCTTCTAAACCTTCTTCAATCTCAAAATCCACTTGGTAACGATTTGGGAAACGCGCTTGTTCTAACGATAAATAGGCTTGAACTTGCTCTAACTCTTGCGCTAATGGAATCGTCGTTTGGACGGCTCCTTGCAAGTTTCCACGAAAATACGTGCTTAACTGTAATAATAAACGTCGCGCATTTTCGGCATCTTTGCGCATTAATGCAGAAATGGTATTAATCGCATTGAAAAAGAAATGTGGATTGACTTGTGCTTGCAAGCTTTTGATCTCAGCTTCTTTTAATAATTTCGATTGCACTTCTGCTTCACCAAGTTCCAATTGTGAAGAAAAAATCGTGCCCAATCCTTCAGCTAACTGCTCCTCCACATGTGTTAAACGCGTGGGATCAGTGAAATACATCTTAAGCGTCCCCACAATTTTATCGTGTGACAGTAAGGGAATCACAATCGCTGCTTGTAACGGACAATCTGGATGCGAACATCCGACTTCTTCTTTCGTGCGTGCAATCGTCATTTTCCCTGTCCGTAATACTTCTCTAGATAACTCGGTAATAACTTCCAGTTCAGGAATATGATGATCATCTCCTGACCCTACATGTGCCAAGATTTGATGACTATCCGTCATGCTAATTGCGCTCACTTTTGTATAATGCTTAATAATCCGTGCGACTTGCTGGCAAGAACGATCATTTAACCCCTCGCGAAAATAAGGCAAGGTTTCTGCTGCCAAAGCCAACACATCATGCGTCTGCACCGCTTTTGCCTGCTCTTCTTGCTTCAACGTTGTCGTTAAAATCGATAGAAAAATAAATGTCCCCACACTATTCAACAAAATCATTGGCAAAGCGATTAAGCGTACTAGATTCATTCCATCCTGTAAATCGCCACTGAAGCATAAGATAAATAACATTTGGATAACTTCCATCCCAATACCGACAACAGCACCTAACATCGGCTTAGGGAATTGGTTTTCCTTTGCCAATCGCTTGCCAATAACCCCGGATAATAGACCAACCAGAACAGATGCAGGAATATAAAACAAGCCCGTAACTGCTCCTTGAATCACTCGGTGCACACCAGCAATTAGCCCGACCAGACTCCCTACGAAGGGGCCACCAATCAAACCAGACACACCAATTACTAAGGTTCGCGTATTCGCAATGGATGCATCATTGTTTAAGTAGGTTAAGACGTTACTGGGAACGATTTGATTTTCGGTAATCTCAATCCCCGTAAAATTAGAAATAACAGCGAAGACGCCAAAAATCAAAATTAAACGAAACTTCGAGCGATTTGTCTCTCGACTCAGTAGCATTCTTTTAAAATAAGGCACATTGACTAAAAGAAAAGCTAATAAAATAATCAGCCCGACACGTTCCATCATTAGAATAAATAACTCAATCATTGCTTCATCTCCTAAATGGCTACTCATCACGCAATTGTTGGCTTTCATTGAAATAATACTTGTAACTGCTATAACCCGCGATCACTGCACCAACACTTGTCGTGGATAGTAACATGAACGTCACCATAATTTGGTACTTAATGGCATGTATCGGATCAATTCCAGCAAAAATTAAGCCCGACATCATTCCTGGTAAGCTAACTAATCCGACAGTTTTTGCTGAATCAACAGTTGGTTGCATTGCCACACGAATACTTTCACGTAAAATACTTTGAGCAGCTAATTTTACATCAGCACCTAATGCCAGTTTTTCAAGCACTTGTTGGCGTTGATCACGAAACTGACTATTTAAATTGCGGTAGCACAGTCCAATTGCTACCATTGAATTGCTGGCAATCATCCCGGTAATCATGATAACTTGTGATGGAATAAATGCTAACGAACCGGATAAAACCAGAACACCCAACGTCACATACGTACTAATTGCAATCGCTAAGAAAGAACTTTTGAATGCTTTATGTTGGCTAGGATTGCGTTTATGTGCATTCCATGAAGCATTGGTAATGATAAATAAACTCATTAGTAACGTTAACCACGTATTGTCGACTTGAATGACATATTTTAACACGTACGCAATTAAACTTAATTGAATGACTGCACGAAGCGTGGCAATTAGAATGTCTTTTGACAAGCCTAATTTTTCTTTGGTACTAATCCCCATCGCAATCATCACAAGTAAAAACGAGAATAAAAGTGAGAGATTGGTCACATTTAATTGACTATTCATCGTAAGACCCCCTTTTCTAAGACAAGTATCCGTGAAGCTTGACTAATTTCTTCGGCATCGTGGGTAATTTGTATCAGTGTGACCCCTTTTTCCTGTAGAAAGTGGAGCAATTGATAAATAATTTGCTTGTTTTCAGCATCCAGCCCCACCGTTACCTCATCCAGTAACAAAATCTTCGGTAAAAATAATAGATTTCGAATTAAGGCAATTCGTTGCTTTTCGCCCCCTGATAATTCCGTTACTTTTTTGTCTAAAAAGGAAGCTAACGCGACTTTTTGTAAATAATGCAGGGCAAGTTCTTCATCAAATGGTTGATTGCGTACAGTAAACGGAAAGATTAAATTATCTCGTACCGTTTTACCAAATAGACTCGGTTGTTGGAAACAATAAGAAACTTCTTGCCGATATTCATTCAAAAGAAAACTTGTCTGTGCTTGTCCATCAAGATAGATTTGTCCGCTAGTCGCAGTTACTAACGAAGCAATAATTTTTAACAAAGTACTTTTCCCACTTCCTGATGGTCCAGTTAGTGTGACAAATTCACCTTGTTGTACTTCAAATGAAATCTCTTTTAATAATTGCTTTTCTTCAATTTGATAAGATACCTGTTTTACTTGTAATTGTGCCATGACCTCTCCTCCTCTGCTTTATCATACAAAACAAAAAGCTCCACGACAACTAACTCGTTGTTATGGAACTTTTTTCTCAATTGATGCGACCATCATCAATGGCTTTCAATTTTTGGTAACGTATATTTGTTTTTGCTAGTTCAGCTGGTGAACCGGACATTTCAAGCTGACCATCTTCAATGAAAATGACACGTGCCATCTTTTCAATTCCTTGTAAATGATGGGTAATCCAAATCACTGTTTTGTTATTTAACTCTCCAAAGAAAGTATCAATCAATGCTTGTTCTGTAATCGGATCTAAACCGACAGTTGGTTCATCCAACAAAACAATCGGGGTATCTTTTAGTAAAATACGTGCCAACGCCATCCGATGACGTTCTCCACCAGAAAAACGCAAGCCCGCTTCATCGACCATGGTGTCTAAACCAGCTGGTAGTTTATCAACTAATTCTTTCAATCCGACACGCTCTAATACATGCCACACTTCGTCCACACTGGCTTTTTCATTACCAATACGCAAATTGTTCAGAATCGTCGTATGGAACAAATAAGGTTCTTGTTGAATGACACCAATGTATTCAGAAATGCCATCGCCTAATTGATAGGTTGCCACACCGCCTAAAGTTAGCTGGCCTTCATTAGGAACTAAATCACCACGAATCAAACTAGCAAGCGTACTTTTCCCCGAACCACTTCGTCCTAAAATAGCGACCTTTTCGCCTTGTGGAATTGTTAAGCTCAAATGATCAAGCACATTGCGTGTACCTTTTTCATATTGGAAAGTCACATTGTTCACGTCAATGGTCAATGGTTCTTGCACGTTTTCAACTGTTTGGACTTCTTCTTTCTCGGGTAAATCATTTAGACGTTCCAAAGAATCTTTGTAGATATTGGTTTCTTGTGCCGCATCGGGTAAAACAGCAAACGCATCAACTAATGGAAAGACACTTAAAACAAAAGCCGCAATCCAGTTCGCTTCTCCGCCATGATTTCCTACAAAACGTTGACTCGTCCATAAAATTAACAAGACAACAATGACCCCAAAGATCGCTTGCAATAAGAAATTCCGACGGCGATTAAAGCGACGGAGCTTTTCTTGCACACCTAATAAATGACGTTCAGATGTTTCATGTAATTGCACATATTCTTGCCCACGTTGGCTGAAAATCCAATCAGAGACACCTAAGACGTTATCGGTTAAATCGGTGTATAAGGCATTTTTTAACTGCTTTTCTTGCTCTTGTCTAGCACCATTTACTAGCACTGACCATAAAGGTAAGACAAACACTATACTAAAGAGCATCAATGCCATAACAAGCGCAAACCACCAAGAATAAAAACCTAATCCGATAATCAGAAACGCATAAAGTATCCAAGCGATTACTGTTGGAAAAATCGTCCGTAAATACAGATTTTGAATATGATTAATATCTTCTGCCAATAGACCTAAAATATCTCCCATTCGATAGTTACGTTTGAAGAAAATTGCATCTTTTTCTAAGGTTGTATACAATTTTAGTCGTAATTTTGAGGTCATTTTTAAGACCCAATTATGACTGACTAAACGTTCAATATAGCGAAAAACGGGACGACTAATCCCAAAACCACGTGTAAAAACAATCGGAACATAAATCATTAAAATATTTTCGGGCAATGAGGCTGCTCGACTAATTAAATAGCCTGAATTAAACATCAAAGCACCTGCTGAAAAGAAGGTCAGAAACCCAAGAATCAAGGCAAGTACTAAGGCTTTTTTATATTGTTTTAAGAATGGTTTCACCCAAGTATCTTTTTTAAATGCTTGTAGTAGAGGAATCTTATTCATTTGCTTCCCTCCTCATTTGTTGCGTCAGCGAGTAGAAGTGTCCTTGTTTCGCTGTTAACTCGTCAAACGTACCCACTTCTATCACTTTACCATCTTCAATGACCATAATTTCATCCATTTGATGCATCCAATGCAAACGATGTGTCGCAAAGAAGACTAAACGATTTTCCATTAATGGTACCATGCGTTCTTTTAATTCGACTTCGGTTTCAATATCTAAATGGGCTGTTGGTTCATCAAGCAATAGGATTTTTCGTTCTTTATCTAAGAACGCACGTGCTACAGCAATTCGTTGTGCTTGCCCACCACTCAATGCCCGTGCACCGCCACCTAATTGTGTATCGAGCCCTTCAGGTAGTTCAGCCACTAATTCCGTCAATCCAGCCACTCGAACAGCTTCTAGAATATCTGCTTCAGATGCTTCCGGTGTATAAAACGCAATGTTCTCACGCAATGACATTTGGAAGACATACGGATTTTGAGGAATATAAATCATTTGCTTTTGCCAATCTTTTTGCGCAAAGTTAGCTACTGATTCTCCATTTATCTGAATTGTACCCGTTGGTTGCAAGAAACCACTCAACGTATTAATAAACGTCGATTTACCTGAACCACTCATCCCGATAATCCCAATTTTTTTGAAGCCTTTAACCGTATAATCAACCGCTAACGCTTCTTGTTCATCATAAGAAACTGTCATTTCCATTTCAACAGAAGAATCCTCTGACCATGTTGGCACAGAAATCTGTTCCCCTTCAATTTCTGGTTCCTCTAGGATTTCACGAATCGCTGTCATCGCATTTTTGCCATCTAATGTCGCATGATAGTCACTGGCAAAATCACGAACAGGTAAAAAATACTCTGGTGATAAAATCAAGACTGTCAATGCTGGGAACAATAGAATACCTTCATTAATCAAACGTAAACCCAACAAAACTGCCACAATCGCTACGGATAGCGTTGTAAAGAAATCCAATGCAAACGTTGATAAAATGGCTACTTTCAACGTGCTCATCGTCGCTTTACGAAATTCTTCACTCGTACTATAAATACCACGACCATATTTTTTACTTAAACCAAACATTTTAAGCGTATCAATCCCACGTAAGGAATCAATAAAATGGTTGGATAAAATTTGAAAGGCTTTATACTGACGATCCGCTTTCGCTTGTGCCGCATAACCCAAAATAATCATAAAAATAATAATCAACGGAAAAACCAACAACAAAACAATCCCTGACTCTACATCAAAATAAAACACAACTGCTAAAATCGGCCAAGGAACAATCATCATATTCATCATCTTGGCCAAAATTAAATGAATATAGTTTTCTACTTGAGCAATGCCATCTAATGCCATTGTCGTCATATTTCCTGTTCCTTGTTTTTGAACAATTTGTGGCCCTACTCGAAAGATTTTTTCTAACAACAACTGACGTAAATACCCCGCTTGCTCCGCTGAGTACTTGTCCAATATCTTGTCACGAACAAAAGTTACACCATGTCGTGCTAAATAAATCACAAAGAAAGCGACAATCATTTCTAGCTGATCTAGCAATAATTCACCACGCCATAAATTCGTAATTACTGTTGCTAACGTATAAGCTTGCCCAATTATAAAGAGGGCTTGCAAGACGGAAAGTCCTGCAAGCATCCCCATTATTTTCTTTATGCCTGGCAAGCCAATAATGGCTTTATCCATCATAGTAATTAATACCCCGCTGTATCTGTTTTTCTAATACGTTTTCTAAAGATGTAGTAAGACCAAATGATATACCCTAAAACGAATGGTAAGATAGTCAATGCTACATAACTCATAATTTTTAATGTATAAGGTGTAGAAGACGCATTTTCAATTAAAATATCAAATTTCGGATCAACTGAACTAATCATGACACGAGGGAACAAACCAGTAAATAACATTGCCACTAATGATACTAATGTTAAACCACTAGCAATAAAAGCAGTCTTTTCTTTTTCTTTGTATAACGCCAAGTTAGCCACAACTGTTAAAATAACCATTAGCGCTAAAAAGACAATTGTTGTCACAGGACTATGCTCAAAGAAATCAGTGTTGAAATACAATAATACGGCAAATGCTGCTAAACCAACGTAAGCAACCCAATAAAGAGCTTGTGCATAGTTACGAGCACGTAAACGAATCGCACCTTCTGTTTTTAATGAAATGTAATTCAATCCATGTAAATAAGAAAGCAACGTTACTGCTACACCACCGACTACTGAAAATAGATTCACGTAGTCTGTAAAGCGCGCACTCATATCACCATTGGCATCAATTGGCATTCCTTTAACTAAGCTAGTAAATAAAAGACCAAAACAAAACGGCACAATTAAACTACCTAAACTTAATGTCCAGTTCCAAATCCATGCTTTCTTCGCTGGCATGTGGTGACGGAATTCAAAAGAGACCCCACGAATAATCAATCCTACTAAAATTAATAATAAGATTAAATAATAACCACTGAATAAAGAAGCATACCAGAATGGGAAAGACGCAAACATCGCGCCACCTGCAGTAATTAACCATACTTCATTTCCATCCCAAACAGGTCCGATTGTTTCAATTAATTGACTTTTTTCTTCTTCGTCATGTGCCAGTGTTTGTACTGACATTCCGACACCAAAGTCAAACCCTTCTAGGAAGAAGAATCCTGCAAATAATACCCCGATTAAAACAAACCATAATAATTCTAAATTACTCACTGAACTCACCTCCATCAAATGGATCGATTGTCTGTGTTTCAATTTCAGTTGCTTCTAACGCATCTGGTCCTTTTCTTAATAAACGGACAACTAAGTACGCCATGACACTACCTACTCCTGCAAATAAAACAAAGTAAACAATGTTTGAAATCATTAGTGACGTAGCAGAAACATTTGGTGAAACACTTTGTTCAATCGTAAATAATCCATACGCTGTCCATGGGTAACGACCTAATTCAGTCACTAACCAACCAGCTGTATTCGCTAGGAATGGTGTAAAGGTGGTCAAAGCAACAATCCACAACATCCAAGATTTTTCATAAAGAATTGGTTTTTTCTTACGTGTTAAGAACAAACCAACAATTGCCACCATCAACATTAATACGCCAAATCCGGCCATAATACGGAAGCTCCAGAATAGTGTATTGACTGGTGGGTAGTAGTTACGTTCACCGTATTCTGCTACTAAGTCTTCATTTACTGAATCCATCCCTGGAACCATTCCAGTTGGTTCATTATAAGATAAAATACTTAACATATACGGAATTTCAAGACCAAATACACGATCGTGTTTGGCTTCATCCATCCACGCAATTAAAGTCCATGCTGCAGGATCTCCTGAATCTTCATACAAACCTTCAGTTGCCGCAAATTTCATTGGTTGATCTTCAACCATCGCTTTCATTTGGAAATCGCCGGCACCTAAAACCGCAATAGATCCAACTAAAGCAACCCAGAAACCAATACGCATTGATTTCGTGTAAACGGTACGGCTCAAATCAGTCAATGTATTTTTTTTCAATAGACGGAATGCTGCCATACCGGCAATAACGATTCCTCCCATTGCAATTGCAGCTGTAATAACATGAGAAAACTCATACCATACTTTATGATTACTTACCAATGCTACAAAATCAGTCATTTCTGCACGACCATTGTCTGGGTTAATTGTGTAACCAACTGGATGTTGCATAAAACTGTTCGCAACTAAAATCCAGAACGCTGACATCATTGAACCCAACACAACTAACCAAATAAACAAGTTATGCACTTTCGGGCTTACTTTATCCCAAGTAAACATCCATAAACCTAAGAAAGTTGACTCTAAGAAGAAGGCTAATAATGCTTCAACTGCCAACGGTGCCCCAAAAATATCTCCCATAAAACGAGAATATTCTGACCAGTTCATTCCAAATTGGAATTCTTGAATAAGACCTGTTACAACCCCTACAGCAAAACTTAATAGGAAGATGTTTGCCCAAAATTTTGCCATTTTTTTGTAAAGCTCATTCTTTTTTATTACATAGAGAGTTTCCATAATTGCTACAACTAACCCTGTACCGATTGAAAATGGTACAAAGAAAAAGTGAAAAATGGTTGTCATCGCAAATTGGATTCTTGCTAATGTAACAATGTCCATAGTTTTCTCCTCCTTGTCTTTATTCTTTCCAAAATAAAGAATACTAAAATGATTGCACAAAAAACGCGAAGCAATTTTAAAAAAGTTTCACAAAGAATCTTATTGCTTTCGTTCCTGTATTAAATCGGTGAGTCAATGAAAAAAGTTAACTTTTTTCACTAAAAACACGCCATCATTTTCTATCATATTCTTTTTTGGAAGAAATGCAATCATTTAATGCTGTGAGAGGGCTTTCTTGTGAAATTTTTGTTACTACTCGAAAATTTCACAAAAATAACCGAATGCCATTAAAAATATTTATTATCAATACAACTAAAATAATGACCTGAAAGATAAGAGTGACCTTTCCTGATGAAAAAAGATGACTCGCTTTTGCTCCCAATAAACCACCCAAAATGGCTGCTGGAATAATGTACAGAAGAATCGTTAAATCATAACGTTCAAAGCCCGTAGACATTGCAATTGTGAGAAGTTTCGATAATTGAGAGAAAAAAATCGTACAAATAGAATAGACTGTCGCATCCTTAATCGGCATCGCAAACATCAACATCAATAAAGACACATTGATCGGTCCACCACCGATTCCTAACAAACTAGCTAAAAAGCCTAAAATCAACCCGCATAAAATATACCAGCTAAAATGACGACAATGAAAATTTTTCCATTCAAAACGTGAATACAAAAAAGCAAAAATCAGAGTGATAATTGTTAAGATAATTTGAAACAGCTGTACACTCTGACTACCAGAAAGACGTAACAATTCTTCAAAAAGTGTATTTCCTAATACACCACCAAGAATTGATCCTAACGAAATATAACCAACTAATTTCAAGCGAATGCTCATACCATTCTTGACTTGACGAAAGGTTGAAACAATCGACATCACAAATACCGCAACAGTTGAATAAAAGGAAATAGCGACTACACTATCCATCGCAAATAAATCTAATACCGGCTTGATAATCACACCGCCCCCCATACCCGAGACTGCTCCGACTGTATTTGCTACGATAATTACTAGAAAATATAGTATTCCTTTGACGAGCATATCAGACCTCTTTCACACGCAAGACGATTTTCCCACTATTCTTATTCGCTTCCATATACTCATGAGCTGTTTGCACATCTGCTAAATCAAAAATAGTATCGACAACTGGATAAATGGTCCCGTTTGCTAAATAAGGAGCAACATTTGTATAAAACTCTTTCGTTAATGCCGCTTTGTAACTGTCTGCTCGAGGGGTCAATAAAGTGCCTTTGAGTTGTACACGTTTTTCTAACAAAGCAAATAAATCGACTTGTTCGACAATACGTCCCCCAAGAATACCAATCAGCACCCAACGACCATCTACGGCGATACTTTTTAAATTTTGTTGCCAATAACTGGCACCAATAAAATCAAGAATCACATCGACTCCTTGCCCATTTGTTTCTTGTAAGATACGTTCTGAAAAATCTGTATCGTGATAGTTAATCCCGACGTCTGCCCCTAATCGCTGACAAAGGGCTAATTTTTGGGCAGAACCTGCTGTGACAATGATTTTTGCATCAGTCAGTTGTTTTGCAAGTTGAATCGCTGCTGTGCCGACACCACTTGCTCCTGCATGGATTACCACTGAACCAGTCTGTAGTTCCCCTAACCAATACAATGTTTGATAAGCGGTCAAAAAGACTTCAGGTATCGCAGCGGCATCGGTAAACGATAAATTATCCGGAATCAGCATCGCACGATCACTTGGCATCACGGCATACTCACTATAGCCACCTTGATTAACAAGTCCCATCACACGATCACCGATTTTAAAGGAACTGTCGCCATTTATTTCTCGTACAATACCGGCTACTTCAACGCCTAGATAAGGGTTCACTCTCGTTTGTCTGGTGATGATATCTGTCCGATTAACAGCAGCTGCTGCAACTTCAATTAATAGTTCACCTACAGACGGTTTGGGTACATCTTGTTCCACAATTTGGAGTTGTTCACTCTCTCCAGGTTGCTTCGTAGTTACTATTCGCATAGTATCTCCCTCCATTTCTTATGTTCATCATACTTGCTTCACTAAAAAAATCCAAGTCACCCACTCTAAATAGTCAAAACCTACTCTTAAACGACTAAAATCTCTATAAAATGGTGCAAAATTCGACATAAACGTCTTAAAAACGACAAAAAAGACCATAAATAGCTAAATTTAACAAAAAAGTAGCCTTTTAACATCAGTTTGAGACCTTTTTCTCGTATATTTGACTATTAAGTACTTTTTGTAATGACGAAACAGTATGCTAATTTATATGTGAGGTGATGAGGATGTTTCAAACAATCTTACTAAAACAAGACCAATTAATTTATCAAGTTTTCCAATATCTCCAAATTGAAAATCCATGTTCGTTAGACAAACTATGCCAGAAATTACAAAAAGCACCTGCTGCTTTGAAACGTTATTTGCAAAACTGGCAGAAAGAACCATTGAATCGTGCGACTGGTGTTGGATTTTATCTTAAAAAGAATATCCTTCGAGGAATCTATGCCGAAGAACATGGACAATTATTTTTTTCTACATTGCTTCATCGCAGTGACGCTTTTCAACTATTGCTTAAAGTGCTAGATAATCCATACTATTCCACAAAAGAATTGCGTCGTAGTATGCATATCAGTGCGGCTTCTTTTCAACGTCGTGTCCAACAATTATTGCCACTGTTAAACCATTATCAATTAGAATTGTCCTTTATGCACACTCCGGCACTCAAGGGAAATTTAGCGCAAATCCGTTGGTTGGCTTGGATTACTTCGTTACTTGCCGATCCACCACATAGTTATCAATCAGAGGCACTCTTTCAACGTTATCAATCGATTCAACGACAACGTCCGACAAAAGATTATATTGTACGACCTACGCCAGTTTATTATGCACCACCCTATCAATTGTCTGAGCGTGGCTTTACTTTTTTATGGCAACAATTGACCGGTTTAGAAAAAATTTGGGCACCAGCGACCATTAACGACACCATCTTTTTTGCTTTGCATGCTCATACAACATTGGATAGTTGCGTGTTTCGTGAAATGCAACAAAAGTTCCATCAAATACACGGTCTCTGTAGTTTTTTTACAGGAGAAATCGTTGTACCTTACAAACCATTGTCTGACGAAACCCAACGACTTGTCCAAAGCTTTCGTCTCTTGCTACCTAACTACAACCAATTATTAACCAAACACCCTGAAATTCCGGTTCTGTATGAGTATTTATTAACCGACTATCGACGGATACAACAGCAATTATTCGTTGCGGAAGAGTAAATTTTACATAAACAAAGAGAAGCCTGCTTCAGACTTCTCTTTGTTTCATCACTTGTTGGCCAAATTCCGTGTCTGGAAATTGGTTGATTTCTGCTAGGAAATCTTCTTCTGTTAAATTGGCGCCAAATAATGTGCTACCTGGTTCAAGCATGATTCCTTCTTTCAAGGGACCAATCGATAAGGGGGTAAAACCTAGCTTCTGAATCATTTTTGCCACTTGCTTACCGGCATCATCCTTATCTGTCGCGTAAGCAATGACTTTTCTGGTTGCACCTTGTTTATGGGCTTCACTTTCAATATCATGGTACCCCATATGATTAAATGCCTTGACGATATCACTTTCAGCTAAAAAGTCTGCAATAACTTCCGAAGACGAACGTTGTAAGTTAGAAATCGTATTTTCTTTACCATCGACTTCCCACCAATAATTCATGGCATCTATCACAATTTTCCCTGATAATTCTTCTTTAGGCAGCATTTGGTATTTACTCAAAGGCAACGCCAGTAATATAATGTCTGCTTGTGCTGCGGCTTCTTTGGCCGTTAGTGCTTTAGCTCCGGGAACGAGTACTTCAATCGTTAAAGCGATTTTATCGACTGCTCCTGAACCAGCAATCAAGACTTCATAACCTGCTTCGACTGCCAAACGAGCTAAGGCAGTGCCTAATTTTCCAGCGCCAAGAATACCTAATTTACGCACGGTTATCGCCAACTCTCAATAATTCTTTTACTCGCGGAACCACTTTTTCACCATATAGTTGAATGGTACGGAAACGGTCTTTTTGTAGCTGACCTCCTGCACCATATACTAGGTCAAAACGTTGGACACCCACTTCTTGAATCATTTTTGCCATTTTTTGGGCAACAGTTTCTGGACTACCCACGTAATAAGAACCGTGAGTGATTTCAAATTCAAAACGTTCACGATTCATTGCTGACCAGCCACGTTCCATCCCAATTTGATCCATAGATTTTTTCAAATAATTCCAGGCAATTTCTTTGGCTTCCTCATCTGTATCAGCAATGACGCCATGTGAATGCATGCCCACTGGATGAGCAGGTTGATTAAATTTAGCAGCTGCACGTTCATATAAGTTGATATACGGTTTGAAACGTGTTGGTTCACCACCAATAATCGCTAACATAACTGGAAATCCGTATCTTGCAGCACGAATAATGGAATCTGGCGAGCCACCGACACCTACTTGTACATCCAAACGTTTTGATAATTTAGGGTAAACTTGGGTATTTGTCAAAGATTGGGTGAATTTTCCTTCCCATGTGACTGGTTCATTCGCTAACAACTGATGAAATAATGCAATTTTTTCTTCAAATAATTCATTGTAATCTTGCAAATCATAACCAAATAAAGGAAAAGATTCCGTGAATGAACCACGACCAAGCATCACTTGCGCTCTTCCGTTCGATAACGCATCAACAGTCGCAAACCGTTCATACACTCGGACAGGATCATCCGAACTTAATACTGTTACTCCTGTTCCTAGTGTAATGTTTTTAGTGACCATTGCTAGGGCTGCAAGTACTGTATCTGGACTAGAAATAGCATATTCTTTGCGGTGATGTTCACCTAGCGCAATCACATCTATTCCTAATTCATCGGCTAATTTACCTTCTTTCACAATCATCCGTAAAGATTCTTCGTAGCTCATTCGTTCTTTTGTCTCATCGTTATAAGCCACATCGCCAAACGTGTCTAAACCAAAAATTAAATTTTCAATATCTATTGCCATTTTATATTCTCCTTTAAACTTACTGGTACTTTAACTATAAACTATTTTTTGAGAAAACCAATAAATATGCTTACTATTTGTAAGCGAGCGCTTTATTATCTTTTAAAAACAATTTTTGTTACTCTTTAAGTAAGAAAGTAATACAGGTATTAAATGCATTTAATCGAAAGGAAGAGAAAATCATGGCTTGGAATATGCAAGATTATCCTACTTCAATGAAAAATTTGGATGTGTTGACCCGAAAGAAAGCAATTGACATTGGAAATGCCTTATTAGCTGACAAGTATCCCGAGGAACGAGCAATCCCGATTGCCATCAGTCAAGCCAAAGAGTGGGTAGAGAATGCCACTTCGCAAGAACGACACGACTTTGCAAATACCAAAAATCCAAGTAAAGCAGATTCACACGACAGCAATCCCGAGCATTCTCGATTATTAGATGTTCCTGTTCTTGTAAAATTCGACGCTGAACAAAAAGAATGGCTCGTCATCTCAGAAGGAGCAAAGCGCGCAAGTGATCGCTTTCATACGAAAAAAGAGGCTGTAAAACGCGGATCAGAAATTGCCGAAAATAAGAACAGCACTTTAAAAGTCTACAAGATGGACGGAACACTGCAAGAAAAGAAAAATTTTGAAAGAGATTGATACGTTTCTTTAAATAACATTTCTCTAACGATTTAGCAGTTTTGCTTTAGAAAGATATAAAAAAGCTCATAAATAAAAAAAGTACCCCACTTCTCGTGAACCCATATTTGGGGCAATTGAGAAGAGAGGTACTTTCTTATTATACTTTTTCTAATATTTTTGTCGTTTTCGGTTCTTTCACATTCAGTGTAATCGTTCCTTTAGAAGCACCAATTGTTACTTGGTTTCCTAATTGGATTTGACCTGAAAGCAAGGCTTCGCTTAAACGATCTTCGACTTCTTTTTGTAATGCACGACGGATTGGGCGTGCACCGTATTCAGGGTCAAATCCTGCTTTGCCAATTACATCTAGTGCAGCTGGTGTGATTTTTAATTGAATATCTTGTTCTGCTAAACGTTTAATCACAGAACGGCTCATGATTTTCACGATTTGATGGATTTCATCTTGTTTTAGTGAGCGGAATACCACCGTTTCGTCAATTCGGTTCAAGAATTCTGGACGATACGCTTTTTTCAATTCTTCCAAAATACGTTTTTGCATGGCTTTGTGATCTTTCGAGGCATCGACCACATTAAAGCCAACATTTTTTTCTTCACGTAGTTCAGTTGCTCCGATATTTGACGTCATAATCAAAATCGTATTACGAAAATCAACACGGCGTCCTTTTGAATCCGTCAAGTGACCATCATCCAGTACTTGTAATAAAATATTAAAGACATCTTGATGGGCTTTTTCCACTTCATCTAGCAAGATAACTGAATAAGGTTTTGAACGAACTTTTTCTGTTAATTGGCCACCTTCGTCATAACCGACATATCCTGGAGGTGAACCAATCAAACGGCTCGTACTGTATTTTTCCATAAACTCAGACATATCTACGCGAATCAACGCATCTTCACTACCAAACATCGCTTCCGCTAAAGCTTTAGCTAATTCAGTTTTACCGACACCAGTTGGTCCTAAGAACATAAAGGAACCGATTGGACGATTTGGGTCTTTTAAGCCACTCCTTGCACGGCGAATGGCACGTGAGACTGCTTGAACAGCTTCATCTTGACCAACCACTCGTTGATGCAAGACTTTCTCTAAATCAAGCAGACGTTCACTTTCGCGTTTTTCCAATTGTTGCAGTGGAACACCGGTCCATTGAGAAACGACACTTGCTACATCTTCGGCAGTCACTTTATCTTGATAACCAGAAGCTTCTTTGACTTCGATAAATGCGACTTCTGCCAAACGCTGGTTCAAGTCTTTCTCACGTAAACGCAAACGAGCAGCTGTTTCAAAGTCTTGTTGGCGAATAGCCGCTTCTTTTTCTTCGGCTAATGCTAATAATTCTTCTTGCAATAACGCCGTTTCAGAAACTTCATCTGCTTTATCCAAACGAACTTTCGCAGCGGATTCATCCATTAAATCAATAGCTTTATCAGGTAATTGACGTGAATTGATATAACGAACAGAGAGCTGTACCGCCGCATGTAAAGCATCATCCGTAATTTCTACGCCATGGTGCTCTTCATAACGTGAACGCAAACCTTTTAAAATTTCTTCTGCTTCTTCGGGTGTCGGCTCATCAACTTGCACACGAGCAAAACGACGTTCCAAAGCTGAATCTTTTTCAATATATTTTTGGTACTCATCTAAGGTTGTTGCCCCAATTGTTTGTAGCTCACCACGAGCCAGTGCTGGTTTTAAGATATTTGACGCATCAATGGCTCCTTCTGCGCCTCCTGCACCAATCAAGGTATGCAACTCATCAATAAATAGGATGATTTGTCCATCTTGATAAATTTCATCAATGATTTTTTTCATCCGATCTTCAAATTCACCACGATATTTCGTTCCAGCAACTAATGCACCCATATCTAACATCATAAGGCGTTTTTGTTGCATGTCGTTGGGTACTTCACCATTCACAATTTTTTGGGCAAGCCCTTCTGCAATGGCTGTTTTACCAACACCCGGTTCACCTACTAAAACAGGGTTATTTTTGGTACGACGACTCAAAATTTGAATCAAACGTTTGACTTCTTTTGTGCGACCAACGACTGGATCTAAACGCTTTTCACGTGCCAATTTCGTTAAATCTCTGGCCAAAGAATCTAATGTTGGTGTGCCACCTTCTTGTGTTTGTTGACGATTTTGTTGTGGGCGACGACGTCCACCATTGCCTTTAGGTTGATTCAAGCCCATTTTTTTCTTCAATAATTGACGCATTTTGGCTAGGCTCATTCCTAAGTTCAGCATAATACGTGAAGCGAGAATTTCTTCATCACGTAGTAAACCTAATAAAAGATGCTCTGTACCAATTTGTTGGGCACCTAAACGCTTAGCTTCATCACCTGCATAAGCAAAGATTTGACGTGCTCTTGGTGAATAAGGTAAAAAGCCCCCAGTAGGATACTCTTTCATTGTGCCATAACCTGTTAGGTGTTCGATTTCTTCACGAATGTCATTTTCATTCACACGCATTTCTCGCAATGTTTTGCCAGCAATGCCATTTTGTTCAATAATTAAGGCTAATAAAATATGTTCAGAACCAACGGATTGGTGTTTAAAATATTTTGCCTCTTCTTGGGCAATTGCGAGAACTGCTCTTGCTCGTTGAGTAAATAGTTCATCCATGGGGTTCACTCCTTTGTGTTCAGTCTCAATGACTGACTATTTCTGATCCGTACGAGTATCACTATCTTCATAACTTAAACGTTCTAAAATACCATGCATGATACGCGCACGAATTGTATTTTCTTCAGCTGTGGTATTCAACACAGCTTTGCTAATTGTTGTTAATAATAAATTACCTTCTCTTTTTGATAAAATACCTTCTTCATATAGTTTCTGAATAATTGCTGCGGCATCTTTTTCGGAAATTGTTTGACCAAACAATTGATTGACTTGTTCTAAAAAGTGATGACAACTTGTGACTTGTACTTTTTCAATGCGAATATATCCACCGCCACCACGTTTACTTTCTACTGTGTAACCACGTTGAATCGTAAAACGGGTATTGATGACATAATTAATTTGTGAAGGTACACAATTAAATAAATCGGCCATCTCTGCACGGCGAATCTCGATCCTTTCGCTTTCTTCAAGGATTTTCTTCAAGTACGCTTCAATCAAATCAGAAGTATTTTGTTGACTCATTTATACGCGCCCTCCTTGACTAATATTGACCTTCATTATACCGAATTTTTTCTTGCTTGGAAAGAAGAAGGCTTTTATCTTAATGGAAAGCAAAAAAAGATAAAACAAAATGAACTTTTGTTTTATCTTTCCTCTTTATGGTACTTGTAACGTTGTTGCACCCGTAACCTTTTTACTAACTTCTGATTCATCATCTCTTTGGGCATAGATGGTTGCTTCTTTTCCATCTTCAATGGTTACTGTAATTGGAAAAGTGACTGTATCACGATCTTCACTTACCGTATCTTGTGCCACTTGTGTCCGAGAACTATTGTTACTATCTTCTAACCAAACAGTAATTGTTTGTTCTGGCTTGTCTTCTTTTTTGTTGTAATTAGCTTGTACATTCACAGTAAATGTTTTTGTTTTTGCTTCTTCTTTTCCTTTTGATACAACTAATTTTACAGTACTACCTTTGTCTACTTCACTACCAGCCGATGGACTGCTTGAAATAACATGACCGGCTTCTACCGACTCATCATATTTTTCTTCGATTTCTACATTAAATCCTTCGTCTCGTAATGCTTTATCTGCATCAGTCAATGCCTGATCCACCACATCTGGAACCGTCACTTTTTCGGGACCAGTGCTCACAGTTAAAGTAATCGTCACATCATTTGGCACAACCTCTGTGCTTGACTCGGGGGTTTGATAAATAATTGTGCCGGCTGGTGAGTCACTTGGCGTCTCCTCAATCACAACTTCACTATTCCCTAAACCATTATTTGCTAATTCTGCGCGAGCACTTCGTTCGTCATACCCAATCAAATAAGGCATAATCACTGTTTCTGGCCCTTTACTTACAGTAAATTCCACTTCGGTATCAGCAGCAACGACCTCTTCATCGGCATCAGGGGTTTGCTCAATAATTTCACCCGCAGGAACCGTACTGTCAAATACTTCTTCTGAGGTAATCTTATTTTTATCAAACCCTTCTTTTTCTAAGTCAGAAATAGCCGTTTTGACTTGCTCACCGACATAATCTTGCATCGTTACTTTAGGACTACCCGAACTAATGTATAACACAACTTCCTTATTGCGCTTCACAATCGCTTTCGCTTCTGGATCAGTCTTCACCACGTGACCTTCTTCAATGTCTTCGTTAGCTACTTCTTGGGTTTCTTTGGCTACATTTAAGCCAATTTCATCCAACTCATCTCGGGCTGCCGCTTCGGTTAAATTAGCAACATCAGGGACAGTCACTTGATCACGTCCACCACCTAAACCAAAGTATAGCGCCGTACCAACTACGGCCAAGAATGCTAAGATGAAGAACCACAGCCACCATTTTTTCTTTTTCTTCGCTGGTTTTTCAGGTTCTTCTTTCACTTCAGGTTTCGGCTTAGGCAAAGGCATCTCTTTAAAGGATTCTGGCATCGGTGTATCTTCATCAATTGGTGTCAGAATTTTAGTCTCACCAATCATCGCCTGTGGTTCCCAACGTGGTTCGTTCAAACGGGAAGGAGACAAGACAGTAGATAAATCGTTCTGCATTTCATCGGCTGTTTTGTAACGATCAGTCGGTTCTTTTGCGGTTGCCTTCAACACAACGTTTTCCAATGATTGTGGTAATTCTTTATCGTATACACGAATCGATGGCAGTTCATCTTGAAAATGTTTCAAGGCAATCGTTACCGCAGATTCACCATCAAACGGTACATGTCCCGTTAACATTTCATACAAAATAATCCCAATCGCATAGATATCTGATTGATTGGTTGCCATACTTCCACGTGCTTGTTCAGGTGATAAATAGTGTACCGAACCTAGCATTGTATTTGTTTGGGTAATCGACGTTTCCGATAAGGCAATCGCAATCCCAAAGTCAGCAATTTTTACCACACCGTCTTCATTCATTAAAATATTTTGTGGTTTTAAATCACGATGAATGATTCGATGATGATGTGCTAGAGCAACAGCTGATAACACTTGCTGCATAATATCAACGATTTCTGTATAATCCATTGGATAATGGGTTTGAATATAACGTTTCAAATCCATTCCTTTGACATATTCCATGACTAAATATTGCATGCCGTCTTCCTCGCCTACATCGTAGACAGACACAATATTTGGATGCACCAATTCTGTCGCTGCCAATGCTTCTCGTTGAAAACGTCGGATAGCATCTTTGTTGTCTTGGAAATCGTAACGCAAGACTTTCACAGCAACTTCCCGATCTAAAATTAAATCACGCGCCAAAAAGACATTTGCCATGCCGCCACTACCAATATTGCCGAGGATTAAATAGCGTCCGCTTAGTTTTTTGCCACTTTCAATCATTTAATTGCACCTCCAAGGTCGATTAACAAAACAGTAATATTGTCCACGCCACCTTGTTCATTTGCAGTATCAATCAGTTTTTGAACAGTTTCTTCTAAAGAATCACTTGTTTCAAGATAAGATTGAATTGTTTCATCATTGACCATATTTGTCAGCCCATCCGAACACAGAAGTAAATAATCATTTTCTGCGATAAAATGTGTTGCAACGTCCACTTCCACCGTTCCCGGCATGCCAATAGAACGTGTGACAACGTTTCTTCGTGGATGGTTTGCAGCCATTTCCTTTGTAATTTCACCGGACTTCACTAAGACATTAACAAGTGAATGATCTTCTGTTAGTTGAATCAATTCTCCTTTACGGAATAAATATGTTCGACTATCACCCACGTGTGCGAGTGTAAACTGATCTTCTAAGATCACAACAGCCTCTAAGGTTGTCCCCATACCGCCTAAAGCCATATCAGCTTGTCCGCGTTCATAAATTGTTGTATTTTCCGCTTGAATATGTTGAATTAACCATTGCGCAGCTTTTTCATTGTCAGCTATCTCAGAGGTTTCCCATTTACTACCTAGTTCTTCAACAGTATCATGACTGGCTACGTCACCAGCACGATGACCACCCATTCCATCAGCTAATAAAGCCAGTGTATAACCTTTTTGATTCACAAAGGTTGCCGCATAGTCCTGATTTGTATTTCGTCGTTTTCCAACATCGCTCTGATAATGAATCTCCATCTTCTTCACCTCGTCATTTTTTGCGTAAGCAGCTAATAAAAAAGCCATCTGTCATATATTGCTGTGGATAAATCGTCAACATCTGATTCTTGATACTTGATTGTACCACGTCAGACACAGGTACTTCTACTAAAGAAAAATCTGGATGCTTACTTAGAAATTGTTCAATCACCGCTTGATTCTCTTCTGGCGCAAATGTACAGGTGCTATAGACAAGAATTCCTGATGATTTTAAAGTTGGTGCCACACTTTCCAAAATTTCTAATTGAATGATTGGTAGTTTTTTGAAATCTTCTGGACGTTTATTGTATTTAATATCTGGCTTGCGACGCATGAGCCCTAAACCAGAACATGGTGCATCAACTAAAATACGGTCAAATGTCTCTGCTGGGAAAGTTTCCCCAACCATACGTGCATCTAATTTTTTGGGTTCGACGACATCTGTCACTTGTAAGCGTTTCGCATTATCTTTAATCAACTCAATTTTATGCTCATGAATATCTAAGGCTGTTACTTTACCACCGGCTTCGCTATCTAAAAATGTAGCAATATGCGTTGTTTTCCCACCGGGTGCTGCACAGGCATCTAAGACTTGGTGTTCGGGTTCAATTTGTAATGCCGGTGCCACAAGCATCGAGCTTTCATCTTGAATGGTTAACAAGCCGTATTGAAATAAACGACTGCCCGCAATGAAGCCTTTGTCAGCAATAATACCATAAGGTGAAACTAGACTTTCGCTCGCTTCGATACCTTCTTCTTCTAAAATAGCTAACACTTCTTGACGAGAAATTTTCCGTGTATCGACACGACAGCTGACATGACTAGCTTCAAATAAAGATAAACCTAGACGACGCGTTTCTTCTTCACCAATTTCATTGATTAATTTTTGAGTTAACCATTTTGGCATACTGATTTCACGGCTCAATCGCTCTGTGGGATCTTCAATCGTATCGAGGGATGGTACGCCTTGACGGTCTAAATTACGAAGCACGCCATTGACGAACTTCCCAATCCCTTCATTTCCACGTGCTTTAGCAATTTCAACTGCTTCATTTAAAATGGCATGTGTTGGTACTTTGTCTAAATAAAGCATTTGATAAAGCGACAATTGGAGCAGAATTTTAACCCAATCATCAACTTTTTTGGCTTTCACAATAAATGGTTGCAAATAGAAATTCAACAAACGTTGACGACTTAACGTTCCATAAACAATTTCGGTTAATAAGCGGCTATCTTTGTCGTTGAGTTTATTTTTATTGATGCTTTCACGCAACATTAAGTTTGAATAGGCGCCACCTTTTTGCACACGG
This sequence comes from Candidatus Enterococcus willemsii, assembly GCF_009933335.1. Lineage (GTDB taxonomy): Bacteria > Bacillota > Bacilli > Lactobacillales > Enterococcaceae > Enterococcus_F > Enterococcus_F willemsii. The sequence continues at coordinate 135,116 of NZ_MAEL01000035.1, read as the reverse complement.
TCTAAGGTATTTAATGCGATATAGCGCGCGGTTTTCTTGATGTTTTTTTTCATATTATCCCACCTGTTGACCGACTGCAACTTGCTGTCCGGTTCCGTTTAAGAATGCTGTAATTTCTTGTTGTCCTTTTCCTGCTGGTTGCAACGTATTAATCGCTAATACCGTACCTTGACCACAAGCAATCCATAATTCTTTTTTGCTACGATGGATAATTGTGCCTGGTGCTTGTGTAGTTGTTTCTTCTAATGGTGTGACTGCCCATAATTTCCAACGTTGGTCACCATACATGGTAAAGGCAATTGGCCATGGACGCATACCTCTTACTTGGCAATCAATGGCTTCTGCTGTTTTTGACCAATCAATGGCTTCTTGTTCACGTGTAATATTTGGCGAAAAGGTCACTTTATCTTCCTCTTGCGGAACTGGTTGTAATGACCCATCAATAATTTTCGGCAATGTTTCTAACAATAAGTCTTTACCTAATGCACTCAATTTATCAAACATGGTGCCGACATCGTCTTGTTTGGTAATCGGTAATTTCCCTTGAGCATAAATTCCACCGGCATCCATTTTTTTAATCATTTCCATAATAGTGACACCCGTTTCCTTTTCACCATCAATGATTGAATAGTGGACAGGTGCACCACCACGATACTTAGGTAGTAAGGATGCATGCACATTAATTGCACCATATGTGGGAATTGCTAATAATTTTTCAGGTAAAAACTGACCAAATGCAGCCGTTACAATCAAATCTGGTTGTAATTCAGCAATTTCGGCCATTTCTGGTGAACCAGAAATTTTTTCAGGCTGTAAAACCGGGATATTCAAACGCAACGCAGCTTCTTTGACTGGTGTCGGTGTAATTACTCGTTTACGACCCACCGGACGGTCAGGTTGTGTCACTACCGCAACGACTTCATAGTCAGCAGCAAGGCCTTCTAAAATAGGTACTGAAAATTGTGGGGTTCCCATAAAAACAATTTTAGTCATGATCATGTTCCTCCATATATGTCTCTAATTCATCTTCTGGAATTTGTTCAAGCATCGAATCAATAAATAATTTCCCATTTAAATGATCAATTTCATGTTGAAAAGCTCGAGCTAAATAGCCATATGCTTGGACTTCCATTTCTTCTCCTTCACGGTCAAAATAGCGAACTGTCACTTCATCAGGGCGTTCAACAGTACCATAAACATGGGGAATACTCAAACATCCTTCCACATCAATATCACTCCCAGCCGATTTCACGATGACTGGATTAATTAATTCAAATCGATCGCCTTCTTCAATTTCAACCACAGCAACTTGAATATTTTTGCCGATTTGTGGGGCAGCAATGCCGATACCATCATGAGCAAGCATTGTTTCATACATATCTTCTAATAACTGAACGAGTTCGTCCGTCACTACCTCAACTGGTTCGCAAGGCTGTCGGAGTTTATCATCAGGATGAATAATAATTGGATAGCGCATAAGTTCTCCTTCTTTTAAATAAAATTAAGTGGTTCATTATCAATCGCAACATATAATCCTTGTCGTTGGTCGCGTTGACTGATTTCTAAAATTTCTCGAAGTAAGCCCGAAAGCTTAGGTTCTTGTTTATATTTAATAATTAACTGGTAGTAGTAACGATTTTTCACACGCGCCACGCCACTAGGAATCGGTCCTAACAAAATACTTGCTGAACTTAGTTCGGCTTTTAATTGTTGCGCAATTTGATACATCCGTTTGGCAGCAACTTGTTCTTCTGGGTGGCTGCAGGAAATTTTTACCGTAAAATAATACGGCGGATAACCACTCTGATGACGCATAAACATCTCTTGTTGGTAAAAACGCTCGTAATCTTGTGCTTGCGATAGAACAATCGCATGATGCTCAGGGTTAAACGTTTGAATAATCACTTCTCCTGCTTTTTCTGCACGCCCTGCACGCCCACTCACTTGCGTTAACAATTGAAACGTCCGCTCACTGGAACGAAAATCTGGCAAATTCAAGGCGGTATCAGCATTCAATACCCCGACTAACGTAATATTTGGAAAATCCAATCCTTTAGCAATCATCTGTGTTCCAAGTAAAATATCAGCTTTTCCTTCTCCAAAAGTTTGCAAAATACGTTCATGCGCACCTTTTTTACGGGTTGTATCCACGTCCATTCTTAAAATACGCGCTTCTGGGAAAAGTTGTTGTAGTTCTTCTTCGACTTTTTGCGTACCTGTTCCATAATAACGGATTTTATCACCACCACAATCTGGGCAACGATGAGGAATTCTTTCTTCATGTCCACAATAATGACAACGCATCGTCTTCGTATCCATGTGTAACGTTAACGAAATGTCACAATTTGGACAAGGTAAGACATAGCCACAATCGCGACACATCACAAAAGAAGAATAGCCACGCCGATTGAGCAACAAGACAATTTGTTCTTTTTTGGCCAAGCGATCGCTAATTTTTTCTTGTAACGCTCGTGAAAAAGTACTTGTATTTTTATGGACAAATTCATTTTTCATGTCGATGACTTCAACAGTCGGTAAATTAGCGTTGGGGTTGGCTCTGTGACTCAAACGTAGTAAATGATAAACATTTTTTTGTCCTCGAGCACGAGATTCCAAAGAAGGTGTCGCGCTTCCTAAGACGACCGGACAACCGTGATAATGACCGCGCCAAATGGCTAAATCACGTGCATGATAACGTGGCGCTTCATCTTGTTTGTACGAAGCTTCATGCTCCTCATCGACAATAATCACGCCAATATTTTCCAATGGCGCAAAAATAGCGGAACGAGCCCCCACTACTACATGGGCTTCACCACGTTCAATTCGACGCCATTCGTCATATTTCTCTCCTTGAGATAAACCACTATGAAGCACAGCGACCGCTTCTCCAAAGCGACTCTTGAATCGTTCCACCATTTGGGGGGTTAAGGCAATTTCAGGTACAAGCATAATTGCTGTTTTTTCTTTTTGTAATAGCGAAGCAATCGTTTGGAGATAGACTTCTGTCTTCCCACTACCGGTAACCCCTTCTAGTAGGAAAACCTCTGATTTGTGCTGGTCTTCAGCAGCTAAAATTGCTGCAACTGCGGCTTCTTGTTCTGGATTTAATTTCAGAGAGTACGTCCGTTCAAAGGTTCGATTTTGGTAAGGGTCACGATAAGCTTCCACTTCATCAAATGTTAGCCAACCATTAGCTGCTCCTTGATTTAAGACACTCGTTGAAATTCCTTGCTCGGTATAGAATGCCACAGGTTGTGCAGCATTTTCAACTAAAGTAGCTACGAGTTGCTCTTGACGCTTGGCTCGTTTGTTAATTTGTGCTTGCACATCAGCTAAATTTTCTGCTGTCACTAGACTTTTGACATAGCGAATGGTTTTGATTTTATTTTTGTTTTTAACTAAATATTGGACTTCTACTACATTTTGTTCACGCAAATTTTTTAATTGCTTAAACAGACCACGTTCTTCAGCTTCTTGCCAATCTAATTCATCCGTCGTAGCAAAAAATTGCTCTTTCACTGGATGATGATGATTTTTTAAGACAATTTTCTTCTGATATTCGGCCTTCATTACACTTGGTAACATCGTTTGCAAACAGGTGATTTTAAAGGCAAAGGTTGTTTCTTTCATATAATCAGCTAATTGGAGCAGTTCCGTATTTAACACAGGAGCTAAATCCAACGTACGAATAATCGGTTTTAGTCGTTCGACATACTCAGTCTCTTCAGGAAAACCTACGACAAATCCTTGAATGTGTCGATTGGCGTCACCAAAAGGAACTTCTACACGCATCCCTACTTCGATTACTTCTTGTAATTCTTCTGGTACAAGATAAGTAAAAGGTTGGTCGGTTTGCATCGTTGGTACATCAACGATAACCTCTGCTAAATAAGACATACCTGTCGCCTCCTTCCTGTATATTTTACTAAACTTACCAAGGTTTGTCTGTATTGTAAAAAAATTTAATCTTTAAAAAACGAAAAGAGCCTGGAACATATCCAGACCCCCGTCGCTTATAATTTTTGTTCTTGACGAATGCGTTGCTCTAATTCTTTTTGTTCTTGTTCTTTTTTCACTTGGCGTTCTTCAGCTTCCATTTTCAAACGAGCACGTTTTACTTCTGGATGTGGATCACTGATAACTGTCTCAGCTTCAATCTCCTCTAATGCTTGCCCAACGCTTTTAACTGAATCAAATTGATCCAATGTTGCTTGTGAACCTGCATCTAATTCATGTGCACGTTTGCTTGCTAAAATAACTAATGAATATTTTGAATTCACACGATCCAATAAAGAATCGATTGATGGTTTTAACATCATAATTTTTACAGCTCCTCTAACATTTTTCTATATTTATGAATGACACGATCGACGCGAAAATGTTCGCTGGAAATAATTTCTTTAATACGTTGAACTGCTTTTGGTACTTCATCATTTACAACTGCATAGTCGTACAATGCCATCATTTCAATTTCTTCACGAGCAACACGCATACGCTCGTCAATGACTTCCGCAGAATCCGTCCCACGACCAGTAATTCTTGAGCGTAACTCGGTTAAATCTGGGGGTGTTAAGAAAATAAAGACCCCGTCAGGCACTTTCTCTTTGACTTGTAACGCACCTTGGACTTCGATTTCTAAGAAGACATCTTTTCCCTCATCTAGTGTCTGTTGCACATAAGATAATGGTGTACCATAGTAGTTTCCTACGTATTCTGCATATTCCAGCATTTCACCAGCAGCAATTAAACTTTCAAATTCTTCGTGGCTACGGAAAAAATAATCCACGCCATCTACTTCACCGATTCGTTTCTTTCGAGTCGTCATTGAAATAGAATATTGGAAATCATTGTCTTCACTATCAAATATCGCTTTTCGCACGGTCCCTTTTCCTACACCAGAAGGACCAGATAATACGATTAATAAACCTCGCTCTGTCATATGGACGTCCTTTCACTCTACAATTTGCTTAACGTCTATTTTGCACTTTTTTTCAGCAACTTTCAAGAATTACTTTATTATAACGAGAATTTTATTAAAAAACTACTTAAAAGCCCTCAGAAATCGCTCTTATTCGACATTTTGTACTTGCTCACGAATCTTTTCAATCGTCGTCTTCATTTGAACGACAGCATTTTTAATTTCGATTGGACTTGATTTAGATCCTATCGTATTCACTTCCCGGTTCATCTCCTGAATTAGAAAGTCTAATTCACGCCCGACAGGTTTATCTGCAGCCAATAACTCCGCCATTGAGGTTAAATGAATATTCATCCGATCGAGCTCTTCATGAATATCACCACGTTCAATTAAAATAGCCAGTTCTGTTAACAAACGATCTTGATCCACTTCTGCACCTAAAAAATCAACCAATCGTTTTTCGAAGCGTTCGCGATAATCTGCTTCATAAACATCCACAAAAGCGGACAACTCTGCTACTTTTTGTTGCAATAGCGCACGATTTTCGGTTAAAACTTGTTGAATACCTGTGCCTTCTTTTTCTCGACTACGATTATTGGCAATTGCCGCTTCACGAACCGCAGCAATCACAGCTGATTCCAAGTTGGTGTCAGTTGTTTGTTTTTCTTGAATATCGATAAACGCATCATTATCTGTCAAACGCGTTAAAATACTCGCTGCTGAAATGTCTTCATTAAAACGTTGACGAGCTTCTTTTTGCATGTTAGTGACCAATTCAGACATTAAGTCCCAATGCATCACCACTTGCTTATTACTGTCACCTTTTTCTTTCAGCGTGATATAAACTTCCACGCGTCCGCGCTGTAGCGTTTCTTTAATCGTCTGACGAATTACTTGCTCATACGTATTTAATTGCCGCGGATGACGCAGTTGGATATCTAAAAAGCGATGGTTGACACTTTTCATCTCCACTTCAATTTGATAATTCTCTGATTCTTGTAGAGATTTTCCAAAGCCAGTCATACTTCTCATGGCGTGTCACTCCTTACATACCCAAAATAGTTTGTTTCAATGCATCGAATTCTTCATTTGATAGCGTAATACCTTTTCCCATCTTCTCGTGCTCAGGACTCCAATCACGTAAATCAAATTTTGGCGGGCGACCGTTCCAGCTCACTAAATTTAGTTCTTTACGCCATCCTTTTTGATTTTCAGATAATACGGCGATTTCTTCAACAATTTCATATGAAAATTCACTAGCCATCTACATCCCTCTTTCTTTGCTCAATAGCTTTATTTTAGCTTATTTTTGACGATGTGTAAAAATTCTTTCGCCCATCGGCATATGATAAGCGGCTCATTAATAGATACGCATTTTATTGGAATAAAAAATGTAAAAATTTTGCCGCTACGCTAAGAATTGTCTCAAACATCACCATTTGTGAAGAAAGAGTACCTTTTTGTAATTTCTGATAGAACCAGTCAAATTGATTTTTATCAGATAGAGGCAAACGCTGTTGGTATTGTTGCATCCACTCACCTATCGACAAACTTCCAATCGAGGTTGATTGCTTTTCTTGCGCATTTTGTAATGCTGTTAGGAATTGATTTTTCGTATATACGTGTGTCGGCGAAACGTCAAATAAGCGAGCCAAAAGTTCTACAAACACAAGTCCCCCTTCTTCTATAGGCGCTTTATGTTGGTAGATTTTTCCTACTTTCTTCCAAAAGTCCTGCTGTTTTAGTATTGCTTGCAGAGGCGTACTTTTTAAAGAACGTAGAAATGCTTGCCATTCTTTTTGCCAGACGGTTTCTTTAGTGAAAGTATACCAATACCCTTGAAAGTGTCCGAAATACTTCATCGTTTCCAAATAACCTAAACGATAATTTGTTTCTGAACGCTCTCGGTCAAATACCAGTAAATTCCCTAAGGACCAAGGTGAACGTAAATCAATCTGGGCGATTCCGGCATCAAGTCTCACTTTTTTAGTGATGCCTGGCCCTTTGACATCCACACAAATACACTCGCTAGCGCCTTGTGCCACAGCCACATCTAAAGGCACATTGTTGCGATAACCACCATCGACGTACCATTCACCATCAATTTCCATCGGATTCATTCCCGGATAAAAAGAAGCGGAGGCAACAAGCCACGCCAATTCATCTAGTCCTTTTTTGACATCAAATTCATGGACAACTTCTTGCAACGCAGGAAAACGCGTGGTGCATAAAAACAATTTTTTCTTACTTTGTTGCATTTTTTCTTCGTCAAATGTCGCTCGTAACAAATCTTGCAGTGGTTTGGTACTGACTCCATTGTCTTTGACTGCCGTGGTGGCAAGTGAAGCGACTTGTTGCAGCAACGTAGTAAAGGTGGCACTCGTGGCACTTGCTTCTGGGAAAGCCAACACTTTATCGGTACTAATCGACAACCATAAATCACGCGCAATCGCTATATCATCCATTAATATTAATGCCCCGTTAAGTGCACCAACAGAAGTGCCTGTAATCCAATCATACGAAATATTTTCGGCTTTCAATGCCTGCCAGACGCCAATTTGATACGCACCTTTTGCACCGCCACCTCCAAGAACTAAGGCTGTACGATAATGAAACAATTTATAAAAGCCTTCATCAGTAACTTGATATCCTTGTTCAAGAAGCCATTCTTTTGCTAATTCTCCGACTGACAAAGGGAAACAAACCGATTCAACAAACTGTTGACGCAAAAAAGTTTCAACTGTCGTGAGTATCTTTCGCCATGTTAATTGGTTGTTAGGATTTTGAATTAAGTTGGTAATCCGCACGTGTTTGTCGCCTTCCAACGCCAATAATAATTGCCCAGTAGATAATAACCAGACCTGTCCAGCTTTGACTTGTTGGATGAGTGTTCTTCTAGCTTCAGAATGCGTGGGAAAAAAAGGGAGGACTAAGCGTCCTGCCATTAATTCTGGATAACGCAACCAATCAGAAGGATAAAATTTTTCAAACATGATTTCACCTCCAAAGACTAAAATGTTCGTTGGTCAAGATTAAAAGCAGTTAACGCTTGTTCGTCTGCCTCAGTAATCGTAGTAACTGCAGTCAATTCTCCTTGAACTAACCAGCGGGTCACAGCACTAGCTTCTCCACATGAAAGCAGCGTTACCAGTTTCTTCCCTGGAACGTCTTCCACCACTTCCACACGACTCGGGTCAATTCGTTCGGATACCGTCACTTGATACGTATAAATGTTGGTCAAATCGGTCAAATAAACAGTATCACCTAACTTCACTTGATCCAAATGTGAAAATAAAATATCTGACTGTTCAATTCGATGGCTGGCTAAAGCATAGTTTCCCTCACCCATCAGCTGATTCGGGTGAAAAGTTCCCGCACCATACAATAATTCTGTGTTGCCTAACCCTTTAAAGATTGGTAAATTGATTCGGACACTTGGTACAGCAACACCACCGATAACTGGTAACACTTTATTTTCAAATTGAGCTTTTAAAACATCCTCGACACTGACAGGGACCACCGCTTCAAAATCAAAACTTGCTTCTTGCTCTAAATTAGTTGTAATCTCTTTTTTAGACACTTCAGAGATAGTGTATGTTTCACTATTTTTTTTAATTAAAAAGTTCTTAATTTGATTATTAAAGATTAACGCCAATCCAATTAATAAAAGTAAAAATAACAAACTGTTTACAAACCAATTTTTCCATGTGTTTTTCTTCATGATTGACTTCCTTTTTGTTTTCTTTTATCATACCATATCGCTACTTTTAAATGAAAAATTCTCATATAAGAAATTACTTTATTGTCTCGTTTGTAATCAATTTTTAACGGAAAAGAAACAAGCCTTTTTAATTTTTTTATTGTAAAATAAAGGTAGTGTGACGTATTGAGAAAAGGAGGAGGGTTATGGGTGACAGATTTGATTTATGTACATATTGACACGATTAGTAATGCCGTTTTAACACACGGAATTACAACCAAAGATTTTCACCAAGGGATTATTCATCAACCAAAAAATCTGTTATTATTGAACCCTTCTAGTGAGCTAGGCGAGTTTGAAACGCATTCTGGCATGAAAATTATTCGAGGCAGTGAAGCAGTCAACACCTATTTCCAATTAATGGCAAAAAGTCGTGATTCTGAAGAAAATAAATGGATTGATTTTTCTGACCCTTTTATGCTCAAAGAATTAACACCTTTAGAAATTTCGGAACTGCTTTATTTTGGTCACATGAAAATCCATCTGCATTCCCCATTTTTTTATAAGTTACAAAACAACTTTGTCTATTTTGACCTTAAAGATCAAATGGCGCGTACGTATTACCGTTATTTAGATGAATTTTATCGCATTTTATCAAATAAACTGAGACAACTCGTTTTCTCAGCAATTAATAGTAAACGCAAACTATTCAAAAAGCCACAACCAATCGCCAATTTACCTTTTGATTTAATGAAAACATTGCGTGAAGCGATGAAAGAAGGGTTATCATTCTCATTCCAACAAGCCACACAAACGGAACAAATGTATCAAGTGCCAATTTTTATCGTCGAAGATGCACGATTTATCGGACGAGCAAGTGCTTTTACAGAAGATATGTTAGTTGGCTATTTGAATTATCAATTAACTGAACAAACATGGTCATTGGATATCGAGGATTTTCTTGGTTTTTCAAACATGACAACACCGCTTATTTAAATAATAAACAGGCAAACCAGCTGAGTATATCAGTGGCTTGCCTGTTTTTAGTTTATTAGACAGGTTCGATACGAATCTCTGTACTTAATTTTGCCCAATGATTGGTAGGTCCGTGTCCATGTCCCACAAAAATACCTTCTGTAATGGCGCCTTGAATATACGCTTTCGCTGTAATAATCGCTTCTTTCATCGACACACCTTTCGCCAATTCTGCGACAATACACGAAGAAAAAGTATCACCGGTACCATGGGTATTTTTGGTTGTCTGCCTAGGAGCCCGCAACCAAAATTGTTCGCCTGTTTCTAAGAGAACAAAATCAGAAGCTTCCGTTCCCTCTAAATGTCCTCCTTTCATCACCACATTTTTAACACCAAACTGTTGAAGTGTAGCAGCTGCGCGTATCATCTCCGCTTCTGAGGTGATTTGTTGACCAATAAGCACTTCTGCTTCTGGGAGATTTGGTGTTACCACTGTCGCCAACGGCAATAACTCTGTCTGAATTGTTTGAATGGCATCGTTTGATAATAACGGGTGCCCACCTTTGGCAATCATCACAGGATCTACGACCAACGGGCCAAAATTATAAGTCTGTAAATTTTTAACGACTGTTTGGACATGCGCTGTATCTGCTAACATACCGGTTTTCGCTGCACGTATAGCAAAATCATCTCCTAAAGAAGCAAATTGCGCATCGACAAATTCACATGGCACAGGCAAACTTTCTTGCACGCCTAGAGTATTTTGAGCCGTTAAAGCCACAACAATACTCATTCCAAACACATGCCTTGCTTGAAAAGTTTTCAAATCAGCTTGAAGACCTGCACCTCCACCTGAATCTGAACCAGCAATCGTCACAACTTGTGGTGTACTATTTTTCATCGGTTTCCCTCCATTGCTCAATGATGTTTCGCATTGCAGTCACTTTATCTTTTACTGACTGCGCTTGCATAATCTCACTAACAACCGCCACACCTGCGACCTTGCTTTTAGCAAGACTTGGAAGATTTCCCTCGGTAATTCCTCCGATTGCCACGGTAGGAATCGATACTCCCTCGGTAATCTCTTTCAAAACGTTGAGAGGCGTGCGTTTTGTTGCTTTAGTTTGCGTAGGGAATACCGCACCAACCCCCAGGTAATCTGCTCCTTGTTGTTGAGCTTCCTGTGCACGTCCAAGCGTTTTAGCTGATACACCAAGAATTTTATCGCCAATCAAGGCTCGCGTTGTCGCAACCGGTAATTCATCATCACCGATATGAACACCTGCAGCATCTACAGCTAAGCAAATATCCACTCGATCATTAATAATTAAAGGAATATGGTAACGATCCGTTATTTGTTTCACTCGCTGTGCTAACTCATAAAATTGACGTGTACTCAACTCTTTTTCTCGTAACTGAACCATTGTTACGCCCGCTTGACAAGCTTGTTCAATTGTTTGTAAAAACATTTCTTCTGTTCCATAACGATGAGTCACTAAGTATAAAGTAAATGGATTATTCATAGTTTTTTCCTTTCATCTGCTTTTGCCAACATGTTTGATGTAGTAATGACAATTGATTACATGTTTCTTGCCGGAAATCAGCTAAGCCCATCGGTTGGACCAAAGATTTTTTAGCAGCTTCGCCACACAAATTAAAATAGCTAACAGCCAACCTCGTTGCTTCAAGTGATGGATACCCTGCACCCAAAACACTTGCAATTAGCGCACCAACGATATCACCGGTGCCAGTGAAACTATCCAATTCAGCCACGCCATTTTCTAAAAGCAGCACCGTTTCGCCTTGTACAATGACATCAGTTGGACCGGTCGCTAGGTAGGTGGTGGTAGACGGTAGTTTTTTTAAGGCTGTAATCAGTTCATCCATTTCTGCAGCTTGCTGATCAAAAGGACTTCCATCAACCCCTCGACTCTTAGTAGCCAAGCCGCAAAAACTACGCATTTCAGAGATATTGCCTTTAACAACGGTGGCATTTACTGCCAGTTCTTTCGATAATGCTAATCTTAATGAACTTGCTGCTACACCAACGATATCTAGCACAATGGGTTGTGTCGCCATGTGACTAGCTATTTTTAAGGCCTGTTCTTTTGCAGGCGATATACGCCCTAAATTTAATAAGATACTATCTGTCTGTTCAAATAAATCCGCAAATTCTCGTGGATCTTCGGCCATAATCGGTTTTGCACCAACAAACAATAACGCATTTGCCAACAATTCATTCGTAATTTCATTGGTTATGCAATGAACGAGCACGGATTGTTCTGTAAATGGAAAAGGTGAGCGTTTCATTAACTAACACCTCCTTGAAATACTTGTTGAATTTTTTTCATAATTGGCAGATGCTGCGCTTTCTGCCAACTAATATATGCAACAATTGAACCGATACATGCGGCACCGATGAAGCGTGGGGTATACATGAACCAGTAGAAATCTTGTTGACTCCCTGTAAACCAAACCATTACAGGATAAGAGAGCAATGAACCGATAATCCCAGTGCCAATAATTTCTCCAATTGCCGACGAAACAATCGATGCACGCCAACGATAACCTAGGCCAGCACAAAAGGCTCCAAACACTGCACCCGTTAAAGCAAGCGGTGGAATCCCGAGTAGCATCATACGGATGAGACCACAAATGAAAGCCATCACTGTGCCATAAAAGGGTCCTAATAAGACACCGGCAAACACATTCATCACACTCGACATCGGTGCCATTCCTTCAATTCGAAACAATGGAGACAAAACGACATCTAACGCAATCATCATTGCAAGGTAACTCAGTTTTTGTATTTTTTTATTAAGCATACGTATCCTCTCCCCACATCTTGCGTTGATAGGCCATTTCCCAAAACGCATATTCCATATAGGTACTAATATGAAAAGCTTCTAACATTTGTTGTTGCTCTGCTGTAGATGCTTGTTCGTAACATTCATTGAGCAACTGCTGAAATTCCGACACAATTGCCATACTTTCTTCTGTCGTACACGTGTCAATCCATGTTTGATAGTGAGGATGTGGTGAGCCAGTTTGACTTAACGTTAAGCCGATTTCTTGGTATAACAATGCACAGGGCAATAAACTTGCAAATGCAACGGTTGGAGAATAAATCAATTGTCGATACATATGTGACACGTAATGATAAGGAACTTCTGCCATCGGAACTTGTCTAATCTCATCGTCTGCAATGCCCATTTCTTGAAATAACGTGGCACGGATAGCTTGTTCGCCAGCAACTAAGCGTTTGCCACCTTGTTCAAAAAATAGCCGAATTTTTGCATGCTCGGTTTTTTCAGCAATTTGTCGATACAGTTCTTGTAGCTGTAGTAAATAATAACGATCTTGTAGCAAATAATAACGAAATTTTTCTTCAGGTAAGGTTCCTTGGTGTAATTCACGAATAAATGGATGAGTGAAACTTTTTTGCCAAATCATTGCTGACTTTTCTTTGGCATCACTTGTAAATGTCATGTGATATCCCCCTTTTTTCCTAGCCAAATAGCCTCCAAACGGTTGCATCACCGATTGAAAGCTGTTGAATTATTTTGTTGTGAATTCGATTTGTGCATCTTTTGGCACAAAAATAGCCGGGAATTTTTTATAGAGAATGATTAGTACAATGACTGTACAGATTCCCGTTGAAAGCCCACTTGCGCCATTCATGACCAAAGAAAAGACCACTGGACTCATGCCACCAAACGCATACTCGCCCCAAAAAATCCAGCCCGCTATAAAGTGCCAGAAATAACGCGCCAAAACACCAATAAATACACCTGATACAATTTGGCCTCGAACGGTTTGTTCTTCTCCTTTTACGAGTGCTTGTTGTAATTTGACGGCTGTAACACCTGTTAAACCCGCAAAAGTAAAAGCCAACGGATATTCGATTAACACTTGCGCAACACTTAAAAAATATACTTGCCCTAAAGGAAAATGCAAGAGTCCCCAAACAAGCCCCGCCAACAAGCCCGCTTTAGGTCCTCGGCGTAACGCATAAATTGCTAGGGGGATTTGACCTAAGGAAATCGAGTAACTTGACCCAATCCCAAGTGGAATATAGGAAAGCACCATCGCCAGTGCGGCCAAAATCGTTCCTTCCACCCATATTTTTGTAGTCGTTGTACGCATAAAAAAACTCCTCCTTCAGAATCCTCACAATTCACAAAGGAGAAGTGGATAATTTTATACACTTCAGCTCTTCACAATTCCTACGCTCGAATGATCGAAACAGGTACGAAGGGTTTAGAGTAAACTCAGTCTCAGCCCAAATGGACTCCCCTTTGTGATTAGATTCTATTTAATTTTTATTCCTCTAAAATCATAGCATAATTTATCAAACTTGCAAACTTTAATTACTTTTTATTCCGATAGAATATTCTGAAAAGTTTGACATTGGACAGATTTTCAGTATGATTAGGAATAATAAGATGGAGAGGAGCACGGGGAATGATTATCAAACCAACACTTTTACAAGAAATGAATATCTTTTTTGACAAAGAAAATCAACCCAACCAACGAGTAACCATGGGGGTAATTACTTTGCAACCTGGTGAAAAACGTCCATTAGAAGGTTTTGCCCGCCATGAACAAGATGAATATTCTTACATTATCTCAGGGTGTGCCCATACAATTTTAGAAGACGGGCGAGACTTACTTGGCAAACCTGGAGACGCACAATTAATTGAAAAAGGCGAGGGACATATTAATTATAATGATGGTGACGAGCCGGCAGTGGTTGTCTGGCTATTAGTCGAACGCGATTAGGAGGAAAAAGAATGAAAAAGGGATTTTGGTTAGGTGCCTTAGCAGCAATCACATTATTAGTCGGTTGCTCCACAGGCAAAGAAGAAACAACGGTTAAAACAGTCAATTTAATGTCTGCGTCAGAATTGACCACATTAGACACATCGAACATGCTGGACTTTCCAGATGCAATTACACACACTGCCGCATTCGAAGGATTATACGCTTTAGATGAAAATGATGAAGTGATTCCGGCAGCCGCAAAAGAATTACCAGAGATTTCAGAAGATGGAAAAACCTACACGATTACTTTGCGAGAAGATGGTGTATGGAGTAATGATGAACCTGTTACTGCTCATGATTTTGAAGCTGCTTGGAAAAAAATGATTGATCCAAAAAACGCCTTAATCTATAGCTTCTTATTGGCAGATACTGTTGCTAATGGTACAGAGATTCTGGCTGGCGAAAAAGAACCCGATACACTAGGTGTCAAAGCGTTGGATGACTACACGCTGGAGGTAAAATTAAAAGAAGCCAAACCTTATTTTACTTCACTGCTTACTTTCCCAACGTTCTTCCCACAAAACCAAACAGCGTTAAAAGAATTTGGTGATGCTTACGGCAGCGACAGTGAGAGCGTTGTTTATAATGGACCTTTCCTTGTCGAAAATTGGAAACAAGCAGACATGAGTTGGGATTTAGTCAAAAATGAGAAATATTGGGACAAAGACAATGTAAAATCAGATAAAATTCACTACGAAGTCATCAAAGAAACATCTACTGCTTTAAATTTATTTAACGATGGCCAATTGGATGTCGCTACGTTAACTGGTGAATTGGCGAAACAAAATAGTACCAACGAAAACTTCCATTCTTACCCAACCGCAACAATGAACTATATTCGTTTAAATCAAAAACGAGCGGGTAAAGATACGCCATTGAAAAATGAAAACTTACGAAAAGCAATTGCTTTAGGAATTGATAAAGAAACACTAGTCAACAACATCATGGCTGATGGTTCAAAACCACTTTATGGTGCGATTACGGAAGGCTTTGTTACCAACCCTAGCACGGGTGTGGATTTCCGCGAAGAAGCAGGGAATTTAATGGAATACAACAAAGAAGAAGCCTTAAATTATTGGGAAAAAGCCAAAGCAGAACTTGGCGATGAAATTACCCTAGACTTCATCGTGACTGACGATAGCGGGTATAAAAAAATGGGCGAAAGTATTCAATATAGCCTGCAAGAACTTTTTGACGGCTTAACTATCAACTTGCAATCTTTACCAACAGAATCAGCCCTCAATTTAGGTCGAGAAAGTAACTATGATATGTTCCTCATTTACTGGACACCTGATTACAAAGATCCAATCTCTACCTTAAATACCTTATATACTGGCAATGACCGAAATTATTCAAATCCTGTCTATGATCAGCTACTGGATGATGCTTCCGTTAAATATGCCAATGACTTAGATAAACGTTGGCAAACACTTATCGCTGCTGAAAAAGAAGTCATTGAAAATACTGCGGGAATGGTTATTATCAGCCAAAACCAACAATTCGTTTTACAAAGTGAAGGTATTGAAGGATTGAATTATCACACCTTCGCAGCTCCACTAACGTTGAAAAATATTTATAAGAAATAAAGTACGATTCTATGTAAAGTGAAGAGATTGAAACCAATATATCTACTTACTTTTAATAACAACAATCCGAACGATTTAAACAGTTCTCCATTCTGTTTAAATCGTTCGGATATTTTTATAAACTTCGGTAACAAGTTATTCGTAACTTCTTTCAACTAAAAAAGTATGGGTATCTAGTTTAGTTGTTTTAGAATTCCATCTAGGTTGAAAGACTAATAAACCAGCTTCTATTTCTATTACAAGATGCAACTCATCGTATTCTTTTGTGAGAAAAACAATTTTGTCATCACTTGCTATTGCAGCGATGCTATTTGGATCATAGTGAAATGTCCATTTCTGTAAATTAATACTTTTCATACATGCAGCTCCTTCTTTTTTTAGTTCATACCTGCTATGAGTATTTGTTCTAGTTTCCTAAAATAGGTAATATTGTTTGTTAAAAATCGCCTCAATACTTATTTATTTCAATTAAAAACGTATCTGTCTCTACTTCAGTTATTTTTGTACTCCATCTAGGTTGGAATACTAATAAGTCAGCTTCTATTTCTATCACAAGATGCACATTATCGTAATCTTTTGTGAGAAAAGAAATTTTTTCAGGACCCGTTATTGCTGTTGTCTTATTTGAATCATAACGAAACGTCCATTCTTTTAAACTTACACTTTCCATAAAAGTTAGCCTCTATTCTTTTTTATTCCGAGGATAAAAATCACCTCAATAATTATTTGTTTCAATTAAAAAAGCACCTGTCTCTAAATCAGTTATTTTTGTACTCCATCTAGGTTGGAACACTAATAAGTCCGCTTCTATTTCTATCACAAGATGCACGTCACTATAATCTTTTGATAAAAAAGCAATTTTTTCAGCATTTGCTATTGTCGTCACCTTATTTGAATCATAATGAAACGTCCATTCTTTTAAACTTACACTTCCCATAAAGTGAGCTCCTGTTCTTTTTTATTTCGATCAACTGTTGGTATTTATTTTGAGATTCGCATCTGTAAATTTTAACTATTACTCTTCTCTTCACTATCCGTTAAATAAATCGTTTTATGCTTCCAATCAAACTTTAAAGAAATTGCCCATGACATTTCTTGTACTTCAATATCTGCATCCGAAATGATAAATGAGCAGAGTGCCCCGTGTCATTTTTGTCCCTAACAACTAACTCATTAGAATTCTCAACATTCGAGAATAACTTTAATTCTAAGTGATTATCCGTGATTAATCGCCAACCATTTTTTAAGTTCATTAGCTTACCTACTTTCTTTTATTAAAATTACTTTGCTGATAAGTTCTACATAGTATACTCTGAAAACAACTTTTGTTTCCGTTTTTATCCTAAACGTCGTAAATTCATACTTGAACGTCGTATTTTATGTATGATTCTCAAAAAAAAAGAATGAACAATCGCTATTCAGGATTGTTCATTCTAAATCATTCTATTCTGCTGCTTGTCCAGCTTCTGCGTAACTCATATCGTTCACTGTTCCCAATGTGTATTTACCATCTTTATATTTGATAATATTTACACTGGCATTTTTTAGTCCGCCTTCTGGTACATCAAATTCTTCAAATAAAGTATCTAATAAAGCAGAAATACTTAAGCCATGTGAAGTAATCAAAATATTTCCTGTGCCTGGATGTTTAGATTCTTCTTCAACAATTGCATCTAGTCCTTCTGTTAAGCGACTAGTAATCGTATCATAGTCTTCTGCCGGCCAATTCACGCCTTCTTCAATGCCTTCTTTTTTCATGCGTTCTTTATCAAGTTTTGCCACACTATCGGCAAAATCTTTTGGATTCATGTTTGCTAGAAATTCTTCTAATGAGACCCCATGATCATCGGCAATATCTTGCCACATGGTATGATTTAAATCACCTTCATATGAACCAAAGTTAAATTCACGCAAACGACGATCAGTATGCAATTCTAAGTGCGAAGATGCTTTATTTTCATCTAAAATCAATTGCGCTGTCTGAACAGCACGACCACTATCACTGCTATAAGCTGCTTGGAAATCAATGTCTTTTAAACCAACACCAGCTGCTGTGACAATTTCTTCACCTGCAGGCGTCAACACTGCGTCTGACCATCCTTGTACACGATCAGTCGTATTCAACATCGTTTTTCCATGACGAACAACATAAAGCGTCAATTCTTCTGCTTGCTCTGTTTTTTCAACAGTTGACGATACATCAGTGCTTTCAGTTGCTCCCCCTTGACAACCGGCTAATACCAAACCAAATGATAAAATAATACTTGCCATTCCTAACAATTTTTTCATACTTTCTTCCTCCTATTACGCCAACAACGACTTTTCTCTTTAAACGCAAAAAAGCCCATAACTGTCCCATCTGTTTTGGATGCAGTTACAGGTTATGCTCGTAATCGATAACATTCCTCGTTGTTTGCTTTGATTATTTCACAATGAAAAGGTTATCATTTTTTTGAATAACTGTCAAATGCAATTATGAAAAAAGAACATTTTCGCTCTTATACAGTTATTTTTTCAATAAAAAAGTTGTTGCAACATTCGTTACAACAACTTTTTTGTTTTTTTATTGATTGAAGGCTTCTTTTGTTTCAAATAATGGACTAACTGGTTTGTTCTCATGGATACGTTTAATTGCTTCCGCCATCAATACACCCACACTGATTTCATCAATTTTTGCAATTTTGCGTTCATCTGGCAGATTAATCGAATCTGTCACAACTAAACGTTCAATTGCGGAGTCTTGAATGCGGTCCAATGCTGGACCAGATAATACAGGGTGTGTACAAGAAGCATAAACGCTTTTTGCGCCAGCTTGTTTTAACGCATTGGCAGCTAATGTAATTGTACCTGCTGTATCAATGATATCATCGATTAATACACAAATTTTGCCTTCGACATGACCAATGATATTCATTACTTCTGCTACATTGGCACGTGGACGACGTTTGTCAATGATTGCAATCGGTGCTTTTAAAAATTCAGCTAATTTACGTGCGCGTGTTACTCCACCATGGTCTGGAGAAACAACCACGACATCATCACCTTGAATATTGTTTTCTAAGAAATAGTTGGCAATTAATGGTGCACCCATCAAATGATCCACTGGAATATCAAAGAAACCTTGAATTTGTGATGCGTGTAAGTCTAAAGTAACCATACGCGTTGCGCCTGCTTTTTCAATCATATTCGCTACTAATTTCGCTGTAATTGGTTCACGTGAGCGTGCTTTACGGTCTTGACGTGCATAACCATAATAGGGCATTACCACATTGATTGTTTTTGCACTTGCTCGTTTTAACGCATCAATCATAATTAACAATTCCATCAAGTTGTCATTGACTGGACTACTCGTTGACTGAACGATGTAAACATGGTCACCACGAATACTTTCTTCAATGTTGACTTGAATTTCACCATCACTGAATTGTTTTACAGAACACTTACCTAATTCTACACCTACTGCAGCAGCGATTTTTTCCGCTAACGGACGATTAGAGTTTAGCGCAAAAATCTTTAACTTTGGATCAAAATAATGATTCGACATGAGAACCTCCACTTTCTTTACATTCGACTAGTAAAAAGACTACTATTTTACTAGAATCATCTTCCTAATAAATAGTAGTCATTTTTCGCTAAGAAATCAAGCCATTTAGATTGACTTATTGCATATATGGAATTTTTTTTGCGTAATCCTCTTTATTTACCTGTCTTGCACGAGCAATTGCTAAGGCATGTTCTGGAATATCATCTGTAATTGTTGAACCTGCTGCCACGCAACTATTGGCTTCAATTTCTACAGGTGCAATGATATTAACAGATGAACCGATGAAACTATGATCCCCTACAACCGTGCGATGTTTCTTTTTGCCATCATAATTGACAAAAACGACCCCACAACCAACATTAATGTCTTTTCCTAATGTCGCATCACCGACATAACTTAAATGACCGACTTTGGTTCCTTCGCCCACTACAGCATTTTTGACTTCAACAAAATTCCCAACATGGGCATTTTCATGAATTTCTGCTTTTGGACGCAAATGCGCATATGGTCCTACATCTGCCCCTGAACGCACGACACTTTCTTCTACAACCGATGTTTTAATCGTCACGTTGTCTTCAATCGTGCTATCAACGATTTGTGATTGGGCTGTAATCACACAGTTTTCCCCAATGACTGTTTTTCCTTTTAAATAAACACCTGGTTCGATAACCGTTTCGGCACCAATTATGACTCCTGCATCAATGTAAGTAGCAGCTGGGTCAATGAAAGATACACCGTTTAGCATGTGTTGATGATTAATACGTTCACGCATCAAACGGTTGGCTTCTGCCAATGCGACACGATCATTCACACCTAACGATTCATTGAAATCTTCTGTTTGATAAGCGGCGACATTTTTGCCGTCTGCTTTTAAAATTTCAATGATATCTGTTAAATAATACTCTCCTTGCGCATTATCGGTGTTTAGGTTTTCTAAAGCATCAAATAATAATTCATTATCAAAGCAATACGTCCCTGTATTGATTTCCTTGACTTGCGCTTCTTCTGGCGTTGCATCTTTTTGTTCAACAATTCGATCAACAATTCCGACATGGTCACGTAAAATTCGTCCGTAGCCTGTTGGATTTTCAGCATGGGCTGTTAGAATCGTTGCAGAAGCCCCTTTTCCTTGATGATACTCGAATAAATTATCTAATGTTTCAGAAGTTAATAACGGTGTATCGCCACTAATAACCAGCGTCGTCCCTTTTTTTCCCTTTAAAAATTCAGCCGCTTGCATGACCGCATGACCCGTTCCTAATTGTTCGGCTTGCAAGGCGTATTGGCTACGTTCACCTAATTGTGATTGAACTTTATCTGCACCGTGACCGACAATCGTCACGATTTCTGTTGGATTCGTTTCTTCTACTCGATTAATAATATGTTCTACCATGGGTTTCCCACAGACAGGATGCAACACTTTATATAATTTTGATTTCATACGTGTTCCTTTACCTGCGGCTAAAATAATTGCGTAACGTGCATTCACGCGCTTCACTCCATTCGATTTTTTGCTTTTTTAAGTGTAGCCCAATTTCTTGGGTTTTTCAACTATATCGCAAATTTTATAGGTAGACCAATTAATAATCCGTCGCTAAAAACTGGCAGGCTCCCCATTCTTTCCCTCTCTTTTTCAACCAAAAAAACGTTCAATTTCGATAGTAGCTGACTCTAAACTATCCGAGGCATGCACAACATTTCGTTGTTTACTCGTGCCAAAATCGGCACGAATTGTTCCTGGAGCTGCTTCTAACGGGTCAGTTGCACCAACTAGCTGACGAACTCTTGCTACGGCCCTTTCACCAGATAAAATCAGCAAAACAACCGGACATTCCATCATAAAGGCACATAAACCGGGGAAAAATGGTTGCTTGCTCACATGTTGATAGTGTTCTGTTAACACTTCTTTCGTAAGCGTCTTCATTTTCATCTTCTCTAATGTTAAATTCGCTTGCTCAAAGCGTTGTATAACCTTCCCAATTAATTGACGCTGTATGCCATCTGGTTTAATAATTACGAATGTTTTTTCCGTCATCATGGTCACTCCTCACTTTTTGTATGATGCCAGTGTACCTTATTCCAGTCGACTATACCACTAAAATGCTGATTGGTTAGATGGAAAACAACAAAAGCCCACTCTTTTATATCGAGGAGGCTTTTGTTATATGGTTATTCTACAATGCCAACAAATTTTATATCAGACTATTCTTCATCAAAATAATTTCCTGGTACCACAGAAATTGTTTTGGTTTGTGTATTAACATCTTCGACAAATAATAATGAGCTATAGTCGGTCACTGCACGTTCGCCACGGAATTTTGCTTCAGCAAAAACAGTTACCCCCACAAGTTCTGCTTCGAATTCTTCAATTAACCCTTGCATACCGTTAATTGTGCCGCCGCCTTTCATAAAGTCATCAACGACTAATACACGAGAACCGCGTTTTAAACTGCGTTTTGATAATTCCATTTTTTCGATTCGTTCGGAGGAACCTGATGCATAATTGACACTGACTGTCGGTCCTTCAGTAATTTTAGAGTCTCGACGTACAATAACAAACGGAGCGTTTAAGTAATAGGAAACGGCTTGAGCAATTGGCACACCTTTTGTTGCCACAGTCATCACCGCATCGATTTTTTGACCTAAATACTTCGAAGCGATGATTCGTCCAACTTGGCGAAGCAAATCAGGTTCCCCTAGTAAGTCAGTTAAATACACGTACCCACCTGGAAGTAAACGACTTTGTTCAGACAAACGATCAGAGAGTGCTAAAATATATTCTTTGGCTTCCTCTTTTGAAATTGTTGGCACAAAAATAACTCCGCCAGCTGCTCCGGGAATGGTCTCTAAAATACCAGTGCCTCTTTCTTTAAATGTTTTCTTTACAATGGCTAAATCTTCACTAATCGATGATTTCGCTGATTCATAACGTTTCGCAAAAAACGTTAAGGAAATCAATTTGTGTGGATGCTCTAACAAATAATGGGTCATATCAATTAATCGCTCACTACGACGAACTTTCACGAACTCCAACTCCTTCTCTTAAATTCTTTCTCCTCATTATAAAGGTTTTTACTGTCTTTTTCGAGTATTTTCTTCTTTTTTATTAAAATTGTTCGTAATTTATTCAATTATAACAAAAAGAAAACGAAAAACTTTCGTTTCTCGTTTTCTACTTATTTCATTTGTCTCTTTCTTTGCGTGAAGGTAATCCAACGTTTTACCAAATTAACCAGTAAAAACAGGATAATAAACACTAATGTAATGGTTGCGCCAGGTGGTGTCGATAAATAATAGGAACTTGTAAGACCACTAATCATGCCTATTAGACCAACAATAACACTAATCAGTATCACCATATTGAAACTTTTCCCTAAACGCATACTAATCGCTGCAGGCAAAACCATAATCGCTGAAATTAACAAAGCACCAGCGATTGGAATCATCACCGCAATCGCTACACCAGTTACTACATTAAATAACATTGACATCCAATGAACAGGTAAACCGTCCACATGTGCTGTATCTTCGTCAAACGTCAAGACATACATCGGCTTCTTAAATAATACGAACAAGACTGCAATAACTACGAATAAAATACCTAGGAAAATGACTTGATTAGGTGTAATTGTCAAAATAGAGCCAAATAAGTACGATTGAATACTCGTCGATGAACTACCGCCACTCAGATTCATTAAAACTAAGGCCAATGCCAATCCTCCGGACATCAACATCGCAATTGAAATTTCTGAATAACTACTATACAACGAACGCAAATATTCTAAAACTACCGCGGCTAAGATAACAACAATCATCGTGGTGAACGTAGGATTTAAATTTAAGAAAAATCCTAAAGCAACACCCGCTAAAGAAACGTGAGACAAGGTATCTGCCATTAATGATTGGCGACGAATGACTAGAAAAACACCTAGCATCGGGGCAATTCCCGCGATAAAAATCGCCGATAGGAACGCACGTCTCATGAATTCATATGAAAGCAACGCCATTGTGAATCCTCCTTTCGGACTAAACGAATTTGTCGATCCGCATATGCCTTAATATCTTCATGGTCATGCGTAATCATTAACACAGCTTTCCCATGTTGATGTGCGCTATGTCGCAACAAACGGTAAAAATTATTCCGAGATTCTTCATCCATTCCTGTTGTCGGTTCATCTAAAATGAATAAATCTGGGTCAGTCGCAAAAAGCCGAGCCAAACTAATACGTTGCTTTTGTCCACCTGATAATTCTCCGATTCGTTTGTGGCGCATGTCCCACATGCCCACTGATTCCAATGCTTTTTTGACATGCTCATGGTCACGTGCGGTCAATTTTTTGAACCAGCGATTTTTCGGATAACGCCCTGAACGAACTAATTCTAATACCGTACTTGGAAAACCGACATTGAACGAAGCGATTTGTTGCGGAATGTAACCAATACTTAATCGTTTGCCTTCTGTATTTACTTTTGCTACTGATACTTCTCCTTTGGCAGGTTTCAATAAGCCTAATGTCGCTCGAATTAAGGTTGATTTTGCCGCACCATTTTCACCAGTTAAAATGACAAATTCGCCTGGATCTACATGGTAATGAACGTTATCCAAAACAGGCTCATCGTCGTAATAAAAGGTTAAATCTTTCACTTCGATATAATGCACATTGGTCCCTCCTTATTTAATACTTAATTGTAATGCCTGTAAATTTTCTTTCATCACTGAAATGTAATTTTCGCCAGCGGTTAGTTGATCTTTTGTTAAACTTTCTAACGGATTCAAGACTTCTAAAGTCACACCGGTTTCGTTTGCTAGTGTTTCAGCAACTTTAGATGACGCATTGGCTTCAAAATAAATGACCTTCACTTGATGTTCATCAACAAAATCTTTCAATTCTGCTAAACGACTTGGCGTTGGTTCAATATCCGGAGATAAACCGGCAATCGCTTGTTGCGTTAAACCATACTGATGCGCCAAATAGGCAAAGGCATCATGTTGCGTCACAAACGTTTTATTTTTCGCCCCTTCAAAAGCTGCACGATATTCTGCATCTAATGCTTGCAACTCTTTGATGTAAGCCGCTGCGTTGGCTTCAAATGTCGCTTTTTTCTCTGGAAACTTCTCACTTAAGGCATCACGAATTGTCTCCACTTCCGTAATTGCCATCACTGGATCTACCCAAACATGTGGATCATGTTCATGGTGATGTTCTGCTTCCGCTCCCTCATGCTCGTGCTCGTGGTCATGTTCTTCACCAGCAGGCATTAAATCAATCGTGGAAGCTGCTTCAATCAAAGTCGTTTTTTCTGAGCTAATACTTTGTGATAAATCAGGAATCCATGTTTCTAATTCTTTGCTGTTGTATACCAAAGCATCTGCATCAGAAATTTTAGCAACATCTTTGGCACTTGGCTCGTAATCATGTGCTTCTGTTCCAGCTGGAATGAGTAACTCAACCTGGCCTTCGTCACCGACTACTTCTTTAGTAAATTCATACATTGGATAAAAAGTCGTCATGACTTGGATGTCATTTGATTGCTCTGATTGCCCACAAGCACCTAGCAGCAAGCTACCAAATAAAACGATACTTGTTAAAAGGATTTTTTTCATTGTTTGATCCTCATTTCTTTTCATTTAAACAAATCGTAAAGTTTACGATTTGATGCCAAAAAATAATGTATCAAAGGTTTGGCTTTTCGTCAAGAAAAAGAGAATCGTATCTATCAAAAATAGATAGGATTCTCTTCCATGTTTGCTTTACTGTAGTGTACGAACAAGATACACTTCATCACAAAAGCCTTTTAACCCGTTCACAATTCGTTGTGCACGAGAATATTTTTGACACAATGCAAAAACCGTTGGTCCACTCCCACTCATCAATGCCGCATCCGCACCATATTTCAGCATTCGCTCTTTAATTTGTTGAATAATAGGGTGTTTAGGAATCGTAATGTCCTCTAAGCTATTGCCCATATGCTGCAACATCCCTTGATAATCCCGAGCCAAAATGGCTGCTGATAATTTATTCATGTCTGGATGAGATAATTTATCCATTTCGACTTGCTGAAAAATTTTCCGCGTGGATACACTAATGCGTGGCTTAACCAAAACAACCCAGCATTGGGGCATCGGAACAAGCGGTTGGACAATTTCACCTTTCCCCGCAATAAATGCAGTCGTACCATATAAACAGTACGGGACATCCGTACCAACTTGGACCCCCATCGATACAAGTTCATCCATCGACAAATTTAATTCCCACAAACGATTCATGCCTCGTAGTGCAGCAGCACAATCCGTACTTCCACCACCCAAACCAGCAGCAACAGGAATATTCTTGGTAATAGAGATTTTAATTCCTTCTTCTATTCCATAGCGCTCTTTGAGAATAGATGCAGCTTGATAGACATTGTTCCGCTTATCGATTGGCAAAAAAGCCTTATTTGTTTCTACGATAATTTCATTCGTAGGAAGCGTCTCAAATGTCAAACGATCCGCCAAATCGACACTAGACATGACCATTTCAAGCTCATGATACCCATCTTCGCGTTTACGAAGAACATCTAATCCCAAATTAATCTTTGCGGGTGCTTTCTCTATAATTTCCATAATTCCACCTACTCGAAAATAGTCGTGTTGTATTCTATCATAGCAAATTTCACCTACATAGGCACTGAGAACATACTAAATTGTGGAAGAAAATTTATATAGATACTTATTTTAAATGAAAATAAGCCTTTTAAAAAGCTTTCAACCAAAAAGGGAAAGCTTTCTTTGTCTTATCTTAAATACTCTTCCAACACTTGCAACACACCACTTTCATCATTTGACGGTGCTGTTGCTTTAGCCGCTTCTTTTACCGCAGGAGCACCATTTGCCATCGCATAGCTGTGACCTACATAACGCAACATTTCTAAATCATTGTGTCCATCCCCAAATGCCATCATTTCACTCGGATGAATCTCCCATAAATCTGCTAGTACTTGTAACGCGTTGGCTTTATCTTTCCCTGCCAAAATAATATCGACACTGCCATGCCCACTAGAAACAGCCCGTGCTTCTTCAGGAAAAGCGTCAGAGATGGCTTGCGCAATTTCTTCCGTTCTTGCTTCGGGTACACCTAACGCAAACTTCACATATCGTTCATTTTCAAAATCTAATGCCAATAAATCATCGACTTTTTCTAACGCATGGCAATAAAAGGTCACAAATTGTTGAAACGCTTCTGGTTGTGTCCGTTCAATATAGGCACTCTTAATCCCATTTAGCACCATATTCACATCAGGATGCTCTTTGCGTAAAAATTGGATAATGCGTTGCACTGTTTGCGGATCAAAATGATTTTCATGAATTAGTTCCCCTTGATCAATAATCAATACTCCATTTTCAGCAACGAAGGTAATTTCGTCACGAATCTCTGGAAAAAAGGAAGTCAGTTGCGCATATTGGTTCCCACTGGCAACGACAAACTTAATGTCTCGTTGGTTTAACTCTGCAAAAATTTGTTCAAAACGCTTTTTATCATAAGTTTTTTGACTACTTAAAAAAGTTCCATCCATATCAACTGCTACTAACTTTACCATGCCATCCATCCTTTCCATTTCACTAAAACCATAGCATAGCGCAGATTCGTAAGCAAGGACAATCTTGCCACGATATTACAAAAAAGAGCTTTCAACCATCGTTGAAAGCTCTTTTTAATTATTTCATTTCAGCTTGACCGATTACTTTACCTGCTGTGGTTTCACCTAAGCCTGTAATTTCTAAGTTTGCTACTTTTTCGGCATTGGTTAAAACAGTCAGAATATCTGTTTGTTTGCCTGCTGCAGTGACAGCATCTAAATCCATTTCGGCAATTTCCGTTTCTGGCGTTACACTGTCCCCAGCTTTGACCTTGACATTGAATGGCGCACCTTTCAATTCAACTGTATCTAATCCCATGTGAACCAGTACCTCTGCGCCACCTGGTGTTAAAATACCAATGGCATGTTTTGTATCAAACACACTTGTTACGGTGCCATAGACAGGCGAATACACATGATTATCTGTTGGACGAACTGCATAGCCATCACCCATCATTTTTTGTGAAAAAACAGGGTCAGAAACTTCAGTAATTGCTACGACTGTTCCGTTAGCGGTTGCGAATAATTCTTCTGTCGTGCTTTCTGTAGGAAGTGTGTTTGCAGAACTAATTTCTGGTGCATCAACAACTGCTCCGTCAGGTGTAACGACTTGCGCTCCCACACGATCAATTTTATTAAAAATACCTTGTTGGCGGAAGAAAATGGTTAAGACAAATGGTACCACAATCGCAATAATCATCGCTATTGTAAAGGCAAACCAACCACCACCAATATTTCCGTTGATAGCTAAGATTCCTGGTAGACCACCGACACCGATAGCATTGGCACGAACTCCCATAATGTTACTAAACATGCCAGCAATTCCAGAACCAATCATTGCTGCCACAAATGGATAAACGTATTTCAAGTTAATCCCAAACATTGCGGGTTCGGTAACACCTAACCAAGAAGAAATACCTGATGGCAATGAAATTTCTTTTTCTTTTGTATCTTTACGGTGCAAGAATAAGACAGCAAAGACGGCTGCACCTTGCGCAATATTTGATAAAGCAATCATTGGCCATAAGTTGGTTGTCCCGAAGTCAGCAATCAGCTGTGAGTCGATTGCTAGTGTTGTATGGTGCAACCCTGTAATAACTAATGGTGCATAAACCGCACCAAAAATTGCACTAAACAACCATGAAATTGGTGACTCTAAACCAGCATTTACAATATAAGAAATACCTGTTCCGATTTTCCAACCAATTGGTCCTAAAATCGTATGTGCAAAGAAAATCGCTGGCAATAGCGAGAATAATGGAACAAAAATCATTGATACTGCTTCTGGAATTCTTGGTCTAAAGAATTTCTCTAGGTAAACTAAGGTAAAGGCTGCTAACATTGCAGGTATAACTTGTGCTTGATATCCAATCATATTCACTTGTGCGAAACCAAAATCCCAAAATGGAATGTCGGCTGCTGCTGTACCATTTACAGCATAGGCATTTAACAATTGAGGAGATACCAAAGTAATCCCTAGGACAATCCCTAGAATTTGAGTTGTTCCCATTTTACGTGTGATACTCCAAGTAATACCAACTGGTAAGAAGTGGAAAATTGCTTCCCCTGGTAACCATAAGAAATGATTCACTCCTGACCAAAATTGAGATACATCGACAATTGTTTGATAAATTGGTGTGCCATCAGCATTGGTCATCGCCACGCCATCGACAATTTTTTGTCCTAATGCCTCAATTTGTACGCCTTCTAATAAATTACGGAATCCTAAAATTAAACCACCGACAATAATAGCTGGTAATAATGGTGTAAAAATTTCGGCTAAGACTGCAATGACACGTTGTAGCATATTTTGGTTTTGTTTAGCCAATGCTTTTCCTTGTTCTTTTGAAACGCCTTCAATTCCTGAAACCGCTGTAAAATCATTGTAGAACGTTGAAACATCGTTGCCAATAATGACTTGAAACTGTCCTGCATTGGTAAACATTCCTTTAACAGATGAAATATCTTCAATTGATTTTTCATCAGCTTTCGATGGATCATTTAGCACAAAACGCATACGTGTCGCACAGTGTGTGACTGCGGCAATATTTTCTTTACCCCCAACCAACTCCAACAGTTTCTCTGCATCAGCTTGATACTTTCCCATAATACATCCTCCTAACATTAATTGTATATACATGTTTATTAACATGCTTATAATAACCTCTATTACCTCAGATTGCAAGCGTTTTATCTTTTTTATTTTAAAAAAGAATATAAATGTTGATATATCAGCATTCATTCTGATAAATTTCAGCTTATTTTCTATTTTTTTCTTTTCTTTTAAAAAAAAATACATTTACTATTTGTAATAGCTTTCATTTTCCGTTATACTTTACTCACATGTATAGACAAGAAAGAGGAGGAAAACAAATGACGAAGGTGCATTTACAATTGCAACCACAATGGCAAGCAACTTGGGCAGACGGGACACAAACTGTTTTTGAAGGAGAGCTAACGGACCGACTTGCGCAATTAGTAGCAGAAATTCCACAACATGAGGTAACTGGGGGAACAGTCGAAACAGAATCTGTTGTTAATTTAGATGGACGAACGATTGAATTATCACAATATTTAACAGAAACATTAAATATCCCTTTTGTAGTAGGCGATTTTGAAACACAAGCAGCAACAATCCCTTGGGAAGTTGTTTACCATGGATATACGCCAGGAAAAGATGAATACTCTGTAGAATCCTTATTAACAGTCGGAAATGGCTTTATGGGTTTGCGAGGCACAACGCCTGAAATGGAAATTGCTGAAGAAAACTACCCTGCACTTTATCTAGCTAGTCTTTACAATAGCGTGGCTTCACAAGTTGCGGATCGTACGATTTATAATGAAGATTTTGTCAATGCACCGAATTTACAAAAAATGTATTTAGTAGTTGACGGTGAACGTGTAGATATTGCGAATAATACCGTTCTTTCGATGAAACGCCGACTAGATTTAAAAACAGGTTTATTTGAAGCGTGGATTGTCTTGCGCTTAACAACTGGCAAAGAATTGGCCATTCATACGAAAAAAATAGCAAGTATGGCAAATGTTCATCAATTCAATATTTCCTATACATTCACACCACTTAATTTCTCTGGTGAAGTATTATTTGTCTCAGAAGCAGATGGCGATGTATACAACTATAATGTCGCCCGTTACCGTAGTTTGACCCATCATCATTTAGATGTAGTTGATAAACAAGTTGCTGAAACAAACATGGCGCTAACAGCAGTTACAACGACTTCTAAGATTACCGTTGTTCAACAAGCCAAATTACACGGTGAAAAAGAATTATTGTCTCATTTAACTACAGAACAATCAGCCAACATTCTTCGTCAACAAGTACCTGTTCAAGCAACCGAGCAAACAGCGTATACATTCGAAAAAACAGTCCACGTGCACCAATATCGTCAGGAAGAAAGTGTTCCTCCGATTGACTTTACACAAGAATTCCCAACGTTTGAGGAAAGCTATCAAGCTTCTGCACAAGCATGGGCTGATTTATGGGAGACAGCTGGCATTGAAATTACTGGCGATTTAATGTCTCAAAAAATGCTAAACTTGCATACCTTCCATTTACTTGCTTCGGCTTCACCAAATGGAAACCAAAACTTGGATGCTAGCGTGACTGCACGTGGCTTACATGGAGAAGCTTATCGTGGACATATTTTCTGGGATGAATTATTTATTTTACCGTTCTACACTATTCATTTTCCAGAAACTGCCAAAGAATTGCTGATGTATCGCTACCGTCGCTTGGATATGGCGAAAAAAGATGCCCAAAAAGCCGGTTATCAAGGCGCTATGTTTCCTTGGCAATCTGGTCTAGATGGTACAGAACAATCACAAGAATTACACTTAAATCCAATCAGCGGTGAATGGAAAGAAGATCACAGTCGCTTGCAACGTCATGTTTCCTTAGCGATTGCCTACAATGTTTGGCAATATTGGCACAATACTCAAGATACGGAATTTATGGCACAATACGGCTTAGAAATGTTGTTAGAAATTGCGCATTTCTGGCAAAGTGCCGCAACCTTTGATACGATGACCAATCGTTACTTCATTGATAAAGTGATGGGCCCAGATGAATTCCATGAAAATTATCCAAACTCTAAACAAGGTGGTCTAAAAAATAACGCCTATACAAATATGATGGTCGTTTGGTTATTTGAAGAGATCGCTCACTTACACCAAGAATTCCCTGCATCTCTTTTCCAAGAGATACAAGAAAAAACGGGTGTAGACAACCAAACACTAGAAAGTATGGCAGCCATCAAGCATCAATTAGGACTTGAAATCAATGAAGACGGTATTATTGCACAATTTGAAGGTTACTTTGACTTAGATGATTTGGATTGGGCACATTATCAAGAAAAATATGGCAATATTTATCGTATGGACCGCATTTTGAATGCCGAAGGAAAATCAGCCGATACGTATAAAGTTGCAAAACAAGCCGATAGTTTAATGATCTTCTACAATTTCTCTAAAGAACAAGTCCGTTTGATTTTAGAAGATTTAGATTATACGTTACCGGAAGATTATGTGGAACGTAACTTACATTATTATTTAGAACGTACGTCACACGGTTCAACGTTATCTCGTGTTGTTCATGCCCAATTAGCAGCTATGGTTGATGATCAAGAATTAGCTTGGAAACTCTACCAAGAAGCGTTGTATTCAGATTATCGTGACATCCAAGGCGGAACAACGGCCGAAGGAATTCACGCGGGTGTGATGGCAGCAACGCTATATATTCCATTGACTACCTTTGCCGGCTTAGATATTCGTACGCAGCGTGTGAGCTTTGCACCAAATCTACCTGCAGCTTGGGAGACTATCGACTTCCACTTAACGATTCGTCAAGTGAATTTCCAAGTCGCTGTGACTAAAGAAACACTAACATTAAACGTTGACCAAGATACTGAAGTAGATGTAAATGGTCAGACAATTAAATTGGTTGCTAATCAACCAACTACTATTAATTACTAAGGAGTGTACAACAACATGAAAAAAGGATTTGTTTTTGATTTAGATGGTGTTATTACAGATACTGCAAAATTCCATTATTTAGCATGGAAAGACTTAGCTGATGAATTAGGTATCAGTATTGACTTAAAATTCAATGAACAATTAAAAGGTATCAGCCGAATGGATTCATTGGAGCGGATTTTAGCTTATGGCAACCAAGCGGATAAATATACCGAAGCCGAAAAAGAAGAACTTGCGACGAAAAAAAATACCCACTATGTTGAACTCTTACAAGATTTAACACCGGATGATTTATTACCTGGTGTGAAGGCCTTTTTAGATGAAGCCAATGAAAAAAATATTCCATGTGCCATTGCTTCTGCTTCTAAAAATGCGCCGTTCATTCTAGAAAAATTAGCCGTCCGAGAGGCATTTGCAGCAATTGTTGATCCAGCTACCTTAACAAAAGGGAAACCTGACCCTGAAATTTTCATTCGTGCAGCAGAAGCAATCAATATCACGCCTGCTGAAGCGGTTGGTTTTGAAGATGCCCAAGCAGGCTTAGATGGTATCAAAGCAGCAGGTATGTATGCCGTTGGTGTTTATTCTGGTGAAGAACTCCATGGTGCAGATGTGATTGTTCATGAATTAACTGATTTATCAATTGACGAGCTTTTACAAAAATAGTTGGTTGCTTTCGACCTTGCCTGTCGTTATAATGACTGAGAGGAGGTTGCGCCATGAATAAATTCAAAGAGATTTTTTTAGATTTGGAACAGAAGATACTAGCGAAAGAATATCCGCCACATACTCTGTTGCCGAGTGAAAATCAATTAATTAAAATCTACAACGTCTCTCGCGAAACTGTTCGTAAAGCGTTGAACCTGTTACGAGATGCTGGATATATTCAAAAGAAACAAGGGAAAGGTTCGATTGTATTAGATTTGAACCGCTTTGACTTTCCAATTTCGGGATTGACGAGTTTCAAGGAATTACAAACTGCCCAACAAATTCCAAGTGAAACAAGCGTCGTTGAGATTCGCAAAATTGCAGTGTCCCCGTCACTTCATGATATTACAGAATGGCCGGTTGCTGCCGAAGCGTGGCGTTTAATTCGGCAACGTCGTATTGATGGTCAAGTCGTCATTCTAGACAAAGATTATTTAATTGCCGACATCGTCCCAGAATTACCGAAAAACAAAGCACAACAATCGATTTATGATTATTTTGAGAATGATTTAGGTTTAGATATTTCTTATGCACAAAAAGAAATTACGGTTGACCCTGTAAACAAAGAATTACGTGACTTAATGGACTTACATCCAGAAGACCAACATGTCGTAACCGTTCGTAGTTTGGTCTACTTGGAAGATACCCGTTGTTTTGAATATACTGAATCTATCCATCGCTTAGACAAGTTCCGCTTTGTCGATTTTGCGAGACGACGTAAAAATTAAAAAAAGCTCACACGTTGGAAATATCGTGTGAGCTTTTTTCTCTTTAAATCGCATCCAAACCACGTTCACCCGTACGAATACGAATCACATCAGCTACATCATAAATAAAAATTTTGCCATCGCCAACTTCTCCTGTGTAGCAAGTGTCCATAATTTTTTTGGCAATCACTTCGACCTGTTCATCAGTCACGACTAAACACAAGGCAACTTTTGGTAACAAGGTTGGAATAATTTTTTGACCACGAACAAATTCTGCTACTCCTTTTTGATTCCCATGCCCTAATACTTGCATGACCGTCATACCACTAATATGAAACGTGTCATCTAATACGGCTTTGACTTCCTCTAACTTTTCTTGACGGATAATTGCTTCTATTTTTTTCATAAAGTTTCCTCCTTTGACTATGAATCTAACCCCATAAAGGTTGGATAAGCTGTTTCATCATGTTCTGCTTGGTCCATACCTAACGCCTCTTCTTTATCCGTCACACGAATTGGCATCAAACGACTAATGACAAAAATAATCGCAAAACTAACAACCGCTACAAAGATAATCGTAAAAACAATACTCTCTAATTGAGCCATAAATAAACCTATTTCTCCATAAAGTAGTCCCGTCTTGCCACCGACAGCTGGATCAGCGAAAATTCCTGTTAAAATTCCTCCAACAATCCCACCAACACCATGACAACCAAATGCATCCAAGGCATCATCCAAACCAAGACGATGTTTGACTTTTGCAATAAAGTAATAACAAATAGGACTACCAATCGCACCAATGACTAGCGAAGACCATAGAGAGACAAAGCCAGCCCCCGGTGTGATACAAACCAAACCAACAATTGCACCGGTACATGCGCCAACAATTGTTGGTTTACCGATGACTAATTTTTCAACGAGCATCCATGAGAGCATGCCACTGGCAGCTGCTGTATTAGTCGTTAATAACGCATGAATTGCCAAGCCATCTGCCGCTAAAGCCGAACCTGCATTAAAACCAAACCAACCAAACCATAATAAACCTGCACCTAAAACAATAAATGGAATATTATGCGGACGATATTCTGTCTGGTGAAATTCGCGACGCTTGCCAACCATCAATGCTAAAACCACGCCTGAAATCCCTGAACTAATATGCACGACATTCCCGCCAGCAAAGTCAATCGAACCAATTTCTTCTAAAAATCCACCGCCCCATACCATATGAGCCATTGGAAAATAAACCAACACTAACCAAAAGGTTAAAAATAAAAAAATAGCTGAAAAACGCATCCGACCGGCTACTGATCCAGTGATAATTGCCGTTGAAATCAGTGCAAACATCATTTGAAATGCTGCAAACAACGCTTCTGGAATCGTCTCACCTTCTGTTAACGAGACATTTTGGAAAAAGAGATGATCAAAATTACCGATAAACAATCCCTCTCCTCCAAATGAAAGTGAATAACCAATCATAATCCATAACACCGAAGCCAATCCCATCGTACAAATAACCATCATCATTGTATTCAAAATGTTTTTACGACGTTCTAATCCCCCGTAAAAAAATGCGAGTGCTGGTGTCATTAAACTCACCATACCACTACAAATTAATATAAACGCAATATTCCCTGTATTCATATAATCAACTCCTTTGTTTGATGTTAGAAATCATACCATCAAACAAACCATCAATCTAGTGTTTTCATGAATAAAATGAAAAAATTCTGAAAATTCTAACTATCCATGTTAGAATATTTAACATAATGAAGTACAAAAGAACAATTAAAAACCACTTTCCATAAAAAAGGAAAGTGGTTCAATCTTATTTTGCGTAATCAGTTGCACGTGTTTCACGTATCACGATCACTTTGATATTTCCTGGATAATCCAGTTCATCTTCAATTTTCTTGCGAATGTCACGTACTAAACGTACAGCATCCAAATCTGAAATTTCATCTGGTTTAACCATGACACGTACTTCACGTCCTGCTTGGACTGCAAAACTGTAATCTACACCTTGGAAACTATTTGAAATATTTTCTAAGTTTTCCAAACGGCGGATATAGTTTTCTAACGATTCGCTACGAGCACCCGGACGAGCCGCTGATAAGGCATCGGCAGCTGCCACCAAAACAGAAATAATTGAAGTTGCTTCTGTGTCCCCATGGTGGGAGGCAATCGCGTTAATCACAGTTGGATTCTCTTTGTATTTTGCTGCTAATTCAGCACCAATTTGAACATGTGAACCTTCAATTTCATGATCCAAGGCTTTTCCGATATCATGTAAGAAACCGGCACGTTTCGCTAATTGGACGTCTTCACCAATTTCTGCAGCAAGTACACCTGTTAATTTCGCAACTTCAATCGAATGATTTAACACATTTTGACCGTAACTTGTTCTGAAACGCAAACGTCCCATAATCTTAATTAAATCAGGATGTAAGGTATGTGCGCCCACTTCAAAGGCTGCTTGTTCACCGTATTCACGGATGCGTTCATCCATTTCTTTACGAGATTTTTCAACCATTTCTTCAATACGTGCTGGATGAATTCGTCCATCTTGAATTAATTTTTCTAAAGTCATACGAGCAATTTCACGACGAATTGGATCGAAGCCTGACAATACTACTGCCTCTGGTGTATCATCAATAATTAAGTCAATTCCGGTTAATGTTTCCAACGTACGGATATTTCTTCCTTCACGGCCAATGATACGACCTTTCATTTCATCGTTCGGTAGAGTAACAACAGAGACTGTTGTCTCGGATACTTGATCCGCTGCACAACGTTGAATCGCTAATGAAAGTAAGTTTTTCGCTTTGCGATCAGCTTCTTCTTTCGCTCGTTGTTCTGACTCTCTTACCATAACTGTTAGTTCATGATTTAATTCTTCTTCTGTTGACTTCATGATGATATCTTTTGCTTCATCTCTTGATAACGCAGCTATACGTTCCAACTCACTTTGTTGTTCGTCAATCAGTTTATCAACTTCTTTTTCTCGCTCGTCTATTAATTGTTGTTTTTCATTCACTTTATTTTCTTTCATTGCTAATGAATGTTCACGTTTTTCCAAAGAATCGTCTTTTCGATCAAGCAATTGTTCTCTTTGTAGTAAGCGATTTTCTTGTGTTTTTAATTCAAGCTTGCTTTCTTTCAACTCACTTTCAATTTCTGACCGATACTTCTGATTTTCTTCCTTAGCTTCTAACAACGCTTCTTTTCGTAGAGTTTCTGACTCTTTTTTAGCATTAGATATAATGCTTTCTGCACTTAGTTTCGCGCCATTAATTTCTTTTTCATGACGAGATTTTGTGACGAAGATACCTACGAAAAGACCGACAATTAATCCGATGATAGCGAGGAGAATGTTAAGTCCCATTGATGAATCACCTCCATACTATCTTTCTTATTTTCAATTTGTAGTTTTTTGATAAACATACATTTACATAAATTATCAATATGCCTACTCTGCATATGTGTGTATAGCACACAATTTTATTCTAATGTTTGTAAGGAGTAGTGTCAACTTAAAAAAAGGAATAAGTGGACGAATTCGCATACGCTACCATTCTTTTTTTAATCGCTTTTTGCTCTTTGAAACACGGTCAAAACAAAAGAGCACCTACAAAAACTTGTAAGTACTCTCCGTCCTGTTTTATTCTTCTAAAGGTAACTCTTCTTGGGTTTCCTCTTCGACAAGGGTCTCACCAGTTCCAATACCATATGCATCACGTACACGTGCAGATACTTCAGCAACCATTTCAGGATGATCTTTCATATAATTTTTGACATTTTCGCGTCCTTGGCCAATTCTCTCACCTTTATATGAATACCATGCACCACTTTTATCAATAATATCTTGATCGGCAGCCATATCAAGTAATTCACCAACTTGTGAAATACCTTCGCCATACATAATATCAACTTCTGCGACTTTAAAAGGTGGTGCCACTTTGTTTTTTACAATTTTAATTTTTGTACGGTTTCCGATAACATCTGTACCTGATTTTAATTGCTCTGCACGACGAACTTCTAAACGAACTGTCGCATAGAATTTTAGTGCACGTCCACCAGGGGTTGTTTCTGGGTTTCCGAACATGACGCCAACTTTTTCACGAATTTGGTTAATAAATAACGCAATTGTTTTTGTCTTATTGATTGTTCCAGAAAGTTTACGCAAAGCTTGAGACATTAAACGAGCTTGCAAACCAACGTGGGACGCACCCATCTCGCCATCAATTTCAGCACGAGGTACCAAAGCTGCCACCGAGTCAATAACAACAATATCAACGGCACCACTTGAGACTAATGCATCAGCAATTTCTAACCCTTGCTCTCCTGTATCTGGTTGTGAAAGTAATAATTCATCGATATTGACACCTAATTTTTCTGCATATTGAGGATCCAACGCGTGCTCAGCATCGATAAATGCCGCTGTTCCACCTTGTTTTTGAACCTCTGCAACAGCATGTAAGGCAACAGTTGTCTTACCTGAACTTTCAGGACCGTATACTTCTACAATACGTCCTCTTGGAAAGCCACCTACACCTAATGCCACGTCTAACGCTAATGAGCCACTTGGAACAGTTGAGATACGTTGATCTGCTTTTTCTCCTAGTTTCATTACAGCGCCTTTACCGAAACTCTTTTCAATCTTCTTTAATGCAGCATCTAAAGCTACTTTACGATCATCTGCCACTCGGATGTCCTCCTTATATTTAAACCATGCAACTACATGTTTTACTTCGTATCACTATCATAGCTGTTCTCTTCAAAAAAAGCAAGAAAAAGCGAACAAACATTCGCTTTTATTTTAACAATTCTTTACGAATTAAATCAAAAGCTGCCATCACAGCACTCTTGCGAATATAGTTACGATCTCTTGGAAAATGATAACAATGACTAATCACATTATCTTTTGTCGCTAACGCAATCCAAGTTGTACCTAC
Source organism: Candidatus Enterococcus willemsii (assembly GCF_009933335.1). Classification (GTDB taxonomy): domain Bacteria; phylum Bacillota; class Bacilli; order Lactobacillales; family Enterococcaceae; genus Enterococcus_F; species Enterococcus_F willemsii. Next base: position 96,593 of record NZ_MAEL01000035.1, on the reverse strand, counting down.
TGGCTGTCCTTCTAATTCTTTCGGACCTGCCACACCACTAAGTGCAATCGCTAAGTCTGTGTCAACCATTGCTCTTGCTTGTGTCGCCATTGCTTCTACGCATTCAGCACTGACTGTTCCATATTTTTCTAAAAGTTCAGGATCAATTTGTAAGAAGTTAGCTTTCGTCGTAGCAGAGTACGTAACAAATCCACCTAAGAAAACGTCGGTGACTCCTGCCGTGTCACATAATGTCGCTTGAAAACCACCTCCTGTTAAACTCTCCGCAGCAGTTAATGTTTTTTGTTTTTCTCTTAACAACTCTACTACAACTTGTGGTAATGTATTCTCTTCACCATAGCCATAAAAATAGGCACCTACACGTTCTTGAATACGTGATTCCAATAAATCAAGCTGACGAATTCCTTGTGCTTCATCATTCGTCTTAACAGTTAGACGTAACGTCACTTCATTGGGCTTTGCATATGGAGCAACAGTTGGATTTGTTTGCTGAGCGATGATATCTTCTAAATCCGTGACTAACTGGGATTCACCAATCCCGTAAAAACGCATGACACGCGAAATTAATTGCTCATTTGTCTGCACGTATTTTTTTAAAATAGGCATTGCTTGATGATAAAACATCGGCTTTAATTCACTTGGCGGTCCTGGTAACAATAAATAATGCTTCCCTTGAGCAGAAGTGTAAAAAATCCCTACAGCTAAACCAGCAGTATTTTGTAACGCTCTTCCATCTTTAAATACGAGTGTTTGTAACAAATTATTCTCTGTCATTGGTCGCTGACGGGTTTCAAAGTAATTCATTAATTGCTGATAACCCACTTCATCTTGCACTAGCTCTTGGCCAACATGAGCCGCAGTCACTTGCTTTGTTAAGTCATCTTTTGTCGGCCCCAAACCACCACATAAGACAATTAAGTCACTACGTTTGTCTGCATATTCAAGTAGTTCTTCTAAACGTGTTGGATTGTCTCCCACAACGCTTTGGTAATATACATCAATTCCTAAGCCAGCTAATTCTTCTGATAAAAAGGTTGCGTTCGTATTAACAACTTGCCCTAGTAATAATTCAGTTCCTACTGCAATAATTTCTGCTTTCATTTGTCACACTCCTACTTTAAGATACGTTATTTCTCATCATTTATTTTACACCAATTGCTAATTTTTTTTGATTTTGCTGTTTTGACTAAAAAAAGAGCAAATAACCGACAAATCAGTTACTTACTCTCAACATTTTTACATAGAATCTTTAAAAACTGCGGTATTTTTAGCAAAGTAATCGACACCAGAATAAATCGTTGCTACTAAACAGATATACAATAAGATTTGATCAACAGGAACACCGATTAAATTAAATGGTATATTGTTGATGAATAGTAAAATAATCGCAACCATTTGGGTAGCTGTTTTAATTTTTCCTGGCCAAGCCGCTGCCATCACTTCGCCACCTTCGACTAATAATAGACGTAGACCAGTAACAGCTAATTCACGACAAACAATAATTGCTACAATCCAGCCTGGTGCTTTGTCTAGCTCGACTAATAAAATAAATGCTGTCATAACTAACATTTTATCTGCTAATGGATCTGCAAATTTACCGAAATTTGTGACTAAACCTTGGTCACGAGCAATTTTACCATCTAGCCAGTCCGTGATGCTTGCAACTGCAAAAATAATTGCTGCCACTAAATGTGTAATTGGCAAAGTCGTTTCACCGACCACCCAGTTCCCCCAGTCAAATGGTAGAACCAATACTAAAATAAAAATTGGTATCATAAAAATTCGTAATACAGTTAATTTATTTGGTAAATTCAATTTTTTTCCCCTTCTCTATGACTTTTATACTACCTCAGCAAAATCACTCTTGATAAGAAATCGTCAACTGAAGGTCTTTTTGTAATAATTCAAATTGTGGATCATCAAAAGGAACTTTCTCGCCATTTGCTGTAATATCCACATTGCCGCTTGCACCTAACGTAATCGTTGCATTTGTCGCACCTTCTGGCAGAGTGAATGCTTGTTCTTCATCGGCTAATAACGTGTATTGATATACATACTCACCATTCACCAAGATACCAATCCAGCAACGCTCATTTTTTCCTTTGAATACTAATTCCAATGGATCTTTTGCTTCCGTGACTTCAATCGTTGCTTGGTTTTGCTTTGAATCGACTAATTCCATATCCATTTTAGGAACTTGTGATGAACTAGTTGTTTCTACTGGTTCACTGCTGGAAGTCGCTTCCTTCGTTGTTGTCGTTGAAGTCTGTTCAACGACAACTGAAGGTTTCTCATTACCAATCATCGGGGTAGCTTGACGGTCTTGCCACATCATGTATCCTACAATAATCACAATCGTTAATGCCACCATACCTAGTAGAATCATTGGCAAATAATCTAACAAGGTTTTTGGTTGTTTTTCAGTGACACGTACGCGAGAACCATGTACAACTTCTGGTGCGACACGTTTCGGTGCGGGTTTCTCCAAATCGGCTTCTCCATCAAAAACAGCGACTAAGTAATCACCATCAACACCTACGACTGATGCATACTCACGTAAAAACGCTCGAACATAATACTCACCTGGTAGCAAGTCAAACTTGCCTTGCTCAATCGCCTCCAGATAACGTTTCTGAATCTTGGTTTTTTTCTGTAATTCATCAATACTGATATTTTTATTTAATCGGGCTTGCCGTAGTTTATCTCCAATAATTAATTCATTGCCCACTCGTTCATCTTCTCCAGTCTTTAGAATCGATATAACCTAGAATACCATAAATAAAATCAGATGAGGATAGCTATCTCCTCACTCTCAAACAAATTTTAAACTCTTATTTTGTGATTGGCTCTAAATAGAAACGACTGAAGGCATTTTTGTTAATAAATGTACGTCCTGCTTGTAACACATCTTCTAATTGAATTGATTGAATCACGGTTGGTACATCAAATAATGTCATATCTCCGAATAAATCTTGGGTAAATTGATTAGCGATAAATTCCAATGAGTTCAATGATTGGAAATATTTCCCAAGCATTTTTTTCTTCAATAGCGTTAAGTTGTCATCATTCACTTCTGGGTCTGTTTGGAAGTTCAATATAATCTCTTCCACAGCCTCTGAAAATACATCTGGTGTATCCGAATCTCCTGAAAAATCAGCGAAATGGAACCCACGGTCTAATGAAAATTCAAAACCAAAGGTGTCATCAATCGTTCCTTCATTATACAATCGCAAATAATTTTTACTTGTATTTCCCAATAACAATTGGAACAACAAATTTAAAGACGTACGGAAGCGCAATAATTCATACGCATCCTTTGGTAGATTCTCTGTGAATCCTTTGATACCAAGTACAACTTTTGTTCGATTAACAGGCATTTCCAAACGGCTAAATGGCACAATATCTGCTACCGTTTCTTCTGGGAAATGACGTTCAATCGTCCGAATATCTGGGAAAGTCTTGGCAGCTTGATTGTCACGAATCATTGACATCATCTCTTCTGGATTGACATTTCCAACGACAAATAATGTCATGTTACTTGGATGATAAAATGTATTGTAGCAATGATATAAATCATCTGCAGTAATATCCGCAATACTGTCAACGGTACCTGCAATATCGATATGCAGCGGATGTTTGGGATATAGATTATTTAAAATGCCAAAAAATTGACGCCAATTAGGATCATCTTCATACATTTGAATTTCTTGTCCAATGATCCCTTTTTCTTTTTCTACTGTTTCTTCTGTAAAATATGCGTCTTGAACAAAATTAATTAGTGTTTCCAAGTTTTCTTTAATATTATCGGTTGCTGAAAATAGATAGCTTGTTTTTGTAAAACTCGTAAAGGCGTTCGCTGATGCGCCTTGCTTACCAAATAATTGGAACACATCGCCATCTTCTTTTTCAAATAATTTATGCTCTAAAAAGTGCGCAATACCATCCGGAACACGTGTTAATGACTCGCCTTGATAACCAAATTCATTGTCAATTGAACCGTAATTGGTGCTAAATAAGCCATATGTTTTATGAAATCCTGCTTTTGGTAAGATAAAGACTCTTAAGCCATTTGGAAGGACTTCTTTATACAATGTTTCATTCAATTGTTCGTAAACTTTTTTCTCCATGCTATTCCTCTCCATCTAAGACAAATACTGCTTGTAATTGAATTTCATTGGCAACCGCTTGAATCTCTTCTTTGGTAACAGCCATTAAGGCTTGTAAAAAGGCTTCGTCACTCATTTTTGTTTCAGGTAACCATTGATTCAAGTAAGCTGTCTCAATCAGTGATTGTGGACTATCTAATGACAAAAGAAACTGATTGCGTAACATCGCTTTGGTTTGTGCAATATCCATGTCAGTAAAGTCACCTTGGCGCATACTTTCTAATTGTTCTTCAATCAAAGTAAACACACGCGCTCTGTTCTTGCCATCAATCCCCGTTTGGACAGACAGGAAACCACGGAAAGTATCCACACGACTAGATGCATAATAAGCCAAGCTAGCTTTCTCACGGACGTTCATAAATAATTTTGAATGCGGAAATCCACCAAATAAACCGTTAAAAACCATTAAAGCAAATCGACGTGCATCATTGTAGTACACAGGTGTCTGATAGCCCAAATTTAATTTGGCTTGCGTTACTGATTCACGCAAAACTTCTTCCTTCATTTCTTCTGATAAGGGTTGATGATAAAAAATATCTGGATGTTGACGTTCAGTGTCTGGGAATGCCCAGTCAGAAAAAGCAGTATGTACCTCTTCTTCGGTTAAATCACCCACCACAAAAATATCAATTTGGTCATTTGCTAGCATATCTTGATACGTCGTAACCAAATCTGCCGCAGTTACATCTGTTAATTGCGCAATTTCACCAAAACTTGGGACTTTCTGATTCACGTCATTACCAAAATAAAGTTCTTGCAAACGTAAAGCTGCCAATGTTTGTTTGTCTTCTTCTAAACTTTTCATATAAGCTAATAAATTGCTTTTTTCTAAACGGAAAGTTTCTTCATCAAATTGTCCGTTCTTAATATTGGGATAAAATAAAATTTCTTTTAGAAAATCAATTCCCTCGGTAAACACTCGGTCATTACCTATGTACTTCCCATTGACAAGGGACATAGATACATTTACTTGATGTAAATTACCTTTTTTACCTACATGTAAACCAAAGCTTGCGCCATAAAGTTCAGCTAATTGTGAGCTTAAATCTGTCTGGCTTGGATAATGCAAACTATTTGTTTCAAGTAGACTAGTTAATAATGTGCGCTTTGCAGCATTTTTTTCACTGTGTTTCGCTGAAAAACGTATGAATATACGAATTGTCTTATATTTTTCCGTCGGTATTACGGTTAATTGTATCCCTGCTTTTAATTGCATCGTCATCTAGTTGATATCTCCTTTACAGTTGTTCTGACTAATTATAACACAGTCAATGAATTGCAGAAAATTTACCGAATTAAAGAGTTATTATTTCAAAAAAAGCGGTTCTTTCGTTATACTAAAATCATTCTTGGAGGTGAGAACATGAAAAAAATGGTTGCGGAATTTAAAGAGTTTATTATGCATGGCAGTGTCATTGATTTAGCTGTCGGGGTTGTTATTGGTAGTGCCTTTACAGCAATCGTAACAAAAGTTGTTGAAGGTTTGATTACACCATTAGTTGCTTTAGTTGTTAGCCTATTTACCAATGGAAAAAATTTGGAAGATTCATTAAGTGTATTGACAGTCAAAGTAAACGGCGTTGCATTTGACTTCGGTAGTGTCGTTAGTGCTATTATTACATTTATCATTACTGGTTTTGTTTTATTCCTAGTTGTCAAAGGTATTAACAAAGCACAGTCATTTAGAAAAACTGAAGAAGTCGAAGAAGAAGAGGAAATCACTGCTGAAGATTACCTTGCTGAGATTCGCGATTTATTACGTTTACAATCAGGTTTACCAATTGAAACAGAATCTGTTGAAGACACAGAGGAATCAAAGTAATAACGAGCTAAAAGACCAACTTATGATTAAGATAAGTTGGTCTTTTTTTCCATATCGATATGCGGAATATCATCTTCCAGATAGGTTTCTGATACAGGCTCAAAGCCAAATTGTGCATAAAATGCTTGGAGATGGGCTTGCGCGCCAATCACAATTGGTTGTTTAGGTAGATGACGATGAATCCACGTCAACACTTCCTCTACTAACAGGTTTCCCAGTCCTTGTTTGCGGTACTCTTTGACAACTAATACACGACCAAAATGAATCGTTGCTTCTTGATAGATTCGAGCATATGCGACGAAATGCCCCTCTTCATCTTCTAACCATAAATGCCATGCTTCTAAGTCGGTTCTATCCACCTCTTGATACGGACATTCTTGCTCGACTACAAATACTGCTACACGTGCTGTTAGTAATCGATGGTATTCGGTTGTTGTTAATTCTGAAAAATGCTTGCAAATGACCTTCATTCTCTTCACCTACTAAAAAAGAGCCTCGCTATACGCTAAGCCCCTTTGCTTTCTATTAGACTGCTTCAGATAAAAACTCAATTTCAACGGTTTTCGTTAAAATATCTGAGTAACTATATGAAACTCGTTCAAAAGAATTTTCTTCTGGATCAAGATCTACCACAAAAACTGATGGATACGTTTCTGTCAAAATTCCACGACGCTCTGTTTGACGTTTTCTCCCAGTTTGTGCAACTAGCATGATTTCACTACCAATACGGTTTTCTAAGTCTTTTTTAATTGTTGCTAAAGTTGTTGGCATCACGTTCACCTCAGAAATATTATACCACAATTTTCTGAAAACTTCAACTATACCATAAAATTAATTGAAATTCAATATTCGAATACTGACAAAATACGTATGCAAAAACAGGAAATTTATCCTGTTTTTTCTAGATTTCTCTGTATATTTCGTTATTAAATAACAAGTACATTCGGTTATTTTACTTTTTTTGTATTTGTTGGGTGATTTTTCTACGAGAACGAGCATAGGCACTTTGCATTTTTTGCTCTGAACAATGCACCGGTTTTTTTCTTCCAAGTACATACCAAACAAGAGCTTCTTTTTCTAAATCAGATAATAACTGATAGCATTCTTCGATATTTTCATTAATCAACAGATGATCTAAAGGGGTCTCCTCACTAAGTGGTTCATGATAATATTCACTGCCATCAGGTGCTTTTTGTTCTAACGAAACTGTACCATGATTGCTTTTCCGTTTATAGGCACATTCTTTGCGCACAAAACTACGAATGCGATTTTCAAATGAACGCTTAAAAAAAGCACCTAATGTAATGCCAAATCCTTCTTCAAACGATTGAAGGCAAGTATGAAAAGTAATAAATCCTTCTTGTAACCAGTCCTGTTCATCAAAATCACGTAAAAAATATTTATTGCGAATACTATAAACCAGCGGACGATATCGATAAAATAACTGTTCCAAAGCATCTTCATTTCCCTGTTTTGCTGCTCGTAACAATTCTTGCATGACCTAAAACCCCTTCCATCACTATGATAAAAAAAGCGTATCATTTTTTTGAAAAGAATTCTCTCATTGATTGTCTCAAGTTTTGCTTAGAGATGAACAACACAAAAAAATAATCCAATGAGTCGATAATCAAATCGGTTCATTGGATTATTTTTAATTCTTTTTCTGACTTAATTCACGCAATTTTTGCTCTAATGCACTGAGTTGAGTGGCATTCCATGGTGAGTTACGACGATAATGGGTAAATTGAATATCTTGTTGGTGCTGATGAATGGTTTTTTCGGTTTTCTGTAAGGTTTTATACAACTCTCTGGCCGATGTTCGAAGAGCACCTTGTGAAAAAATAACCCATTGTTCAGCTAAATCACTGGTAGCTACAGTTACTTGAGTTAAACGATCATTCAGTTCACCTGCAACTCGTTCAATATACGTATCCGCCGTTTCACCTTCTTCAGTAAACACGACTTCTAATTGATATTTTTTGTAATTCTGAGTAATACCAGGTACTAATTGTGCATCAAAAACCACAATGATACGAATCCCTTCGTACTTTGCATAATTGGATAAACGTTGCAGTAAGGTTTCACGTGCATCTTCCATCCGTTCTTGATTTTTTAATACGACTAATTCAGGCCAAGCGCCAATCATATTATAGCCATCAACAATTAATAATTGTTTTTTCATAGATTGCCTCGTTGACGGAAGGCTTCATACATCAACAAACCTGCTGCAACTGAAGCATTTAAGCTTTGCACATGTCCGGTCATTGGAATCGTCAGCATTTCGTCGACATCTTTTTTAAGACCTTCACTCATGCCACGGCCTTCATTTCCAATGATTAGGGCAATGGCGCCTTCTGCATTCCATTTTGTATAAGAAGTACCATTCATATCAGTACCGAAAATCCAAAAGCCTTTTGACTTTAATTCAGTAATTGCTTGATGGAGATTTGTCACTCTGGCAACTGGCACGTGTTCCACTGCACCGGTCGAAGTTTTGACTACAACTGGTGTAATCCCCACGGCACGATGTTTCGGAATGATAATACCATCTACCCCACTTGCATCAGCTGTTCGTAAAATCGAACCAAAGTTATGTGGATCCTCTAAGTTATCCAAAATTAAATAGAATGGATTTTCTTTACTTTGATCCATTAATTCAGGTAGCGATAAATATTCATACGGTGTAATTGCTAAAATTAAGCCTTGGTGTACGCCTTGATTACTCATCTGATCTAATTTTTGTTTTGGCACCCATTTTACTGGCACTGCTTGTTCACGTGCAAGTTCTTTTAATTCGTCGATTTTTTCGCCTCTTGCATCTTCAGAAGCAAATAACTTATTACCACGTCCTTGCTTCAAAGCTTCCATGACTGCGTGATGTCCAAAGACAAAATTTTCAGCTACTTCTTCGTCCGTATGCACAGTTGGTTTGTCTTCTTGTTGGATACGCTTTGCTCCATTTTTTGACTCTTTACGAGTTCTGGGGCGTTCGTTTCGTTTTTCTTTGTCATTTCTATAGCGTTTTGCCATTCTTTTTCACCTTGCTTTTCCTATAAAAAGTCCACCTCAGTCTGACTGAGGCGGCATTATTTCTTTGTTTCAGCTTATTTTGAAACCTCTGCAACTTTTTGAATGCACCATTCGAACAGTTCTTCCAAACGTTCTTTTTGTTCAGTCAAATGTAAATAACCCATTAAAGCTTCAAATCCTGTTGACATGCGATACGTTGTAATATCAGCATTTTTGGCACTCGTATGGCTTTTGCTATTTCGTCCGCGACGGTAAAAATCTTGCTCTTCTTCGGTCAAAATAGCCTCATCTAGCATCGCTTGAATGAGCATCGCCTGTGCTTTCGCTGACACATAATGAGTTGCCATGCGATGCAATTGATTCGGACGTGTTTGCCCTTGCGCGACTAAATAGTCACGGACATATACTTCATAAATCGCATCACCAACATACGCCAATGCTAAACCATTCAATTGCTTGTAATCTCTCATGCTTCTTTTCTCCATCTCGTTCCTTGCGGTGTATCTTCTAAAACGATACCTTCCGCTTTTAATAAATCACGAATTTCATCACTGCGTGCAAAATTTTTGTCTTTTCGTGCTTGGTTACGCTCTGCAATTAATTCGTCAATCTCAGCATCTAACAATTCTTCTTTAAATGCAATCCCAAAGACTTCTAACAATTGATTAAATGTGCTACGGGCTTTCTCCAAGACTACGACAGACACTTCTTTTTGTTCGCTGTAAAGATTCAACCATTTAGCAAACTCATAAACGACCGTAATGCCATTAGCTGTATTGAAATCATCATCCATTTCTTCTGTAAAACGTTCGACTAAGTGTTGAATTTTCGCCAATTCTTCTGCATCACTTGGCAACGAATGAACGGCATCCGCTAATCGGAAGCCAGCATTTTCATACGCATTGCGTAAACGCTGCAAGTTGGTACCTGCTTCTGTTAATGTTTTTTCGCTATAACGAATTGGACGGCGATAATGCGTTGTTGCCATAAAGAAGCGTAGAACTTGTGGGTCAATTTGTTGAACCATTTCGTGAACTGTCACAAAATTACCTAGTGATTTACTCATTTTGTCATCCGCTTCACCAATCGTTACAAACCCGTTGTGCATCCAATAATTCGCAAACGTTTTGCCAGTTTTCGCTTCACTTTGGGCAATCTCATTTTCATGATGCGGAAATTCTAAATCTTGTCCACCTCCATGAATATCAATCGTTTCACCTAGTAATTTTGTTGCCATGACCGAGCATTCGATATGCCAGCCGGGACGACCACTTCCCCATGGTGCTTCCCAAGAAATTTCATCGGCTTTCGCTGATTTCCATAACGCAAAATCTAATGGATCTTCTTTCATCTGTTGTTCTACACCAGTTCGTTGACTCGCGCCAACTTCTAATTCATCAATCGATTGGTCACTTAATTGACCATATGTTGAAAATTTACGCGTACGATAATAAACATCGCCTTCTGATATATAGGCGTACTCTTTATCGATTAAAACTTGAATGAACGCAATAATATCATCAATATGGTCCATCACACGAGGATGCGTGCAAGCTGGTTTCACATTTAACGCTTGCGTATCTTCCTTGAAAGCTTGAATAAAACGATCCGCTACTTCTGGTGCAGTTAATTCTAATTCTTTTGCTGCCCGAATGATTTTATCATCCACATCGGTAAAATTCGACACATAATTGACCTCATATCCACGGAATTCAAGATAACGGCGAACCGTATCAAAGGCAACTGTGCTACGACCATTTCCAATATGAATATAATTATAGACAGTTGGTCCGCAGACGTACATACGAACTTTCCCTTCTTCTATGGGATGAAATTCTTCTTTTTGTCTGGTTAACGTATTATAAATTTTGATCATCGTTAATCTTTTCTCCTTTCAAACGTACCACTTTTGCTGGTACGCCCACTGCTGTTGCATCTGCTGGGATATCATGTAAAACAACTGCTCCTGCACCGACTTTTGCTCGTTCACCAATGGTTACTGGTCCTAAAATTTGAACATGAGCTGAAATCAGCGCTCCTTTTTTGACAGTTGGATGGCGTTTGGTTTTGTGTTTGCCGGTACCACCGAGCGTCACACCATGTAATAAAATCACATCATCTTCAACTTCTGCTGTTTCACCAATCACTAATCCCATGCCGTGATCGATAAACACGCCTTGACCAATTTTGGCGCCTGGATGAATTTCAATCCCTGTTAAAAAACGCCAAAACTGGGCATTTATCTTTGCCAACAAATACCATTTATGCTGATACAAAAAATGCGATACACGATGCCAAAACAATGCGTGTAACCCTGGATAGGTCAACAAAATTTCAGCTGTTGATTTTGCTGCAGGATCATTTTTTTTCGTCGCTTCAATGGCTCGCTTCAACCAACTCATGCTCTTCACCTTCTTCTTTTAGATTTTTTACTCCTAATTTTTCTCTTGCTGTTGGTAAGTTATCTCATTGAATCTCTAGTTCTATGTTTGGTGGTTCGTAGTGTTGTGCTATTAGGGAAACTCTTCCCTCTCGGGTCGGCGAATCATCGTGATTCGGGACGAAGGACACTACGCTCCCTCTGGTCGCCTAGTACTCTCTCAGCTTCCTTCGGTCGCTGAATCGTAGTGATTCACAGCAAAAAGCGTCTTTCGAATAGGTTGCCCTATTCAAAAGACGCTGGTTGGCGTGGTTCCACTTTTCTTTGCAGAGTGTTGGCTCTGCCTTTTTTGCGTAACGGGCAATGTTCGTCTTTGATTTTCGTCAAAGCCACTCCCAGATGCATTTCCAAGTCCTTTTTGATTGCTTGCACCACCCGCAATCTCTCTTTAAAAAAGGAGGTTTGTACTTCGTCTGTTCGTTGTGTTTATTATAAAACTTGATTTAAATGTGCTAAGGCTTTTTCTTTGCCTAGTAATTCAACGGTATCTGGTAATTCTGGTCCATGTGTTTGTCCTGAAACGGCAACACGAATTGGCATGAATAGGTTTTTCCCTTTAATGCCTGTTTCTTTTTGAACTGTTTTAATGGCTGCTTTCACTGTTGGTGCATCAACTACATCCATTGCTTCTAATTGCGCTTTGAAGGCTGCTAGGACAGTCGGTACTGTTTCTCCTGCTAAGACTTCTTTGGCGGCATCATCAAGCACTGGGTGTTCTGTGAAGAACAAGTTCGATACTTCCACGATTTCAGCAGCATAGCTCATTTGTGGTTGGTATAAACTTACCACTTTTTTCAACCATTCTAAGCGTTCAGGTGTTGGCGTTTCTTCCATACGACCATCAGCGATTAAATATGGTAAACACATATCTGTTAAGACGTCTAAGTCTAATTGTTTCATGTAGTGGTTGTTAATCCACTCTAATTTTTTACCGTCAAAAGCTGCGGGTGACTTGCTTAAACGATTCGCATCAAACATATTGATGATTTCTTCTGGAGAGAACAATTCGTCTTCGCCAACTGGTGACCAACCCAATAAAGCGATAAAGTTGAACATTGCTTCTGGTAAGTAACCAAGTTCACGGTATTGTTCGATAAATTGTAGAATTGATTCATCGCGTTTACTTAATTTTTTGCCTGTTTCTGAGTTAATAATTAACGTCATGTGACCAAATTTTGGCACATCCCAACCAAACGCTTCATAAATCATCATTTGTTTTGGTGTATTAGCAATATGGTCATCTCCACGTAATACATGTGTGATTTTCATTTCATGGTCATCAACCGCTACGGCAAAGTTATAAGTTGGCATGCCATCACGTTTTTGAATGACAAAATCGCCACCGACATTATCTGATTCAAAGGTAATTTCACCTTTGACCATATCGTCAAATTTGTACTCTACATTACGTGGTACGCGGAAGCGAATCACTGGTGTAACACCTTCTGCTTCTTTGGCTTGTTGTTCTGACGCTGTTAAATGCGCACATTTACCACTGTAACGAGGAATTTCACCACGCTCGCGTTGTGCTTCACGTTCTGCTTCTAATTCTTCTTCTGTACAATAGCATTTATACGCACGGTTGCTTGCTAATAATTGATCGATTAATGGTTGGTAAATTTCTTTACGCTCTGATTGACGGTAAGGACCATAGTTCCCTGGATTTGCTGGCGACTCATCCCAGTCCATGCCTAACCATTTTAAGTTTTCTAATTGGCTTTTTTCGCCATCTTCAATGTTTCGTTTTTGATCGGTATCTTCAATACGAATAATAAATTCGCCGTCATGGTGACGCGCGTATAAATAGTTAAATAATGCTGTTCGTGCATTCCCGATGTGTAAATGCCCAGTTGGACTTGGTGCGTAACGTACACGTACTTTTGTCATTGTCATCTTCCTCTTCTTTTGAATGCAATTTTAAGGATACAAATTGATCCATTTAGTAATTGCTGTATAGCTAGAATTGTACATTTAATACGCCAATTAGTAAAGTCAATGATAAGCGGAATCTGATTTTTATGAAAAAAATAGCGTTACAGCTTAAACTTCCCCGTGATAGGAGGCGTAATAAAACAAAAGGAACTGGCGAACATTGTATGTCTCTAGTGCTACTTGTGTATCTTGAAATAAAGGTGCTGGCGATACTTTGTACAACTGAACGTGATTTTGTTCATCTGCTCCACTGGACACAATGTTAGACTGCACAGCTTCTTTAAAATGACCTGACGTAAATAGTTTTGTACGAACCGCTAATTCAGGTGTGAGATGTGTGCATGCAACAAGTAAAAACAAAATCAAATAGACAAACCAAATTTTACGGTTCAACGGACTGATACTTTTCATTTTTCCCCTCCATGGGTACAGAAATATATATTTTTATTATATAACGAAAACGTTCACAAGGCTATGTTAACTGTATGACTTGACTCCTACTGAACAAAAAAAGCAACTACCCTTCAATAAATTAGGCAGTTGCTTTTTTATTTTACTTCTCTGTATTATCAATTCCACGTCCAGAATGCGCGGGTTTGGCGAAAATCATGCGTCCGGCAGCAGTTTGTAATGCGCTGGTTACGATAACTTTAATGCGTTCGTTCATATAATGTTGACCATCTTCTACGACGACCATCGTTCCATCATCCAGATAAGCAACCCCTTGTTGGCGTTCTGTTCCAGCTTTGACTAACAGAACTTCCATTGCTTCACCAGGAATAACGACTGGTTTCACAGCATTGGCTAAAGCGTTAATATTTAGGACAGGCACATTTTGGAATTCGGCAACTTTATTGAGGTTGTAATCATTTGTCACGACCACACCATCCAATAATTTTGCCAGTTTCAATAATTTACTGTCCACTTCTGAAATTTCTTCAAAGTCACCGTCATACATTTCAACCGTGATTCCATCTTCTTTTTGTAAGGCATTTAAAATATCTAATCCTCGGCGACCACGCACGCGCTTCAAGCTATCCCCTGAATCAGCAATATATTGCAATTCATATAAGACAAAATTCGGAATTAGAAGCACTCCTTCTAAAAATCCAGTTTGCGCAATATCGTAGATTCGTCCATCAATAATGACGCTTGTATCTAAGATTTTATATTTGCGGAAGGTGTCGTCTGCTTTACGTTCAAGTAATTGTTGCTCTGCATTGGTGTCTGCTTTCTTATTTCTCGGTCCGAAGACTTTTTTCCATTCTTCGATACGCGTGGTTCCTATTTGTAACCCTAAATAACCGAGAAAAATCATAATCAAAATTGGCGCTACACTATTTACAAAAGGAATATTCCAGTTGTAGAAAGGAATGGAAACAATCACCCCAATCATCAAACCAATAATGGTTCCAATTGCACCAAATAATAAGTAAGTTAAACTAAACTCACTTAATTTTTTCTCTACTTTTTGAATCCCAGCTGAAATGTACTTCGCAACCAATAAAGAAAATAAAAAGAAAATAATTGCACCGATAATACTATTGGTTACGGTATTATTTAGCCAGTCATTTTGTTGTTGACCGATGGCATTCCAAGCAAGTGGTAATAAAGAAACTCCTAAACTTGCGCCCGCAATGACCATCAAGACCGTAATGACTCGTTTTTGCATAATCCATCCTCCACTTCTATATTCAGTATGAGCTTATTTTCTCATACTGAATACGTTTAATCTATGGTATTTCTTATTTCTTAACGAAAAACTCGTTTTAGTGCTTCGTTCAAGGTAGCCACACCAACAACTTCAATCCCTTTTGGCGGCTCCCAATTCACTAAATTATTTTTTGGTAAATAAACTTTTTTGAAGCCTAATTTCTGCACTTCTTTGACACGTTGTTCAATCGAATTGACCCGGCGAATTTCACCAGTTAGTCCAATTTCGCCGATAAAACATTCCGTTGCATCGGTCCCTTTTTCACGGTAACTTGAAGCAATACTGATGGCGATAGCTAAATCGATAGCTGGTTCATTTAACTTCACGCCGCCTGCAGCTTTCAAATAAGCATCTTGGTTTTGTAAAAGTAACCCGGCGCGTTTTTCTAAAACTGCCATAATTAAGGACACACGATTAAAATCTAGGCCTGTTGTGGTACGTTTAGCATTCCCAAACATGGTCGGAGTGACTAATGCCTGAATCTCTACCAGAATCGGACGACTACCTTCCATAGCTACCACAATCGCTGAACCAGTCGCACCAGCCAAGCGTTCTTCTAAAAAGACTTGGGAAGGATTGGCGACTTCTTGCAGTCCACCTTCACGCATTTCAAAAATACCAATTTCATTCGTTGAACCAAAGCGATTTTTGACTGCTCGTAAAATACGAAAACTTTGATGTTGTTCTCCTTCAAAATACAACACGGTATCTACCATGTGTTCCAACATTCGTGGTCCTGCAATTGATCCTTCTTTGGTCACATGACCAACAATAAAAATCGCAATGCCATTGGTCTTCGCAATTTTTAACAGCTCTGCCGTTGTTTCGCGTACTTGACTGACACTGCCGGCAACGCTACTAATATCAGGTTGCGTCATTGTTTGAATCGAATCAATAATCACATAATCTGGTTCTAAAGACTCAATTGCACGCGTAATATCGTGCATGTCAGTTTCTGCATACAAATAAAATTCATTATCTGTCACAGCTAAGCGTTCTGCGCGCATTTTAATTTGTTCAGCGCTTTCTTCTCCTGAGACATAAAGTACTTTCCCACCTGTTGCGGCTAACTGCTGTGAGACTTGTAACAGCAAAGTTGACTTCCCGATACCAGGGTCACCACCTAGCAACACCATGGAACCAGGAACAACGCCACCACCTAATACCCGATTGAGTTCCTCTAATTCAGTTTTCACGCGTGGTTCTTTTTTCGGAACAACATCGATTAACTTGGTTGGCTGCATTTTTTGCCCGGTCAGCGTGGTTCGTGTCCGACGATCAGAAGTATCTTGAATCTTTTCTTCAACCATTGAATTCCAGCTGTTACATTGCGGACACTTACCAATATATTTGGGAGAGATGTATCCGCAGTGTTGACATTCAAATTGAGTTTTTGCTTTTTTTGCCATGGATCATCTTCCTTTTGTTTTAATTATCTGATGAACCGAATCCACCAGTCCGTTCACCCGTTGTTGCATCTTGATCGGCTTTTAAAAACGGCAAGAAAATACCTTGTCCAATTCGTTCGCCTTTTTTAATCGTTACATCACGTAGGCCAAAATTAGTAAATTGGAACATAATGTGTCCTTCATTGTCCTCATTGTTATAATAATCGCTGTCAATCACACCCACGCCGTTACTCAATACTAAGAAACGTTTGAGGGGATTGCTAGAGCGATTGGCTAATTGTAAAAACTCGTCTTCACCCATATATGCTTTAATGCCAGTCGGTACTAAAACTGGTTTAATTTTCTTTTCGATTGTTTGTTCTTTACCAATAGCACGTGATAAAAATTGCTTCCAAATGCTTGGGATCACGACATCTGCTGCTGCTTCAAAATCGTAGCCTGCTGCGTGATGCGTTGCGCGTACTGGCAATTGAATTTCCTTATTTTCAAAACTTGTGACACGTTCAAATCCTCGTTTTTTCATAATAACCTCCAAATAAATACTACGCCTATTTTAACATAAGTTCGCAAAAAAATTGGTGGTTCCCGAATTTTCTACTAGTTTTGTCACGAAAAAAACATATTCTTATAGAGTTGCACTTTTTCTTAAGCATTTCACACGCTACTTGCGATTCATTCGCGGTACAATATTCTTAATGAAAAATTAATGAAAAGAGTTGTCCTATGAAAAAATTGCTCAAAATCTTAACCATCCCTTTGCTCCTCGTGCTGCTAGCTATCGTATCCTTCGTTAGCTATTTAACAGTCAACGAATATCGACCGCTACCAATTGAGTCCATTCCGGCTGCGCCAAGTGCCCAAAAAGTGGATGCAACCAAACCATTGTCACTGGCTACCTATAATATCGGCTATGGTGGCTTAGATGAAACGACGGATTTCTTCATGGATGGTGGCAAAAATGTCCAACCCGAATCCAAACAACGCGTTGAGCAAAACATGGCAGAAATAACTCATACGATGAAAGAAGCAGATGCTGATGTCTATTTACTCCAAGAAGTTGACCGTCGAGCGAAGCGTTCATACGAGATAAATCAAGAAGCTTATTTCCAGAAACAATTACAAATGAACAGTTTATTTGCCTATAATTTCAAAGTTGCCTATGTTCCGATTCCCCTACCACCGATTGGACGTGTGGAAAGTGGTTTGACCACGCTCACCAACTTGTCCGTTACCCATGCGCAACGTGTGGATTTACCCAATCCATTTAAATGGCCGGTACGCATAGCTAACTTGAATCGCGCCTTGCTTGAAACACGCTTACCAATTGCAAATAGCGACAAAGAACTCGTGATTTTTAATTTGCATTTAGAAGCTTACGATAATGGGAAAGGAAAAATTGCACAAAGTAAAAAATTAGCGGACGTTTTGGCAGAAGAATACGCCAAAGGCAACTACGTCATTGCTGGTGGGGATTTCAATCAAGCATTTGAAGGCAGTCACATTTTCCCAACCAATGAACAAGACGGTTGGGCGCCTGGAACGATTTCTGAAAAAGAATTGCCTGCACACTTTTCATTTGCTTTTGACGACACCTATCCAACGGTTCGAGTCTTGAATGCCCCTTATACTGGTGACTATCACACATCACAAGTTCATGTGATTGACGGTTTTATTGTGTCAGATAACCTTACTGTAGAAGAGATTCATGTGTTAGATAAAGATTTTAAAGCTAGCGACCATCAATTAGTGAAAATAAACTTACGCTTTTTATAACTTCACGACAAAAATGAACAACCAAGGCGAACTGTTGCCTAGGTTGTTCATTTTTTTACTCTGTAATTGGGACACCTACTTGTTCACGTAAAGTCGTTCCCGGATATTCGGTACGATAAATGCCACGTGCTTGCAAAATCGGGATAACTTCATCTACGAAACGCTCAAATGAATGGGGAATATCCGCAGAGATAATGAAGCCATCGATTGCTTCCGCTTCAAACCAACGTTGAATTTCATCGGCTACATCTTCTGCAGTGCCAATAAACTGCGGACGGGGCACAGCTTGTTCAAGTGCTACTTGGCGCAAGGTTTGATTCTTTTCTTTTGCTCGTTGTTTGATGTAATCTGTCGTACTACGAAACGCATTCTTCCCAATCTCTCCTAATTCTGGAAACGGCGCATCTAAGTCATAACGACTAAAATCATAATCATCAAAATAACGTGCTAAATAACGAACCGCGTGTTCAATTGGTGTTAATTTTGCATAAGCTTGATACTGCGCTTCCGCATCTTCCAAGGAGTCACCGACTAATGGACTGATACCTGGATAAACTTTGATGTTATCGGGATTTTTTCCTTGTTCCTTGGCACGTTTTTTGATGTCATCATAAAACTCTTTGGCTTTTTCCAATGAACTAGCATGGGTAAAAATAGCTTCAGCATTCGCTGCCGCAAATGCTCGACCATCCTCTGACGAACCTGCTTGAAAAATTAATGGTTCACCTTGTTTCGAACGACCAATATTTAAGGGACCCGCGACTTGAAAGTATTCCCCTTCATAATTTAATTGATGGAATTTGTCTGGATTAAAATACGTACCCGTCTCTTTATCACGAATAAACGCATCGGCTTCCCATGATTGCCACAAGCCACGCACTACATCCAAATGTTCTTGCGCAATCTTATAACGTTCATGATGCGGTGGCAACGCACGATTGTTGTAATTTTTTGCCACACCCGCTTGCGGTGACGTCACTAAATTCCAGCCTGCACGCCCGTTACTTAAATGATCTAATGACATTAATTGCCTTGCCAGCGTAAACGGATCTGTATAAGTCGAAGAAAAGGTCCCAACTAATCCGATGTTTTCTGTTACAGCTGCTAGCGTCGAAAGTAACGTCATTGGTTCAAAACGATTTAAAAAATGTGGGATTGATTTTTCGGATATGTACAATCCATCGGCAATAAAGACAAAATCAAATAGTCCTTTTTCGGCTAGCTGTGCTCGTGCTTTATAAAAATCAAGGTTTGTACTCGCTGTTGCATCAATGTCTGGATGACGCCAACCATCTGTTGTACTACCCACCCCATGAATCATACCGCCAAAATGAATTGTTTTTTTACTCATGCACACCACTCCCAACTGTATGTAATCCTTCAATCACATGTTCCAAACCAAGTTCAGTAATTCCTTGATAGACATTGCTATCACTTGGTGCAATTTCAACGACAGGTACGTAGCGCACCCCGTATTTTGCAAATAAAATATCACGAAAATTGTCTTGCTGCGTCACATCTATGACTTGATAGGCGACCTTATTTTCTTGAAAATATGTTTTAATTTCTTGGCAGTAATGGCAACCATCCTTTGCCCATAAAATAACTTTTGCTTCATTTATCTGTGTCATCTGCTTACTCTCCTTTAAACTCATGCGCCAAAGCATGAATCATGTCATTTTTCTTCTCATAAGGAACACCTGGCGTGTGAATTACAAAATGCTCCGTATCGAAACGATGAGCAAAGTCAAGCAGTGCAGCTTTGACTTCTTGCGCATTCCCTACAAAAGCCCCCACTTGTTGCTCGATTATTTGTGCTTGTTCATATTGATTGGCATATTCTTCCGCTGTTTGCTGGTCATTAAAGTTCAATCGCTTGCCATTTGCTAAGAGAACCGTGTACGAGGCTTGTTCATGCAAGTAGCGGTTCGCTTCCAGCGGATCATCGGTAATATAAACGATGACCGCAATTTTGAAGGCTTCTGATGAACGATAGGCTGCTCGGGTTTGCGCCAGAACATCTTCTTTCGCATTCACAAAATAAGGATAAATCAAACCTGTCTGCTCGGTCGTTGCCAACTTGGCACTTTCTTGACTACCACCTAATAAATCAACTGCAAAATCCTCCGTAAATTGTGGTTCTAGTGTATATTCAGGTGCAGCGTACGGATGATTGCTTGCAAAATCGTTGCGAATAAAATGAAGCAATTCAATAAATTTTTCATCAAAACTTTGTACATTCTGAACATAATCACGTTGCAATAATTGCACCGCTTCATCCTTGCCCCCTTGTGCTTTACCTACCCCTAACACGACTCGGTGTGGCGCTAAATGTTGCAAAACACTAAATGCCTCTGCGACTTTAAACGGCACATAGTGTTGCAACATCACACCCGCTGCACCAACTTTGATGTGTTTGGTACTCGCTAATAGATAACTAATTAAAATTTCTGGCGCTGCCCCGGCTAGTTCTTTAATCAAATGATGTTCCGCTACATAAAAGGTATCGTAACCGAGTGTTTCAGCTGTTTGTGCTAGTGCAACTGTCTTCGCCAACGTGGAAGTGGCAGTTTCTCCTTCATAAACAATGCTCTGATCCAACAAACTTAATTTTATTCCCATTTATGCTCCTCCATTTCACTAGTGATAGACTGCGGTTCGTGCTAAGAAATTTTTGGTTCGTGCTTCTTTTGTATGATCAAAAACTTCTTGTGGTGTCCCTTGCTCCACAATCTTGCCATCTTCCATAAAAATGACTCGGTCCGCAATTTCATAAGCAAATTGCATTTCATGAGTGACAATCACCAAGGTACTCCCTGCTTCAGCCACTTGCTTAATCACATCCAATGTTTCCCCCACAAGTTCTGGGTCTAATGCTGAGGTTGGCTCATCAAACAAAATCACTTCTGGATTCAACGCCAATGCCCGAGCAATTCCTACACGCTGTTGTTGCCCACCGGATAATTCATTCGGATAATGATGTTCTTTCCCTTTTAAACCAACTTGTGCCAAAAGCGCCTTGCCTTTTTCTGTAGCGACCTTCTTAGGCACCTTACGAGCAATCACCAAACCTTCAATCACATTTTCCAATGCTGTTCGATTAAAAAATAAGGCATACTGCTGAAAAACCATCGCCGTTTTTTTACGAATCGCCAATACTTGTTTTTTCGTTGCCTGCTTAAAGTCAGCGACAGTCTCACCAATTTGCAATACTCCTGAATCCGCCCGTTCCAAAAAGTTTAAACAACGTAAAAAAGTCGTTTTGCCTGAACCACTTGGACCAATAATGACCACGACTTCTCCTTGCTTAATCGTTAGGTCAATGCCTTTGAGAATATCATTCTCACCA
Source organism: Candidatus Enterococcus willemsii (assembly GCF_009933335.1). GTDB lineage: Bacteria > Bacillota > Bacilli > Lactobacillales > Enterococcaceae > Enterococcus_F > Enterococcus_F willemsii. The sequence goes on along the minus strand of NZ_MAEL01000035.1, from coordinate 74,958 downwards.
AAGCGTTTATGAATACCTTGAACTTGAATCATACGAGACTCCCCCTAACAAATTTTCTGGCATAATATCGTTCAATTAAACCTGACAATTGCTCAATGATAATTGATAGTCCCCAATAAATCATCGCTGCTGCAATATAAGCCTCTAAAAAGGAATAACTTGTCGTTGCAGTAATCAATGCCCCGTTCAAGACATCAACAACCGAAACCATTGAGACTAATGCAGATGCTTTAATCAACACAATCAGTTGATTGCACAGCATAGGTAGCGTGATTGGCAATAGCTGTGGTAAAACCACACGATAAATCGTCTGAAATTGGGTCAATCCAATTGATGTCGCTGCATCCCACTGGTCTTTCGGAATACTCACCAATGCGCCACGAAATATTTCAGATAAACTAATACTGGCGTATAAACTCAAGACCGACATCGCAATGTATTCACGATTAATATCTTTAAATTGAATCGCCCAGCCTTTCGCTTGTGCCAATTGATCAAATACATCAGAAAAAACAAGGTACGCAACCATCAAACTCAAAATAATCGGAATGCCTTTGCCCACCGTAATCATACCCGCTAAAAATTTGGCAACAATTGGTACACGATAAAAACGAAGGAATGCAATCATCAAACCAAGGAGCATTCCAATCAACAGCGGAATCACAGCTAATCGTAATGTAACTGGTATATAAGGTATCGCAGCTTTCAAAGCCGTTACTATTGCTTCTCCATCTATTTTCATCTATTACTCCTTTCGATTATTTCGTATAATCAGCACCTAATATCTCTTCGGACAATTTTTCCAGTTTCCCTTCGTCAATCAACTCTTGCAACGCGCCATCCACTGCTTTTTGCAACTCTTCATCGCCTTTTTCATAAACAAAAAATGTTTTATCATTCGTGATTGTTTCATCCGAAGCTTGCAAAGTAACGTTAAATTGTTCATTGTACTTATTCGTATCATATTGCGTTAAGACAGCCGCATCTGCCGTGCCATTTTGTAATCCTTTTACCAAGATTTCACCTGCGGCATCTGTGTAGACCAACTCGATTTGATCCTCATTCTCCTGATTGTACGCTTCCAAAATGGCTGCCACCTCGGTACCTGGTACAACGAAAACTTTTTTACCTGCTAATTCATCTAAAGTTTGATAGGCTTCTCCTTGACTGGCATCATTTACAATATGATGTGAATAGTTGTTGTAACCCACTTCACCAAACAGATATTTCGCCCCACGTTCTTCGTTATAGGCGTATTGATGTGCTGCCAAACGAACTTTTCCAGCTGAAAGGGAGGTCAAAATATTTTTAAATTCCATCGATTCAAACTGAAAATGGTATTGCGGTAACTTCTCATCCACCGCTTTTAATACTTCAACATCGTAACCTTGAAGCTCATTATTCTCATCTAAATAAACAAAGGGCTGATACACATTTCCGGTACCAACAATCACTGTTTCTGCATCTTCATTATTTCCAGCTGTAGCTGATTCTGCTTCTCTCCCACATCCACTGAACACCAACGTGCTAAGTATTCCTAGTGATACAAGCCATTTTTTATGTTTTCCCATCATGTACTCCTCCTTATCGAATACCCTTCGACTGTTTTTTTCACTGGTTTAACGAACTTAAATTGGAAAGGACGTTGTTTTTTCGACTGAAATTGATAGCGACGCCCTAACCAAGCAAAGAATTGTTCAAAGACAATACTTAAAAAAATAAAAATTAACGCGGCAATAAAATACCCTTCTAATGAATGATAGGTTAATGCAGCCAACGCCCGTACCTTGCCAATCACATCGATTACGCCTAATGAAAAAGCAAGCGAGGTATCTTGTAATAAATTGACAATCATCGTTCCTGTTGCCGGTAAAGCAATTCTTACTGCTTGTGGCAAGATAATTCGCCAATATGTTTGAGTTTTGCTCAACCCTATCGATGCCGCCGCTTCTTTTTGTGAGGCGGGTACACTTAAAATAGCCGAGCGGAAAATCTCAGAAAAAAAGGCCGCTGTATTTAATCCATAAGTAATGTACACGTACTCGATATTTTGTAATTCACCAAAACTTGGAAAAAGAAGTGGTAAACCATAAAAAACGAGAAATAATTGGACTAAAATCGGTGTTCCTCGAATAAACGAGACAAACACACGACTGATTTGTGAGAGTATCGGTATTTTTTCCATCCGAATAAAAGCAATGCCTAAACCTAAAAGCATACCGATAAACGAAGCAACCAGCACAATCAATAGCGTGATTGGTAACGCAGAGACTATTTTTGGAAAAAAAGAGACCACATATTCCCAATTAAAAAAATCTGACATCGCAAGCCCCTCCTTAATGTGCTTCAGCAACACGTAAAATCTTTTCATCAAACCGTTCAGGAATCAGCACTTTATACAGCGCCACACCTAAATCATTCTCATCTCTTTGTGTAAATAAAGTTTGGTAGCCATTTCGTAAGTACATATCCAATAACCATGGATGTTTTTCACCCGATGTACCAATGACATAAGCCGGTGCTTTAAATTGTTTGATTAAAAATTCTTCTTCCACTTGTTTTAAAAATTTCTTGCCAATGCCTTGCCCTTTCCACGCATGAGCCGTCGCAAACCACCATAGGAATGGGTAATGAGAAATCGGTGTGTCAGTTTCCCACGGCAGACGAATTGTAATCGTCGCTAGCAGTTGACCTTCACGTTCTAAAACAATCGCAACACCTGTTTCAATATTTTCAATGACACTTTCTAACGTTGCATTCGTTGACGGCCAATCAATCCCATAATCCTTCACTTCTTGAAAGGATTCCTGAATCAATACCAATAAAGCTGGCGCATCTTCTCTTGTCGCAATCCTTAAACGATCTTTTCCCATCGTCGCACCCCCTGTTGTTTTAATTCAATACGTTGAATCACTTGATCTAGTTGTTGATTGATTCGTTGTCGAACAGTCTCGTTGACAGTAAAGCCGCGTTCTTCTTTCGTGACCTGGTCTTGTAGTACATAAGTTGACTGCAATAATTCTTCGGTTCCTAACTCTTTTAACACGGGCTCTAATGCGTACTGCAACGCCAATAAATGATGTTGCGACCCGCCTAATCCCAAGGCATAAACAACTTTGTTTGCAAGGGCTTTTTGGGGTAAGACATCCAGATACGTTTTGAGAATACCTGAATAGCTCCCTTTAAAAATCGGTGTAAAAATAAATACCCCCTCACTAGCTGCCAGTTGCTCATTATATTTTTGAAGAGTCTTATCCATGACATCTGCTGTCAGTAATGCTTGGTGCGGCAACATATGCACTTGGATTACCTGCGTCTGTATTTTATAGTCGAACAAAACTTTTTGGGTGTATTCAACTAAACCATTCAACCTCGAACTCGTTGAATTTGCACCAACAATAAGCGTCACTTTTGTCATGTTTATCCCTCTTTCCTCTTTTTCTGTGAAATTTGTTTCTAAACTATAAGTGATAAAAAACGCTCTTTCCAATAAAAAAAAGTAAATTGAGCTATCAAAAAAATTGATATGTCCATTTACTTATAACTAAAAAAAGCCTATTAAATTAAGGTTTATCAAAAAATCATTCGTCTTTTCATACGAAATACGTCGTTCTTTCCGCTTGATAATTAACGTGATATAAAAAAACTATATCCCTCAAACAAGAAGATTGTTGATGGCACAAACTATTAGTATAGTAAACATACTCATTGAACAGAAAGAAGGAATTTCATGGACATACGAGAGATTCAAACATTTGCCGTCATTGCTAAAACAGGGAGTTTTCAAAAAGCTGCCGAAATTTTACAATATTCGCAACCTACAATTTCTATGCGCATCAAACAATTAGAAGCCGAACTCAAAATTTCCTTGTTTGAACGTGGCAAAACACTGCAACTCACGCCAGCAGGTCAATTATTTTATGAAAAGTCACAAACCTTACTGGCAAATTATGCGGAATTAGATCTTTTCGCAGAACAACTACATAACGAAGTGCCTGCCCGTTCATTAACTATTGGTGTTTCCGATCCAACAGCTAGCTTGATTATGCCGCAAGTCATTCAATCGTTTCATCAAGCCTATCCTACGGTCTCTGTTCACATTCAGGTGGCTGATGCCAATACATGTAGCCAAGCACTCAAAGATGGGACGATTGCGTTTGCTATTTGCGGTGCCCCTCATTTAATTTTAGATCATTATTACGAACCGATTTTTTATGATGAGTTAAATTTACTTGTTTCGGAACAACATCCATTAGCCAATCGACAAGTGGTCACATTGGCAGATTTACGCAATGAAGTCTTTTTATTTACACCTGAAAATTGCCCGGTGCGGATTCAAATTGAACAACACCTGCGCCAAAGTATTGGTAATCAATACCGAAAAATGGAAGTGACCACAAGTTTATCTCATAAATATTATGTACGAGAAAATGCAGGAATTTCATTATTTACAGCGACAGCTCATTCCGAACAGTTTAGTGGAACAAAGGTTGTCGCGGTCAAAGACTTACCGATTCACCCACCGATTGGTTTACTTACACCTTCTAATCAAATTGAGTACGATTCACTGACATTAACAATGATTCGCTCGATTGTAGATACTTTTGATACACTGGGCAAAAAGGTTCAATATCCGAAAATTGTCCAAAATAGGATGTAATTCGCTTCCTATTTTCACTTTCTCACTAATCTTTCATCATTTTTTCGTAATTTTGAAATAATTCACATGACGAATGAATGATTTGCTAGTACAATGGAAACACTAAGATGGAGATACAGAGGTGGAATATGCGAAATCAACTAAACGAAGCAAAACGAATTGTCATTAAAATTGGAACAAGTTCCCTCATCTATCCCAATGGAAATATTAATTTAGCGGGCATCGATGAACTAGCATTTACCTTAACGGATTTAAAAAACCAAGGCAAAGAAGTTATTTTAGTTTCTTCTGGTGCCATTGGGATTGGGATGAACAAATTAAACTTTACGCAACGTCCATCTTCGATTCCTGAACAACAGGCAGTCGCGGCTGTCGGACAAGCTGAATTGATGTCGATTTATGGTCAACGTTTCATGGTATACGGACAACAGACAGCACAAGTCTTATTGACACGAGATGTCATCGAATTTCCAGAAAGTCGCCAAAATGTAGTGAATACTTTAGAACAATTGCTACGAATGGGTATCATTCCAATCATTAATGAGAATGATACCGTCGCAGTTGACGAGTTGGACCATACAACTAAATTTGGTGACAACGACCAATTGTCCGCCATCGTTTTACAATTAACCCAAGCAAATTTACTCATTATGTTATCGGATATTAACGGTTTTTATTCGGATAATCCAAGCACTAATAAAGAAGCGACACTTTATTCACATATCACAGAATTAACGCCAGATTTATTCAATCGTGCAGGTGGCAAGGGTAGTCAATTTGGAACTGGTGGTATGCACAGCAAATTAAAAGCAGCACAACGTGTACTAGATCAACAGAGCGCCATGGTATTAGCTAATGGCAAGCAACCGAAAGTAATTTTTGATATTTTAGCTGGTGAAGACATTGGAACACTCTTTAAGGAGGACAAAAAATGACAGATTTACAACAATTAGGACAACAAGCCAAAGCAAGCGCGTACCAATTAGGTTTATTAGATACCTTAACGAAAAATCAATTGTTAGAAAAAATGGCAACCGCTTTGGAAGCAAATACACCGGTCATTCTAGAAGCAAACGCTCAGGATTTGGCAAAATCCGACGATTACGGCATCAAAGAAACCATGAAAGATCGCCTGCGCTTGACTGAAGCACGCATCAAAGAAATGGCCGATGGTATTCGTCAAGTCGTCCAGTTACCTGATCCAATTGGTGAAGTTGAAAAAATGTGGAAAAATGCGGATGGTTTGATGATTGGTCGCCAACGTGTACCTTTAGGAGTTATCGGAATTATTTACGAATCACGACCAAATGTTACCACAGATGCTGCAAGTTTATGTTTTAAAACCGGGAATGCCGTTATTTTACGTGGAGGCAAAGAAGCCTTCTATTCCAATCAAGTGTTAGTCAAAATTCTTCAAGATACCTTGCAAGAAAACGGTCATTCGCCACATGCCATTCAATTCATTGATGATACTTCTCATGCAGTGGCAAATGAAATGATGCGTTTAACGGAATATTTAGATGTCTTAATTCCTCGTGGTGGTGCCGGTTTAATCAAACGCGTCAAAGAGACTGCAACTGTACCAGTCATTGAAACTGGTACTGGTAACAACCATGTCTATGTTGACAAAGATGCTCAGTTGCAAATGGCGATTGATATTACTATGAATGCCAAAGCACAACGCCCGTCTGTCTGCAATTCCATTGAAACAGTTCTGGTTCATCAAGATGTCGCTGAATTTTTCTTACCAAAATTAGCAGAAGAATGTGCAGATACTGTCGAATTACGTGGCGACGAACGTGCGCTGACGTATTTAACAAATGCACAACTAGCGACCGAAGAAGATTGGGCGACCGAATTTTTAGATTATATTTTAGCGGTCAAAGTGGTCGATTCTGTAGAAGAAGCTATCACCCACATCAATCAATACAATACGCAACATTCCGAAGCAATCGTCACCGATAATTATTTTACTTCACAAAAATTCTTAAAAGAAGTCGATGCTGCGGCAGTTTATGTCAATGCCTCAACACGTTTTACCGATGGTTTTGTCTTTGGGTTTGGCGCTGAAATCGGAATTTCTACCCAAAAATTACATGCACGTGGACCAATGGGCTTGCCAGAACTGACATCAACGAAATATATTGTTTACGGTGACGGGCAAATCCGTACGTAAAGTTCCAACTTAAGACGGATGTCTCCTCTTGTTTCCTTTGCTATAGTAAAAACAAGAAGAACTTAGGAGGTTCGCAAAATGAATGACAATACACTTGTGAATATTGTAAAACTTGTTGTTGGGTTAATTATTGCTGGTCTAGTAATTAAAATCGTCTTGGCTTTATTAGGTGGATTATTTTATGTCGCTTTTCGCTTTGGTATCCCATTAATTATTGCGATTTTAGTCGTTCGCTGGTTAAGTGAGCGTTCAACCAACCGTCGTCGAAATTATTAGAAAAGTTGAATCTTTGCGATTCAACTTTTTTTCGTTATACTTAGCTTATCAATTAGAAACGAGGCCCCCCTATTGAGAATTGGTTTAAGAACAATCAAAACTGGGTTAAGCGTCTTTATTTGTATTCTAATTAGCATACTACTACAACGGGATACCTATGTTGTCATGGCATTGACTGCTATTTTTACATTACGAGAAGACATGGTCAATACATTGAAATTTGGTAAGCATCGAGTAGTTGGTAACACATTCGGTGCGCTTTTTTCCATCATTGCCATCTTTCTTTTTCATTTAGTTGGCGACGGAAAATCCGTGCAGTTACTTGTGATGCCTCTGTTAATTATTGGAATGATTTCTTTGTTATCCCATTTTGGCTATCAAGAAGGAACAGTTGGTGCTTGTGCCACTCTACTGACTATCTTATTCATGGTACCTGAAACCGAATCTTATCAGTACGCCTTTGCAAGAGTTGTCGATAGTTTCATCGGTATGGTGGTAGCCATTGGTGTCAATCAACTACTTCCAAATAAAAAAATGATGCAAGCCTTGGAAAAGCAATTAGAAAATGAAGAAGTTTAACAAAAGTTTCACGTGAAACACGCAAAACAACGAGCTAGACTTATGTTTGGTTCGTTGTTTTTCTTATTTTTCTGTTAATACAGACTTTAGGTTAGAAATATTCAAGTAATATTAAAAATAACACAAATTAATTTAGACAATATAAGTTAGTAAGTAGCTATGTCTCGTGTATTTATAGCATCTTTCAAATGATTACTACTGGTTATAATGAGATAAATAAGAAATAAAAAAGTAGCTCGTCTGAACTACTTTTTTATTGCTTATTTTTTTCTACCCCAACGCCACATCTAAAATCATCATAATCACAAAGCCCAACATCGTACCAAAGACACCGAAATGGCGACGCGTTGGTGATGACAAGTGTGCTTCTGGAATCAATTCTTCAACCACAACATAAATCATTGCACCTGCTGCAAAAGCTAAGGCATAAGGTAAAATCACTTCCATCTTAGACACTAGCAAAGCTCCTAAAACACCGGCGATTGGCTCAACAATCCCTGAAGCTTGTCCATGGAAGAACGCTTTTGGACGACTAAGCCCTTCTTGTTGTAAAGGAATCGATACGGCAGCTCCTTCAGGAAAGTTTTGAATCCCAATTCCGATAGCTACCGACAACGCTGCTAAAACAGCTGCTCGTGGATCCTCTGCATTAGCGGCTGCCCCAAAAGCAACACCCACCGCTAATCCCTCAGGAATATTGTGTAACGTAATCGAAAAGACCAATAAAATTGTCCGCTTAAAATGGCTCGGAATCCCTTCGACTTCATTTTTTTGACCAAAATGCATATGTGGTAAAATTTTATCTGCAGCATATAAAAATAATCCACCTAAGGCAAAGCCAATACTCACGACCAACCAGGGAATATCACCATTTTCAGTCGCTCGTTCAATCGCAGGATCTAGCAACGACCAAAAACTCGCGGCAATCATGACGCCAGAAGCAAAACCGAGCATCGTGCTTAATACATTGCGATTAATGCTTTTAAAGAAAAACACCAAAGCTGCACCTAAAGCAGTCATAAAATACGTAAATCCTGTGCCAACTAATGCTTGCTGCCACGGCTGCAAACCAACTAACCAATCTAGCATTCTTTTTCCTCCATTATTTATGTATCTGCCTACATTTTAAGGCGTACCGAAAGAAATATCAAGGAATGGAGCAGGAAAAAGTGAAATTCAGCGCAATACCTTGAAACTTTTGACTATCACCGATATAATGCTAGGAGACCTTGGTCTAGAATACATGTAAAAGTGAGGAAAAAAATTGATTACAGTAAGTGATGTTAGTTTGCATTTTTCAGATCGCAAACTTTTTGATGATGTGAATATTAAGTTTACACCCGGAAATTGCTATGGTTTGATCGGTGCGAATGGTGCTGGTAAATCAACTTTTTTAAAAATATTATCCGGAGAAATCCAACCTTCAACAGGTAATGTAGCATTAGGACCTGATGAACGTATGGCAGTCTTGAAGCAAAATCATTTTGATTTTGAAGAATATACTGTACTTGAGACAGTTATCATGGGACACAAACGTCTTTATGATGTTATGAAAGAAAAAGATGCCATTTATATGAAAGAAGATTTTAGTGATGAAGACGGCATTCGAGCAGCCGAATTAGAAGGCGAATTTGCCGAATTAAATGGTTGGGAAGCTGAACCAGAGGCCGCTGTTTTATTACAAGGATTGAACATTCCAGAAGAATTACACCAAGTACAAATGAGCGAATTGACTGCTGGACAAAAAGTCAAAGTCTTGTTAGCGCAAGCTTTATTTGGTCAGCCTGATGTTTTACTATTAGATGAGCCGACTAACGGATTAGATATTCAATCGATTGCTTGGTTAGAAGAATTTCTAATCAACTTTGAAAATACTGTTATCGTCGTTTCCCATGACCGTCACTTCTTAAATAAAGTATGTACGCACATGGCCGATTTAGATTTCGGTAAAATTAAATTATATGTCGGTAACTACGATTTCTGGTTGGAATCAAGCCAATTAGCGGCAAAATTACAAGCACAATCAAATGCTAAAAAAGAAGAACAAATCAAAGAGTTGCAAGACTTTATCGCGCGTTTCTCTGCAAATGCCTCAAAATCAAAACAAGCAACTTCTCGTAAAAAAATGTTAGATAAAATTACTCTAGATGACATTCAACCATCTTCACGCCGCTACCCATTCGTTGGTTTCAAGCCAGAACGCGAAATCGGAAACGACTTGCTACAAGTTGAAAACGTAAGCGTCACAATTGATGGTAAGAAAGTTTTAGATAATATTTCATTTACCTTAAATAAAGAAGATAAAGTGGCCTTTATCGCAAATAATGACATTACAACAACTACTTTATTCAAAGTTATCATGGGCGAAATCACCCCAGATACAGGAACCGTTCGTTGGGGTGTCACAACAAGTCAATCGTACTTGCCAAAAGATCCAAGTGCAGAATTCAATAATGACTTAACGATTTTAGACTGGTTACGTCAATACGCAAGCAAAGAAGAAGATGACAATACTTTCTTACGTAGCTTCTTAGGTCGAATGTTATTCTCTGGTGACGAAGTCTTGAAAAAAGTCAACGTCCTTTCGGGAGGCGAAAAAGTTCGTTGTATGCTTTCAAAAAACATGCTTTCAAAAGCCAATGTTTTAGTGCTAGATGATCCAACGAATCATTTAGACTTGGAATCAATTTCTGCATTGAATGAAGGCTTAATGTCATTTACTGGCGCATTACTATTTGCATCACATGACCACCAATTCATTCAAACATTAGCAAATCGTATTATCGTGGTTTCAGCGAATGGTGTTGTTGATCGTGCGGAAACAACCTACGATGAATTCTTAGAAAATGCTGATTTACAAAAACGTGTCGCTGCATTATACGAATAACATAAAAACTCGAAGTTCTCTATTTATCTGAGGACTTCGAGTTTTTTTGAATAAATATTCATTTTTGTTTTTGTATAAATATACACATCATTCAGAAACTTTTTTCGATTGTTGCCAACCTTTAACCACAGAAAGTAACATCGGCAACAAGGACACCATAATAATTGCCAGCATAATCATTGAGAAATGCGCATTGATAAAAGGAATGTTTCCTAAGAAATAACCTGCCAATGTCGCTACTAACACCCAACTAATCCCACTGATCACATTTAGAAACATAAACGTTTTACGATGCATCTTGGTAGAACCCGCAATAAATGGGACAAACGTCCGAATAAACGGTAAGAAACGCCCGATAAAAATCGTATACTTCCCTTTCTCATTAAAGAAATTTTCGGCCTTCTGTACTTCTTCCGCTTTAATCCACTTCGATAACGGACCATCATACAAGGCATGCGTCCCAATTTTACGTCCTAAGAAATAATTCACCGTATTTCCTAGAATCGAAGCAACCATACATGTCAATAGAATCAATGGCAGACTCAAACTACTACTAATCGCTGACAATGCCCCGCCAGCAAATAATAATGAATCTCCCGGTAAAAATGGAAAAATAACTAATCCCGTTTCAATGAACAAAATCAAAAAAAGCAACGGATAAATTCCCGCCCCATACTGCTCAACAAAAAAGAGCAAGTGTTCATCTACGTGAAGAATAAAATCGACAATAAACATTTTGACATCTCCAATATATTTTGTTTTTTTCCAGTGTAGCAAGGTTCGTGTCTTCTGTCTATCTTCTCTGGATTTATTAACAAATATTAAAAAAGAAGCTTTGCTTGAATGCAAAGCTTCTTCTATCTTTCTTTCGTCCCCATCGAAAACAACGCGATACAACCATAACCTGTATGACTTGCAATGGTTGGTCCTAAAGGAAATTGTGTGATTGGTGTGTCAGGATACAACTCTTGTAATTGTGTCGCAACTTTAGCAACCGTCGCATCATCACCTGTATGTGCGATATATAAATGATTCAAAATAGATAGGTCGATATCATTTTGTGTTTCTTGAATAATTTTTTGAATGGCTTTGTTACGGCCACGGACTTTATCGACATTTTGCAAGCGTCCTTCTGCATCGACATGAATAATCGGTTTCACGTTTAACAAGCCACCCATCACAGCCGCCGCTTTTGAAATCCGTCCACCCCGTTCTAAATGCTTCAAGTCATCTACTGTTACCCATGAGCGTAAATGGCTTTGATACGTTTCTAACCAAGCGACAATTTCGTCCAACGATTTGCCCGCTTGTTGCATTGCTGCAGCGTGCATCACGAGCATACCAACACCTAAACTTGCCGCTTTTGTATCAACACAATGAATCATTGCTTCTGGATATTCTTCTTTTAATAAATCAACTGCTTGCAAGGAACTATTGTAAGAACCACTTAACCCTGAAGAGAAACCAATATATAATAAAGGAATGCCTTTTTCCGCATATGGACGAAAATGTTCCATAAAACGTCCCACGTTAATTTGTGAGGTTGTTGGTTGTTTGTTTTGCTTCAGTTGTTCTAAAAACCAAGAATAATCAAACGTTTGACCAAGATCATCTACATACTCTTTGCCATCTAAATCCAACATCATTGGAATATACGCAACTTTTTCTTGATCTAAGACAGTTGCTGGTAAATCACAACAAGCATCTGTAATTAGTTGAAACATTTTTTTGCCCCCTACTACTTTTTTATCATTATAGCAAATAACAGATAGAAACGTTGACTCAACCACTTACTCAACAGAAACAAAAAAAGATTGACCATCTAATAGTCAATCTTTTAGGAATTTAAATTGGTAATACATTGAATAATAACGCCGCTAACACACCACCAACGATCGGTCCAACAATCGGTACCCAACTGTATGCCCAATCAGATGTCCCTTTGTTTTTGATTGGTAATAATTGGTGTGCAATACGAGGCCCTAAATCACGAGCTGGATTAATCGCATAGCCTGTTGGTCCACCTAATGACAAACCAATTGCTAGAATCAAAATACCTACGACCATTGGATTCGTGCCGTCAGCAAAAGTTGTTTGACCAAAAGCTAATAGTGCAAAAACTAATACAAATGTCCCAATAATTTCAGTAATTGCGTTGACTGCTGGCTTGCGAATTGCTGGCCCGGTCGCAAATGTTCCTAAAATTGCACCTTGGTCTTTGGTTTCTTCCCAATGTGGTAAATATGCTAACCAGACAAGTGTTGCACCGACGATTGCCCCTAATACTTGTGCAAGAATAAACGGCGCTACTAGGTTCCAGCTAAACGAACCTGCAATTGCCATTCCGATAGTCACTGCTGGGTTTAAGTGGGCTGGTCCCATAAAACTTGAAGCATAGACAGCAATTGTTACCGCTGTTGCCCATCCCATGGCAATCACAATCCAACCAGATGCTTGGGCTTTACTTTTCTCTAAATTAACTGCTGCACAAACGCCACTACCTAACAAAATCAACATTGCGGTTCCTAAAAATTCACTAAAAATCTGCGTCATATCACTCATTGTCCTAGCTCCTTTAATTTTTTCAAGTCAGATTCAGCAACGACTGCTTCTAAATCAGCTGTATGCTTCGCTGTTTCTTCTTCTGTCCAGTTAAAAAAGGCTTTCATTTTATTGATAACTGGCATTTTTATCGCGTCTAATTCATCACGAATAAACAAAATGAAATTCGTTCGGCGCATGAAATAATCAGTTGGTGTTAAAACAGATTCTTCATGAAGCGCGTAATTTAATGAATAGCTGTCTCGTGCAGATAACCCTTCGATTGGCTCTTCGTACGTTAAAACAGTTGGTAAATTTGATCCATACAAATGCGCAAGATACAACGCATCTTTTTCATTCAAACCTTTTGCTTCCGCTAATTTTGCTAACTCGGCTAATTCTTCATCCACGCGTTGCGGATTGATTTTTCCACCTGAAACAGGATATACTGTTGAATCGATTAAAACATACGTTTTTTGAAAATCTTTTGCCAGAATTTCTTGAATTTTAGCCAATGCTCCCTCAGCCATTAAACGATAATCGGTAATTTTTCCACCTGCTAGCGTTAACAACCCATCTTGTGAAACTTCCAGACTACTCCCTCTGGAAACTTGTGAAGGATTTATACTATTATCAATGGACGATTCCACTTCTTGAATAGCTTGTTCGACTTTATCGCGTGTACTTGGATTATCCAAATAATGTTCAACTGCATGAACGACTCTTTGGAAACTTTCTTCGGTCATGGTACCATTGTTGCCACCATTATAGTCCGAGCCGCCATTTCCTGAAATCAACGGACGTAACCCTGCCCAACTTGATTCAATATCTTCTAACTTAATGTGAGCTTCTGGGAAACGATGATTGACAATGTCTAATAAATAATCAACGTCGCTTTGCTCGACTTGCGGATGATTCAAATCTCCATGATAATCAGTATCTGTTGTACCAAAATAAGTCTTCTCTTCACGAGGAACAACGAAGACCATCCGTCCATCATTTTTACCCGTATCAAAATACGTTGGTTGTGGGACACTCAACTTGCTACGATTAACGACTAAATGCACACCTTTTGTCGGACGCATCTGTTCAGGTAAGTCATTTTTACTATCAAGATTACGTACTTTATCTGACCAAGGACCTGTTGTATTAATAATGACATGTGCATGAATGGTAAATGTTTCACCAGTTACCAAGTCTTCAACAGTGGCACCAATTGCACGACCAGTTTCATCATGTAAAATGTCGGTCACTTTTGCACGTGAAATCATCATCCCACCGTCAGCTTGTGCTTGTTTGATATTTTCAATCACTAAGCGGGCATCGTTATTCCGAAAATCTAAGTACACGCCACCTCCTTGTAAGTTATCAGCACTCAATTGTGGTTCTCTTGCTAGGACTTCTTCTTTGGTCAACAAGTAATTAGCATAACGTGTGCCTGTGACACCTGCTAATTGATCGTACAAGTCCATCGCTACTTTTACAGAGAAAAGGTTAAAGGTTGCACCTGGTTCATCGTAAATCGGCATTAACATAGGGTCGGGTTTGGGAATATGTGGCGCAATTTTTTGCACATTGGCTCGTTCCTTCACGGTATCTGCGACAACTTCCACATCAAAAGTTTTTAGATAACGAATACCGCCATGAACAAGCTTGGTTGAACGTGAAGACGTTCCTTCCGCAAAATCCTGCATTTCGACTAATGCTATTTTCATACCGGCAGCAGCGGCTTGAACAGCCACTCCTGCACCAGTAATCCCTCCACCTATCACAAGAAGATCTAACGTTTGGTCTTTTGCTTGTTGAATATTTGTTTGTCTTGTTTTAAATGAAAAGGTCATATTCTTTCCTACTTTCTTTTATATACGTGGTTTGAATGCTTGAGTTGCTTTCACCGCCGCTTGCCAGTTTTCATAAAGTTTTTCACGTTCATCTTCCGACATTTGCGGTGTCAATGTTTCGCCTTCTTCTAACATTGCTTTCAATTCATCCAAGTCTTTCCAGAAACCAACAGCTAAACCTGCTAGATAAGCTGCTCCTAGTGCCGTTGTTTCTAAATTAGCTGCAATTTGAACGGGTGTATTTAAAATATCTGCTTGGAATTGCATTAACAAACGATTTTTCGCTGCTCCACCATCAACTTTTAGTAGTGGAATATCAATTCCTGAATCTTTTTTCATAGTATCTAGAACATCACGAGATTGGTAAGCAATTGATTGTAAGGTTGCTTTGACGAAATCTTCTCTAGTTGTGCCACGTGTGAGACCGAAGACCGCCCCACGTGCATTTGAATCCCAATGAGGAGCGCCTAAGCCGGTAAATGCCGGTACAACATAAACTTCATTGTCGCCACTTGCACGACCTGCAATTTCCTCTGATTCTGGCGATGTTTCAATCATACGTAAGCCATCACGTAACCATTGAATGGCTGACCCTGCAACGAAAATACTTCCTTCCAATGCATAATAAATTTTGCCATTAATCCCATAACCAATGGTGGTTAATAAATTATTTTTAGACAATTGTGGTTTTTCGCCTGTGTTCATGACAATAAACGAACCTGTTCCGTAGGTATTTTTAACCATCCCTGGTTCAAACGCCATTTGACCAAATAAAGCCGCTTGTTGGTCGCCTGCCATTCCGGAAATAGGTACTTCGCTACCATAGAAATGATAAGGTTTGGTATAACCATAAATTTCTGAATTACTTTTCACTTCTGGCAACATTGCTTCAGGAATATTTAACAAGGCTAAAATATCTTTGTCCCAAGCTAAATCATGGATGTTATACAACATTGTTCGACTGGCATTTGAATAATCAGTTACGTGGGTCGCACCGTCTGTCAATTTCCAAACTAACCAAGAATCAATCGTTCCAAAGACCAATTCGCCTTTTTCTGCACGTTCTTGGGCACCTTCCACATGGTCTAAAATCCAACGCACTTTCGTAGCAGAGAAATAGGCATCGACTACTAATCCGGTTTTCGAATGGATCATTTCTTTATGACCATCTGTCACTAATTGATCCGCAATTTCAGCTGATTGACGAGATTGCCAAACAATTGCATTATAGATTGGACGTCCTGTTTCTCGTTCCCAAACAACTGTTGTTTCACGTTGGTTAGTAATCCCAATACCTGCGACTGTTTCTGGATGAATGCCCGATTCAATGAAAGCACCTGCAATCACTGACTGAACAGAATTCCAAATTTCATTGGCATTATGTTCTACCCAACCTGAATGTGGAAAATATTGCGTAAATTCTTTTTGAGAAGAACCAACATTGTTGCCTTTTTTATCAAATAAAATCGCTCTTGAACTCGTGGTCCCTTGATCAATCGCCATGATGTATTTTTTTTCTTTTGTCATATTTATTGTCTCTCCTTTTTGTTAGCGTTTTCTTTACATTCATATCTTACAATTTTTCGGCGTATTTATTTTGTCAGCTTTTTTTCGTTTTTTGGAATTTTTGACAAAACTCAATAAATAAAGCCTTTTCACCTTATAATTGGCGAATAATTTTTTTAATTTCTTGTATGTCATAGCTCGCACCTAATTCAGACAAACGATAATAATTCCCTGTAGCATGGGGTTTGTTCGTGATGATTAAATCATACGTTTGGTGAGCATGATAGGCTTCAACGACCACACCATTTAAGTTTTTCAAATGCAAAATATACATAATTGTTGCAGCTTCCTTAAAGAGTGGATCCATCTCTAAGTCAATTCCTACGCGAATTTCACGATTCATCTCAACATCCAAAATAGCCAGCAAACTTAAATATTTCACTTCAGTCATCGCCAGTAGACTATTTTCTTGCTGAGGAGTCATTGCTAATGTATCTAATGCCAATGTCATTAATTTATTTGTAAATGCTCGAATGTCGCGACTCGATAAGGTTTGTTCTAAACGCCAAATATTCTTACGGTCGTACACTTCCACATCGCCTTGGAAAAAGTACAAGCGCAAATGGACTTGCGAAAGATGATAATAGCAATTTATCTCACGGTCAGGACGAATTTTAGCACGTGGATACAAGCGTAAAATATTTTCCAAAATCACCGTATCTGCCCGACTAGCAGGTGTAAATTGCGAACGCTGTAACCAATACTGATAAAAATCAGCTTCCGTCAAAATCGACATACTAATCAGAAAAATAAAATGCAGCATTACTTCTTCTTCCTTCAATTCAATCGCATTATAGCTAAAAAGACGATGGAAAATCGGTTTGATTTGCAAATAAAAACGGTCACGAGTGTACGGTTCAAAACGCTGACGGAATTGAGTAAATTCAGGATTGATTGTTATGCGATATTTGGTCAAACGTAACCATAAAACCGTTCGGTAGCGTGCTTCCTTAGTGAACGTAATGCCGAAACCGCGTGCAAATTGCTCCAATAATTCTGTTTCTTTTTGGGTAATTTTCTTGTCATACTGTTCTAAATACCATAAAAGTTGAAAGTAGAAATAACGAATTTGACTCTCTTCACCTGTTAATTTTCCTTGCCAAATCATCAAATGAAATTCTTTCAGCAACTGATTCAATTCTTTAATCTTTCGAGATAACGAGGATTCACTAATGGCGAGTTCTTGTGTTAAACGGATGACCGCCAACTCCTTGTTCTTCAATAGATGGATTAAAATTTGAAATTTAGGGGCTTGTTTGTACCACTTCACTTCTAATTCCCACATAGAAAATTCCGATGTTTTGGCATAATAAACGGTTGTTTTATCATATGTTAGCTGACATTTGCCTTGGTATTCCTGTAAGTCATAGATTAATTCCTCTAAATAATTTTCAACTGATTTTTTAGATATCGCTAAATTTTCAGCTAACTCTTGAATGGTTGCCGTCCCACCAGAAAGCAACAATTGCTTTAACAAGCGGATTTTTTTCATTTCTTTTTTCTCTAATAAATCTTCAAACTTCATTGGTCGTCACTTCCTAAAAGCTCGGTAATCGAAGCTAAATGATTGCTAAATTGGGCATGAAAAAAGAAATCACGCATCATCACTTCCTCTAGTGTTAACCCTTCTTCAATTGCCCAGCCACAACGATTAATCAAGTCTAGGCAGTTTTCTTTTGCTAATAGCTGGACACCTAGCAAACGATGGCTTTGTTCTTCAAAGATAAGTTTGCATTGAATACTCTGTTTGGAGACAAAAGAGACCGGAATATTGACAGTTTTCGTCGCAATATTGTGCGGATAAATAAAAGCTTCGGCTTCTAACAAACCGACACTTGCTAGATACCACCCAAAAAGCTTCGTACCAATCATGCGCAACCCACCTTCAAACGGCGTCGTTGGCTCTACTAAATTCGAGGCCGCTACAATTCCAGTCCGTACGGCATTGCTAATTTGTGGGAGATACATTTTTTCATTCGTTATTTTGAGTGGAACTTTGATTAAATCACCAATCGCAAAAATACCTTTTTGAGATGTTTCTAAATATGCATCCGTATGAATCGTTTGATCCTTGTGAACCTGGACTTCCTCAATAGCGACGTTCGTTGGATGAACATTGACTGTGGTCAAAATCAAATCGCTTTTCCACTCTGTTTGCTGCGCATTGACTTCAAACTGTTCATTTTTAACAATTTTGGAGATTTGCTGGTTAAAATGCATCGTTAAATTCGGAATTTGTTCAATAGCAGAAATAAAGGGAGCTAAAAATGCTTGGTCAAAATATTTAAATAGTGGATAATCTAATGTTTCAAAGACATGCACCTGTTTTCCTAATTCGACAAAGACACTTGCCGCTTCCAATCCTGCTTGACCTGCACCAATGATAGTAATATCTTGTGCCTGTTCAATTTTAGGGAGTAAAAACTTGGCTGCTTGATAGGTTTTATAATGGAAAATTTCTTCTTCCACTAATTCAATACGCGTGGAATGCTGCGTGGAACCGGTCGCTAAGACTAATTTATCGTAAATATACGTCGCTTTATCGGTAATCAGTTGTTTGTTTTGTGCATTGACGGTCTGAAAGGTCTCATTCAAGTGTAATTGAATGTTATTTTCTTGTAATTGTTTGCTTGAGATAAATGTTGCGTCTTCTAATCGTTCATAATTTCCTTGTAAATATAACAATAAACCATTCGGTAAAAAACCAGCTAATTCATTCTTTTCAATAATTGTAATCTCGGCTTCTGGATATAATTTCCGTGCTTGCAAGCTACAATACACCCCTGCAAAAGAAGCACCAATAATTAAAATTTTCATAGGACCCTCCCTTTCCTCATCTGTCTAAATCATAGGCGAGATGGTAAAATAACGCAAGCGCTCTCTTTTTTCACAAAGAAACCCCTCCTTGGTCATTATCCAAGGAGGGGGCGTCTAATTTAGTTTTCCATAGCGTTTGAGATAATGTTGTTCTAAATATTTTTGCAAGTATTCAATCACTAGACAAATACACCAATAAATTAACGCAACTAAAACATACATCGACATATAATCAAAAGTTCGACCACCGACAATTTTGGCCTTCTGAAAAATATCAGGAATGGTAATCATTGCCGCAAGCGATGTCCCTTTGACTAAATCCATTGCCACATTGCTTAATGCTGGAATTGAAATTCGAAAAGCTTGCGGTAAAATAATCGAACGCATGACTTTGGGAAAAGACAGACCTAATGCATAAGCAGCGTCCCATTGTCCACGGTCAACCCCAGCAATTGACCCGCGATAAATTTCTCCAATAAATGCACTACTCGTCAAACTAAAACAGATAATCGTTGCCGTCAATGCAGGCAATTGATACGGAAAACCAAAATACAATAAAAATAAAATCACTAGCGCAGGTACGCCACGTAGAAAAGAGATAATCGTCCGTACCACGCGATTGACTAAGCGATTTGGGATAAAACTTAGTGTCGTCAACAAAATGCCTAATATATTTCCGAAGAAAAATGATGCCACTGCTATTCCAATCGTATAGGACAGTCCTCCTAAAATAAACGGAAGTGACTCCCACATCAAACGAAAATCAAATGTCGGAATATACATTACTCTGCCTTTTTACTTTCAAAAACATCTTCTTTTGGCTTTTCAGAAACATCTGTTTGGAAGTAACCTTCTGAAATTTCCGCAAGTGTGCCGTCATCTTTCATTTCTTTCAATGTTGCATCAACTTTTTCACGCAAAGCATTATTTTCTTCAGCAAACAAGAAACCCGTTTGAGCTAAATCAAAATACACATCTTCTAAAATTTTAACAGGAATATCTGGCAAGGCACCGACAGACATTTTTTGTAAATAATAATCATTGATAATCACATCTGTACGCCCATTAGCTACGTCAGTCAAATACTGATCATTCGTTGCATTGTCGTATACGACAGGTTGCGCACCATAGCTCTCTGCTAATTTCATGTAACTTGTATTTGGTTCACCAGCTGCTTTTTTGCCATCTAAATCTTCTAATGAATGGATGCCCGAATCATCACTTTCACGCACAATCATACTCGTAAATGAATACTTAATTGGTGTACTCAAACTAAATTTATCTTTTCGATCACCTGACAAACCAAAATCATTGGCTGCAAAATCGGCTTCACCACGTTGCAACGCTGCAATTTGTCCATCGACATTGTACTCTTTGAATTCAATATCCACGTCTAAACGTTTGGCAACTTCTTTGGCAACGTCTACGTCGTAACCGACTAATTCGTTGTTATCGTTGTAGTAAGAAGATGGAAATAATGTCCCTGAAGTTGATACAGTTAATTTACCTGATTCTTCAACCTTTTTCCAACTTTCATCTGTATTATCTTTTTTCTCTGTTCCGCATGAAGATAGTAATAAACCTGTTGCTAATAGTGTTGTTGCAATGACAAATTTTTTCATAGTCCCCTCCACTATTATAACAGTTTAAATATCTGTTATATTATTTAACGGTTTGATTATAACGAATATATTCAGAAAAGGCAATGTGGAACTCTAAGCGTGTCAAAAAACAAAAAGACACTAGAGCAACATGCTCTAGTGTCTCACATTTATTTAAATTTGTGACCAAACACTTTCTAAAATGTTTGTTTGGTTACGGTCTGGTCCAACTGAGAAAGTAGAGATACGAACTCCGACTAATTCAGAGATACGACGTACATAGTTACGAGCATTTTCTGGTAAATCAGCTAATGATTTACAACCAGTAATATCTTCTGACCAACCTGGTAATTCTTCATAAACAGGTTTGCAACGATTTAATTCTTTTAAGCTTGCTGGGTAATGGTAAATCAATTCGCCATCTAATTCGTAAGCTGTACAGATTTTCACGGTTTCTAATCCACTCAATACATCAATTGAATTAAGCGATAAGTTAGTGATTCCTGAAACACGACGAGAATGACGCATCACGACTGAGTCAAACCAACCAACACGACGTGGACGACCAGTTGTTGTGCCGTATTCACGACCAACTTTACGAATTGTATCGCCGACTTCATCAAACAATTCTGTTGGGAATGGACCGTCACCTACACGAGACGTATAAGCTTTACATACACCCACAACTTTATCAATTTTAGAAGGACCCACACCACTACCGATTGTCACACCACCGGCAACTGGATTTGAAGAAGTAACAAATGGATAGGTTCCTTGATCAATATCCAGCATCACACCTTGTGCGCCTTCAAATAATACACGTTTACCTTCGTCTAAAGCATCATTTAAAATAACAGAAGTGTCTGTTACATATTGTTTAATTTGTTGTCCGTATTCATAGTATTCTTCAAAAATATCATCAAAGTTCATCGCTTCTGAATCAAACATTTTTACAAATTGACGGTTTTTATCTTCTAAGTTACTACGTAGACGTTCTTCAAAAATCTCTTTGTCTAATAAGTCTGCCACACGGATACCCACACGAGCGGCTTTATCCATATATGCAGGACCAATTCCTTTAATTGTTGTACCAATTTTGTTGTCACCTTTTGCATCTTCTTGCAATTGATCCAATTTGATATGGTACGGTAAAATAACATGTGCACGATCTGAAATTCGTAAGTTGTCAGTACCGACGCCTTTTTCTTTCAAATAAGCCAGTTCTTTTACAAGTGATTTCGGGTTAACAACTACACCGTTTCCGATGACACTAATTTTTTCTTTGTAAAAAATCCCAGATGGAATTAAGTGCAATTTGTAAGTGACACCATCAAATTTAATGGTATGTCCGGCATTGTCCCCACCTTGATAACGAGCAATAACTTCGGCGTTTTCACTTAGAAAATCGGTAATTTTTCCTTTACCTTCATCGCCCCACTGCGTTCCTACAACTACTACTGATGACATATGAATACCTCTTTCTTTTAATTAATGTATTCCTAAACGATTGTACCAATTTTTAACGAAAATTTCAATTAATATCGAATGTTTACATTATAAAAAGAGTCATTTCAAACAAAAGACGAACAATATTCTTTTATTTTTGTTTATACATAGAAAAAAGCGAATATTTTCATAAAAAGAAAAAAGCGGGAATTATTTTTCTTAGTAAATTCTAACTTATGAAAAATAATTATTTGTGCTATGGTTTTGATTATCAAAGGAGGAAATAAAATGCCTAATAATAAAAAAGAAGAGATGTTTTTTACAACTATCATGTGTATGTTGATGGTCTTCGGTATGTCTGCCTATAATCTTGTGTTACACCAACAATTCAGTTTTGGAGCGTTAATAAAAGGATTCCTGCCAGGGTTTATCGTGGCTTTCATGTTAGATGTTTTTTTAGTGGGAGCAGTCGCTAAAAAAATTGTCCATCACTTACCTATCAATAAATCGAGTAAATTGCAAGTAATCCTCACTATCACAGGATGTATGGTGATTGGTATGGTTCTTTGTATGTCACTATTTGGTGTGTTAATGTCAAATGGATTCGACGTCAATTTCTGGTCTAACTATTTCCGTGCGATTCAATTGAACATCATCGTTGCCTTCCCATTACAGCTTTTAGTTGTTGGTCCTATCGCTCGTCTAATATTAAATAAATTGCAACAAGCAACCACAAATTAAAAAAACGTGCGTTCGTAGCAAAATGCTCGAAACGCACGCTTTTATTTTCCAACGATTCCATGTGTTAACCAACGTTGCCGAAAGCGAAAATCAGTGACTAATTCTTCTGTTGTCCATTGATTAACGATAAAATCCGTTAACGTAGACATTACCAATGACATAATAAAATAAAGAAAACTCACAGCTTCCTCTGTTGTATCAATTTCAAAATGATTCAGTCGCAATAACTCTAACCATTGCACAATCATTGGTGAATCTGGCGAAATAGGCACTCTTTTAGATGCTTGCAGTACGTTGTTACGCGTTAGTAATTGCAAAATTTGCCAATATTCACTCGTCGGTTGGGCTTGGCTACAAGTAATTAAGAATTGTTCGATTCCTAGAAAAAAGTCATTCTTGTGTTCATTAATTGACGTTAAAATATTCCCATGAACAACCGTTGAATATTTTCCAACTAAATACGTGTACGCATCCTCTAAATCTTGAAAATATTTATAAAAAGCACCTCGTGACATTTGCATGGCTTCTACGATTTCTGAAACTTTCACTTGACTAATATGTCGATTGTAAAATTTTTCCAGTAAGATATGATCAATATGAACTTTTTTTTCTTCCGGCAAATTAAGGAAGGTTTCTTTAGGCATCTGCATTCGTCCCTTCAACAAGTTCTTCCTTTATTATACTCTGAACCATTTTCTTTGTCACTGCTTCAAAAAATCATGATTGTTCAATCAATAAGCCATCAGCCATTCGATAAATGCGATCACTGTTTTGAATCATTCGTTCATCATGTGTGACCATCACCGTCGCTTTTTGCTTTTCATGGGCTTCTTGAATGAGTAAGTTCACCACATCATATGCATGTTCTGTATCTAAACTTGCGGTGGGCTCATCTGCTAAAATCAAGCTCGGCTCATTATACAACGCCCGTGCGATTGCCACACGTTGGCGTTCACCACCCGATAGATCACGTGGGTAACTCTCTTTCAAATCGTAAATATCCAGTGATTGTAACAATTCATTCAAACGAACGTCATCTGCTTTATGTTTGGCTACTTTATTAACAAGTGTAAATTGTTCTTTGACCTTTAAAAATGGTACGAGGTTTGAACTCTGCAAAATAAAACCAATTTCTTTAAAACGTAAATCTGCCCGCTTTTTTTCTCCTACTGTCGAAAAAGACGTTTCATTGATAACGATGTCTCCGGAAGTAGGGGTCTGTAAACCGCCACAAATTGTCAGAAATGTACTTTTCCCAGAACCAGAAGGACCAATAATACTGACAAATTCACCTTGCTTCACCGTAAAATTGATTCCTTTTAACGCAGTCACTTCCGTATGACCAGTCCCGAATTTTTTTACAATATTATTCATTACTAAGATATCTTTCATTTTACTAACCTCCAATGGCTGTAATTGGATCGACTTTGGCAACTGTTTGAATAGAAAATAGGCCTCCAATGATTGCGACGAAAATTAAAATAACACTGTACATTCCCCATTGTGACCAAGCAATCGCAAATGGCATTGCTTCTGGCAAAACGAAACTAGTCAACATCGCTAAGCAGATGGCTAAGCCAACACCAACTACACCAACGATAAATGCCTGGGCAATTAAGGATTTTGCGATAAAACTATTACGAATTCCCTGTGCTTTCATCACACCAAAAATCGCAGTTTTTTGCAATGTCATCACGTACATAAAAATTCCGACAACCGCTGCGGCTACGACAAACAAGAAATAGATCATCGCATTTAGTGTCAAATTTTGAGCAGAATAGCCGGGAATAGCTTCAATAAAGGTATCTATTGTTAGTATCGACATGGTATTGTCTGCTTTTTCAAGCTGTGCTTCTTCTTTGGTTACAATTGCATTGATTGGTTGTGAAGCGAAATTTTGCTCGCCAAATTTTATTTTGGTCCATGTAGCTAAATCTGTATAGATAACCGGTGTGACAGTGTAATAGGTTTCAGGAAAAATCCCAACAACTGTTAGCTCTTCTGGATAGTTTCCAATCGTTAATTTATCACCAATCTTATACGTATCTTTTGCTAAGTTCTCAGAAATAATGATTTCATTTGTTTTTTGGAAAAGCTTGCCTTCAGTTAGTTTAGGTAATAGAAAAGCGTCTGAATTGGTACCAAAAACAGTAATATTTTGTTGTAACTCTTTGATTGCACCACTATAAAGTCCAATCGGAGCTTTTTCTTTACTGATGACTTGATTCATTTCATCTATAGTCAATTGTGATGCCGCTAATGTATCATTAGCCTCTGCTGACAACACAATATTTTGTGCTTGCCAATCGTCAATCCCTTTTTTGAATTCTTCTGCTAAACCCGTTGCCAAACCAGATAGCATAAAAACTACATACGCTATCAACAACATCATACCGATAATCAGTCCATAACGCAGCTTAGCATAACGCATTTCTTTCAGTGCTAAAAACATGACAAATATCCTCCTTTAATCTACAGTGACATTTTGTCACTTAGATAGGAGTATAATACAAAAGTGACAAAATGTCACTAAAGAAGTTTAAAAAAACCAATCTCAAAAGTTCTCTTGAGATTGGTTTTTTAGATTAAGAAAAGTGATATCCTTGTTCCTCATTCAAATTAACAGGTGTTGCTGTCTCTTTTAACACCGCATTTAGTTCATCGACATTTTGTTTTCCTTGTGTACGTAACCATTCAATAGCAGCTTCTTTGCCGTCTTGGATAAAGACAGCGACACCATTTGCCCATGTAGCACGACCACATAATACACCATTAAAGGTTGAACCTGCGTCTTTTGCAAAACGCAAAGTATCTCTGAATAAGGCAGCTGACACACCCGCACTTAAGAAAATAAATGGTAATTGGGTCGCTGCAGCTTGTTCTGCATAATACTTCGCTGCTTCTTCTTTTGAATAAACAACTTCCCCTTCAGCGTATCCTTCGACATAATTCATATTGACAGGAACTTCTACTTTTAAGACATCCACATGGTATTTTTCATCCGAAAATTCTTTCATCATATCATTCACTTTATGGGGTTTTACTTTTGCATATTCAGGACTGTTTGCATCTAATCCTGTAGCATCATAAGAAACTAATTCTAAAAAGAAAGGCATGTCTTCTGCTACACACTCTGAACCTAAACGTTCAATAAAAGCATGTTTCTGATTATTAATCTCGGCATCTTCATCAATATCATAGTAAAGCAAGAATTTGCAGGCATCTGCGCCTGCTTCTTTTAAGCGTCGCACAGACCAATCGGATAAAATATCTGGTAATCTGCCCGGAATTGTTGCATCATAGCCTGTTTTCTCGTATGCTAACAATAAGCCACTTGCTGGATCGTTCTGTTTGGTCGCAGGTAATCCGTATTCGGGGTCTAGTAAAATGGAAGATGTATAGGGTGTTAACTCTTTTGAGACAAGCGTTTTAAATTCTATAATATCTTCCGAAGTGGCTTCTTCTTTATATTTCGTAATCATTTTCTTCATCGCACCGCGTTGGTCAATCGCTAATGCTGCAATCACGCCATCATTATTCAGCGTTCGTTTTAATCGTTCATTTTTTTGTTTACTCACGCAATTTCGCCTCCAATTTCATATAATACTTTTACTTCTTTTGAGTCTTTCTCACGCATTTTTTCAAAAGGTAATGCTTGATCTTCTAATGAATAAATACCTGTAATTAACGGAGTTGTGTCAATTTCGCCTGTTGCCAGATAGCGTAAGGCTGCATGCCATTCAAAACCTGGAAATGGTGCCGAATAAGACATCCATGAACCTGTTAATTCTAATTCCCGTCGTAAAATTAATTCAAATTCTTCTGCTTCAAAGTTTACTGGGCGAGTACATGTCCCCACAAAGACGACTTTCGCCTGACGATCAGCATATTTAATCGCTTGGACTTGCGTCAGATGGTTCCCAGCTGTTTCAAAAACAATCGATGCAAAACCATTTTCTTTAAAATGTGTGTCTAAGTCCGTGGTCAATGGATTGACAACAACATCTGCACCTATCTGTTTCGCTAAAGCTAATTTTTGCTCATTCAAATCAACCACTGTGATTTCACCCACACCTCTAGCACGTAAGGCTAGCACAGTCATTAAGCCAATTGTTCCAGCACCTAACACGAGTGTTTTATCACCTGATTGCGTACGAATACGCTCAATGCCATGTATCGCAACGGTCAATGGTTCAATTGTTGCAGCCATTTTTAAAGATAATGTTTCCGGAACTAGTAAACAATTTTCTACAGGTGCAATTACATATTCTGCCATCGCACCTTGCTGTCTTGAACCAATAAAGCTATAGTTCGGACATAATTGCGGACGCCCACTACGGCACTGCTCGCATTCATTACATGGAACCAATGGTGCCACTGCTACCCGTGTACCTTTTTGTAATTCTACATCTTCGCCTACTTCAACAATGCTTCCTGAAAATTCATGTCCCAATACTTGTGGAAATTGGTGCACACCACCATCAAAATAACGGGGCAAATCTGATCCACAAACACCCACATAGGCAACTTTTATCAATACTTCCCCTTTTTTAGGAGTTGGAACAGCTAGTTCTTGTAATTCAAATGTTTCAACACCTGTTACGGCTAATGCTTTCACTTCGAATTCACCTTCCTAAACTTCTTCTGTTTCTACATATAATTTGCCTTGTTTATATTTTGTATACGTGTAAGCAACACAGAAGCCATAAAGGACTACGATAACAAAGAAACCTACACCTATCTCTAACGTGATACCTTTCGTTAACAAATACGTAATTGGTGAACCAGCTTGGTCCATTGAAGAAATTTGCTCACCCGCTTTTGTTAAACCTACTTGTTGTCCCAATGCTTGCTGTACAGAAGCCATTTGATTGGCAATCCACAACGTCATGGTCATAATAGCTGTTCCAGAGAACAATGTACGGAAAATATTTCCTTTATGAACCCCAACTGCAATTGCGACAAAGAAACCAATTGTTGCTAAATCTCCAAACGGTAAAATGTTGTTTCCTGGAAGTAAAACAGCAATTAAAATAGTCAATGGAACGAATAACATAGAAGATGCTACAACGGCTGGATCTCCCAACATCAATGCACAATCCAAACCAATTCGGAAATCACTTCCTGAAAAACGTTTATCCAACATGGCGCGCGCAGCTTCTGAAATAGGAATTAACCCTTCCATAATTAGTTTTACTACCATTGGCATTAGAACCATTACCCCAGCCATTTGAACAGCGAGTGTTGCTGCTTGTCCAATTGGATATTTAGCTAATAATCCAATCGCAAATCCTAAAATAGCACCGACGATGGTTGGTTGGCCAAACACACCCAAACGTTCTTCAATTTTATCTGGTGTTAAGGTAATCTTGTTTAAGCCCGGAATACGTTCAATTAAATCATCTACTGGTTTTGCAATAACTCCCATATATGCAGAGGTTCCATGAGGCATAGCAATTCCTTCTAAACCAAAGTATTCATCCGTAACTGGTGTAAAAATATCTCCCAATTTATAGATGATTGCAGCATGGACTACTACGCCAACAATTGCCCACACATAACTTCCTGTAGCAACTTGAACCATTGCTCCAGTAAAAGCAATATGCCAAATATTCCAAATATCAACGTTTACAACTTTTGTCATTTTTGTTACTAACATCAAAATATTTACCCCGATAGCAATTGGAATTGCAATCAATCCCATACTTGATGCCCATGCCATCGGTGCAGTTCCCGGCCAACCAAGGTCAATCACATTCAACCCTAAGTTGTAATTGTCTGCCATTGATTTCGCTGCATCTCCTAAGTTTTCGGTCATTAAACTGATGACTAAGTTAATCCCCACAAAACCAATACCGACAGTCAAACCTGAACGAAGTGATTTTCCTACGCCTTGTTTTAATAAAAGTCCGATAATGAAAATGATTAAAGGCAACATTACTGTTGGTCCTAAATCAACGATATATTGTATGACTCCCACAAAAATACCTCCTTCTTATTTCAATGCATCTAAAATTTGTTGCTCTAGTTTATCAATCCCAATACCTGAAATAAATGCTACTCCATGAATGGTTGGTACACCAAAATCTTTTTTTACTTTTGCTGTGGTCACAATCAAATCTGCGCCATCTTTTTCTGAATCTAATTCTGTAATACGTGTTTGTTTAACCTCTCCATCAATGCCATTAGCTTGTAATAACTCACGAATGCGGTTTGCTGCAACAGTTGATGTGGCAATCGCTCCACCACACGCTACGATAATTCTTTTTTTCATCTCTATTTCCTCCTAAAAAATAATTTTGTTATAAATGCGTATTGACAACGTTCTCAAATTCTTCCAAACTTTTTGCTGCTAATGATTTTTCGACTAATTCGCCTGCTTGAATTTTTTCAATCAAGTTTTGTAATTGAGCCAAATGTGTGGCACCTTCCCCAAGCACTAACATAAAGAATACTTTAGGTAAGACAATATCTTCTTCATCCCCTCCCATTTCATTAAAAGCCACTTCATTTTTATTTACGATACATAAAATCGTATCGTTTTTTACAAAGGTTCCATCTGTATGCGGAATCGCTACAGGTGGAACAGTTGGTAAACCAGTTGGAAATTCATTCTCGCGTGTATTTAACGCTTCTTCAAATTCGTTTGTTACATAGCCTTTTTGAACTAAAAATTCAGTTGCCGCTTTAAATAATTCTTCTTTAGTTGTAAAAGATGTTTCAAATAAAAATTCCTTTTTAACCATTCAACTCTTTCCCTTCCGTTTTAATAATTTCGATATTATATTTTAGAAATTCCTCTTCAACTTCTAAATCCTTCACATCTGTTGTAATGACAATATCTAATTCATCTAGATTTGAAGTTTTGTAAAGAGCTGACTTACCAAATTTTGTTTCATCTGCCAATAAAATAACTGTTTTACTGTGATGAAGCATCACTTTGGATATTTCAATCTCTCCCATATGATAGTTTGTTACGCCAGATTTAATATCAATCCCTGCACAACCAAAGAATCCTAAATCTACAAAAATTTCCTTCGCATTGTTTAAGCCAAATGTACCGAATAATGAGTCTTCATTTTTTCGAACATTCCCACCTAGAATAATTAATTGGATACCTGGAGAGTGGATTAATAGATTAACAATTGGAATACTGTTTGTCACAACTGTTAAATCTTCGAAATCAATTAATTTTTTGGCTAATGCATAGGAGCTTGTCCCATAATCCAGATAAATCGTATCTCCTGGTTCAATAAAGTGGTACGCTCTATCCGCAATTAAGCTTTTTTGTTCTTCATTTTCTACTCGTCGACGTTCATAATCTGTCTCTGTATTGGCTTCATCTAAAACTGCTCCACCATATGTTTTCTTTAAAAGGCCTTCTTCTTCCATTTCCGTAATGTCCTTACGCACTGTTTCTCTGGAAACACGTAACTTTTTACTTAAATCCAGAATACGAACCGATTTTTTTTCTTTTAAAATAGTTAATATTTGTTCTTTTCTATTTTCAGCCATTTTTGCACCACCTTTGTAATCGTTACCATCATATTATCATATTTTTTGCAACTTGCAACCTTTTTATTTGGCATTTTGCAAAATTATTGCATTTTATGCAAAATAAATGCCAAATAAGTGCCTTTTTATTGTATAATAAGTCCATCAAACTGAAGGAGTGTTTATTTATGATTCATTTAATTTGCCCCAATCCTGCGATTGATCGCACGATATTATTAGAGAAGATTGAAACCGCTACCCCAAATCGTCCAATTGAAGTCAAAGAATTTCCAGGTGGAAAAAGCTTTAATGTTGCTTATGCACTCTCCTATGAAGAAACTCCTAAACTAATGATTCATACGATGGTTGGGGGTATTTATGGTGAGCATTTAATTCAATTAGCAAATGAGCAGGGATATCAAGTTCAAGCGACAACGGTTCGTAAAAACACTCGTTTATGCAATATTTTAGTCGATACAACGAAGAAAGAAATTATTCCGGTCTATGAGGGAGGTTTTGATTTAGACACAGACACACTTGAACTGTTCACCAACAATTTACTTGCTACAGTCAAAGAAAATGATTTACTTGTTTTCTCCGGTTCCTTAATGAAAGGTATGCCTACCAACTATATTTCACAAATTGAACAAGCACTAAAACAGCGGCACATTGAAATTAAATTATGTGTTGATACTAGTGGTGAAGCACTTGTATCAACCTATAACACAACCTCACCTTACTTAATTAAAATCAACGACGAAGAGATTCAAGACTTGTTTCCGGAAAAAAATCTACAAACAATCGATGATTATCTTTCATTATTAACCAATGACATTAAATCTGAAATTCCAAATTTTATTATTACACTTGGAAAAAAAGGGATTGTCGGTCGTATCGATGGCACTTTGTATACAGGCGCTGCACAACCTGTTGAAGCCAAGAATCCCATTGCTTGTGGTGATTTTTTTCTGGGACGTTTAGTCAAAGGAATAGCACAACAACAAGCACCTGAAGATACCCTAAAAAGTGCCTTACTCTTTTCTACCTGCAATGCCATGAATTGGTTCCCTGCAGTTACGAAAGAACAAATGGAGCAATTACGCCCAACGATTACTGTAAATAAAAAATAAAAAAAGTCGTAAGCGAGAATTTCCTCACTTACGACTTTTTCTATCATCAACACTTCTCATAATTTTTATACAAAACTTCTAACGCCTGCATTTCTTCCAATAATTCTCGACCGATATTAGTACTTTCAACTGTTGTCCGATTTTCAACACGTTCAATTAAACGTTTCTTAGAAAGGATATCTGTCCCCGTCATCACTGCTTCTTCTACTGAGGCAAAGGGTTGATGTGCCACAAGTTGTAGTCCGTAACTATTAGACAACAACGTATAACCTGCTAAACCGGTTTGCTTTTGATAACTCTTCGCAAAACCACCATCAATTACTAACAAACGTCCATTAGCTTTAATTGGACTTTCACCTTTTTTGGCTTTGACAGGCGTGTGTCCGTTAATGATATGTCCAGTAATTGGCAAATCAAAGGTTTGTAAAATTTCTTGACAAATCGCTTCTTCATTTCGCAAATGATAGTAGGCGTTTTTTTCTTCTTTATGCGTGGCCTTATCATCAATATAATAACGTTCAAAGGTTGTCATCGCATTTTTTCCAAATAATGATGAACATTCGCCTGTCCACAAATACCATAATAGATCAGTCGCTAAATCATCTGAAATTTCAGGTGAACGATAACTTTTTCGTACTTGTTCTTCAAAAAAATCAAGTAATTCTTTGCCTGAATATTGTTGGTTCTCAATACGCAGCGATTTAAAATCACCATTTTCATGAAGCGGTATACAGCCATGTAACAATAAATTACCGTTATAACATAAATACATGCTGCCTTTTTCTAATAAAAAGTCGGTGTGACGACGTAGTTTTTCAGACGACTGAAAGGATGCCATCAAACGCTCCAATAACCGGCTTTCTTCTGATGTTAATTGGCTAGGATTGGTTGTTGAAACTGTAGGTGCTTGAAAATTCGTCAGCGAATAGACTTGTTGGTTCAATTGAATTTTATTGGTTTGATAATTTATTTTAGTTAACATATCCCGATGTTGCATCCGAAATTCTGGTCGTCGCTGAATCAATTGACTCTCTAATTTAAACTGCAAAATGGTAGTAGCTTGCTGCACAACATTTAGATAGATTTTTTCTTTTTCTGAAATAGTGTCATTGTCTTCGTCTAATTTTGGAGTAAATTTATCATTTGGTTGATAATGTTCTTGACTATATTCAACTAGTGGGCGCAAGTTAATTCCATAACGATCTTCGATAATATCTAAATTGCCATAACGCGCACAAATACGTAACAAATTCATCATCGCAATCGGTGAACCTGCCATCGCAGCCATCCAAACAATGTCATGATTTCCCCACTGAATATCCACCGAATGATGCTGAATCAATCGTTCCATAATATAATCTGGCGCAGGTCCTCGATCATAAATATCGCCAACAATGTGCAAATGGTCCACAACGAAACGCTGAATTAAATAGCATAAATCCGTAATCAGTGCAGTTGCTTGATTCAATTGGATAATCTTATCAATAATGGCATGAAAATAAGCGGCTTTCCCCGGTTCTTGTTGGGATTCTGTTAGTAATTCTTCAATAATATAGCTAAAACGTTTGGGCAAAGCTTTGCGAACTTTCGAGCGAGTATACTTGCGGCTGGAAAATTGAATGGCTTGAATTAACAACTGAATTTTTTCTGCATACCATTGCTCTTTGACATGCTTTTCTTGATTTGCTAGATCCAATTGCATCTTTTCTTCTGGATAGTAAATTAACGTTGCTAATTCATCAATATTAATGTCACTTTCAGCAAAACATTCAACTAACTTTTCTTTGACACTTCCTGAACCATTCCGTAACACATGGTCAAACGCTTCAAATTCCCCATGAACATCACTTAAAAAATGCTCTGTCCCCTTTGGTAAATGTACAATTGCTTCTAAGTTAATAATTTCTGTTACTACATTTTCTTTATTTTGAAATTTTTCTTTTAGTAACCCATAATATTTTTTATCCATCTTCTTCACCCCGTTTGATTTGTACTATATCAAAATCGGTCCACTTGTACAATATATAAGTACAAGTTTATTTATCAACCGGTATGAAAAAAAAGAATAAATTAGTCTATGTAGCACCTAAAATTCGTTTCCAAAACAGAAATTCGAAAATGAATAAATATACACAAATTGTGTTCTTTGCTATTTCCGTTATTTTGAATTTTTATACAAAAAAATCATAGACCGTTTATCGATCTATGATTAACTATTGTTAGGCAAATTCCTCTCGTGGTGATAACGAGGAGAATTTATTGTACTCTTTAATGAAGAGTAGTTCTACCGTTCCGCGGGCACCACTCCGGTTCTTTTCAATAATAACCTCAATGATATTATCATTTTGTGGTGCTTCACCATCTTCATCTTCATCGCCTTCACGTTGATAGTAATCGTCACGATATAAGAAGGCAACGATGTCCGCATCCTGCTCAATCGAACCTGATTCACGGATATCACTTAGTACTGGTCGTTTGTCTTGGCGTTGTTCGACACCACGTGATAGCTGTGACAAGGCAATGACAGGTACTTTTAATTCTTTGGCTAATTTTTTTAATTGCCGTGAAATCTCTGAGACTTCTTGTTGACGACTTTCTCGTCCAGATCCTTCAATCAACTGCAAGTAATCGATTAAGATTAAGCCTAAGCCACCTTTTTCTTGAGCTAGTTTACGGCAACGTGCGCGGATTTCAGAAATCTTTATCCCTGGGGTATCATCAATATAGATACTTGCTCTTGAAAGAGTCCCCATAGCGACGATTAAACTATCCCACTCATTGGGTGTCAGTTGACCTGTTCGCAAGTGACTGGCCTCAATAGCGCCTTCTGCACACAACATTCGGTTAACTAGTGACTCTGCCCCCATCTCCAAACTAAAAATAGCTACCGTTTGGTCAGTTTTAGTTCCGACATTTTGGGCAATATTCAATGCAAAAGCGGTTTTCCCGACAGCTGGACGTGCAGCAAGAATAATTAATTCTTCTTTTTGCAAGCCGGCAGTCATGCGGTCTAATTCATGGTAACCGGTTGGTAAACCAGTAATTGCTTCATTATTTTGTGCGAGTTGGTCAATATTTTCAATTGTATTTTCCAACACATCTTTAATCCGTTGGAATCCTGAGCTGTTTCGCTTTTCAGAGACTTCTAGAATTCCTTTTTCGGCTTCGTCCACAATTGTTTGAACTTCTTCACTTTGTTCAAATCCTTGAGTCACAATACGGTTGGCTGCTTGAATCAAATTACGCAATGTTGCTTTATCATCAACAATTTTTGCGTAATAAGACACACTAGCAGATGAAGGAGAGGCCTGACTTAGTTCGGTTAAGTAGCTAATACCGCCAACATCTTCTAACGCATTGCCTTTTTCAATTTCTGCTTTCAGGGTAATCAAATCAATCGCTTCATTACGATCATTTAATTCAATCATGCATTGAAAAATAATTTGATGCCCACGACGATAAAAATCACGTGGTTCAATTAGTTCCATCGCTTCAATAATCGCATCGGAATCTAAAAAAACGGCACCTAAGACGGCTTGTTCAGCTTCTATATCTTGTGGTGGGACACGATCTTGCCAAACTTCATTCATACTTTTCTACTCCTATATTTCGTTTAAATAGCGGTAACAAGCACAGGGCAGATTCCAATAATTTGAAATCTGCCTATCTCGCTTATTCACCTACAACATGTACTTTAATCGTAGCAACAACATCTGTGTGAAGTTTTGCTGGTACATTAGTAAAACCTAACGCACGAATTGGTTGTTTCAAATCGACTTTGCGTTTATCAATCTTCACGTTATATTGTGCTTTTAACGCATCGGTAATTTGTTTTGAAGGGATTGATCCAAACAAACGACCATCAGCACCTGCTTTGGCTTTAATTTCTACTACTGTTTCTTCTTTTTCTAAGAATGCTTGGAGTTCTTGCGCTTCTTTTAGCAGTTCAGCTTCTTGCTTATCTTGGGCTTTCTTTTTCCCTTTCATAGCAGCCATATTTTCACGATTCGCTTCTTTGGCTAGATTATTTTTAAGTAAATAGTTTTGGGCATAGCCAGTAGGAACTTCTTTGACATCGCCTTTTTTTCCTTTTCCTTTTACATCTTCTAAGAAAATTACTTTCATCTTGATTGCTCCTTTTCTTCCAGTCTTCTTAATTCATTTAATAGCATTTCGCGTACTTTTTCAAGTGTTTCTCCTTCAATTTGTGTCGCAGCATTCGTAAAATGTCCGCCACCACCTAGTTTCTCCATTAGTGATTGAACATTTATCTTGCCTGTACTCCGTGCACTCACGCCGATTTTCCCATCAGGTTGCTTAGTAATCACAAATGCCGCATGAATGGCATTCATTGATAGTAATGTATCTGCAGTCTTCGCTACTGTTACATTGTCATACGCTTTTTCAGAAGGTCCTACAGCTACTACAATCCCCTCAGAAACATTTTCACTACGCGCAATTAATTCACTCATTTGTAAATAAGCATGTAAGTCAGAGCTTAATAATTCTTGGACCTTTGATACGTCGGCTCCTTGATTTTTCAAATAACTTGCAATATCAAACGTTCGACCTGTTGTTCGAACGGAGAAATTTTTGGTATCTACATAAATCCCTGCTAAAAGTAACGTGGCGGCGATTTTCCCTAAGCGGTGTTCTTTATTTGCCTGATAAGGAATCAGTTCTGCAACTAACTCTGAAGCCGAAGACGCCGAGGATTCAATATAAGTCAGCAAAGGATTTACAGGGAACTCCTCACCACGTCGATGATGGTCAATCACGACAATTTTCTCAGCAGCTTCATATAAAGACTCTGAAATTGATAAGGATGGTTTGTTGTAATCAACCATCACCAATACACTGTTCTGATCTAGTTTCTTTAAGGCTTGCTCACTAGAGATAACTATCTGATTAATCTCAGGATCTGATTCAAGCTCATCTAAGCAACGAATAATATCCTCAGTCACCTCTTCGCGATTAATCACGACATATGCTTCCTTTTGAATAAACTGTGCTAAGGTTGCCACACCAAAAGCCGAACCAATCGCATCCATATCTGGGTAACGATGCCCCATAATAAAAATCTTTTGATTGTCTTTAAAAATCCGATTCAATGCAACACTCATCGCTCTTGAACGTGTGCGTGTACGCTTGATTGAACTATCCGTATTGCCACCGTAAAACTGAGGTTTCGCATTTGGATTGGTATCTTTTACAACTACTTGGTCGCCCCCACGAGCCAAAGCAATATCCAAATTATTTTGCGCAATTTCACCTATTTTTTCTGTCGAGTCTGTGCCGTAAGCAATTCCCATACTGACCGTCAATTCCAGATCACTACGAATATCTGCACTTTTCATACGAGCCAACAAAGCAAATTGATTTTCTTTCATATTATCCAATTCCTTCGTTCCCGCAACAAAAAAATAGCGTTCTGAATTAATTCGCTTATAAAAAATATGATGCTCATACGCCCAATCTGCGATAATTGTTGTCACGAGCGTATTCAAATAAGAAATATGTTTATCGTCCATTTTATCAATTACATCATCATAATTGTCCAATGAAATTATTCCGATTACTGGTGTCATTTTGTACTCCTTATTGAACCCAATTTTTACCTAACAATAGAGGAACTTTACCTTTTATTTTAACACAAAATCGTGTATTAAGCGATTTGATTAGCTGTTTCACGTGAAACACTGTTTATGGACATATAAAAAATCCATTTCAAAGTTAACCTTTGAAATGGATGAAATAAGCTAATTAGTTTTCGTCGCTTACGAATGGTAATAATCCCATAATACGTGCGCGTTTGATTGCAACTGTAAGTTTACGTTGGTTTTTAGCACCAGTACCAGTTACACGACGTGGCAAAATTTTACCGCGTTCTGAGATAAATCTTTTTAATAATTCAATATCTTTATAATCTACATGTTCAATGTGATTAGCTGCTAAATAGTCTACTTTACGACGTTTGCGTCCGCCTCTTCTTTGTTGTGCCATCCTATTTCCCTCCTATCAAATTTCTTAGAATGGTAAATCGTCATCTGAAATGTCGATTGATGAACCCCCGAATGGATCCGAGTTATCTCGATCAAAACTAGGCATTCCGTTCGATGGTTGCTGTGATGATTGATTTTGATTGTAGCTGTTTCCAAAGTTGTTGGATTGATTGCCACCGAAATCCCCACTATCGTTGCCACGACGTTGTTCATTCGCTGAGCGAGACTCTAACAATTGGAAGTTTTCTGCTACAACTTCTGTAACATAAACTCGTTGACCTTGTTGGTTTTCATAGTTTCTTGTTTGAATTCTTCCAGTAACTCCTAGTAAAGTACCTTTACGAGCGTAATTTGCTAAAGTTTCTGCAGATTTTCTCCAAATCACACAGTTAATAAAATCAGCTTCTCTTTCACCGCTTTGATTCGTAAAATTACGATTCACTGCAAGCGAAAATGTTGCAACAGCTGTACCGTTCGCTGTGTAACGTAAATCTGGATCTCTTGTCAATCGTCCTACTAATACAACATTGTTAATCAAAATTCATCATCCCTTCATCGTTATTTTTTGTTCCACGTGAAACAATTAATTATGCTTCTTCTTTAACAATCATGTGACGGATAATATCGTCATTGATTTTAGCTAGACGGTCAAATTCGTTGATCGCTGCTGCGCTTGATGGAGAAGATACTTTAACGATGTGGTAGATACCTTCGTGGAATCCGTTCATTTCGTATGCTAGACGGCGTTTTCCCCAAAGTTTTGACTCAAGAACTTCCGCTCCGTTATCAGTCAAAATTGCGTCGAAACGTTCGACTAAAGCAGTTTTTGCTTCTTCATCAATGTTTGGACGAAT
Organism: Candidatus Enterococcus willemsii; assembly: GCF_009933335.1. Classification (GTDB taxonomy): domain Bacteria; phylum Bacillota; class Bacilli; order Lactobacillales; family Enterococcaceae; genus Enterococcus_F; species Enterococcus_F willemsii. The sequence continues at coordinate 36,347 of NZ_MAEL01000035.1, read as the reverse complement.
AATATAAAGAATTTCATATTTCGTATTTTCCATTGATTTTCACCTCCCTATGGACTTTGGCTCCTAATCTTTGTTAGGAGCAGAGAGTGGTCGTCTAAGACTACTCACAAAGATAAATTATACACGCTTTTCTCTTGCTATGCAAGTTTTATCTCATGATTGCCGTGGAATGAATTTGATTTTCATCACTAAATACGCAAAACAGGTTCAAAATCTTTTTATTGAAACAGTCTTCTTTATGCAACGATTAGAAAAATCCGCTCGTCATACGCACAACGAGCGGATTCTATCATTTATTCTTCTGATGTTTCTGGTGTATCTACCGTTTCTGTTACTTCCTCTGCTTCTACTTCTTCTGGTTCAACAGTTGCCATTGTCACAACTTTGGCTTCGTCTTCCATTTTCATGAGACGAACACCTAATGTTGAACGACCCGTTTGTGAGACAGTCTCTACGCTGAAGCGGATAATAACCCCTTTATTGGTAATCAACATAATGTCTTCATCCCCATTGACTGTCGTTAAGCCAGCTAATGGACCGTTTTTCGGTGTGATATTGGCTGTTTTAATTCCTTTACCACCACGGCCTTTAATTGGGTATTCACTACCTGCTGTCCGTTTTCCGTAACCATTTTCAGTAATGACAAGTACTTCGCTATTTTCACGAATCACTGCCACACCAATTACGTAGTCATCTTCGCGTAAACGAATGCCTCGCACGCCAGCAGCTGTACGTCCCATATCACGTACCACTTCTTCTTTAAAGGTTACTGAATAGCCCTTATGCGTACCGATAATCATGACATCATCGCCTTTGGTTGATAAGACGCTGACTAATTCATCACTATCTTTCAAACCGATGGCAATTAAGCCATTGCTACGGATATTGCTAAATGCCATGACAGAAGTACGTTTAACAACACCAAATTTGGTTGTAAAGAATAGATAGTGGCCTTCTTCTGGTTTTTCAGAAGTCGAAATAATCGTTTGAATGCGTTCATTCGAGTCAATGCCTAATAAGTTAATGACTGGAATCCCTTTGGCTGTCCGACCGTATTCAGGAATTTCATACCCTTTTGCACGATAGACTTTTCCGGCATTGGTAAAGAATAATAAGGTATCATGTGTTGAACAAGAGACTAAAGTCTTCACGAAATCTTCGTTGTGCATGCCCATGCCTTGTACACCTCTTCCTCCGCGACGTTGTGCGCGGAATTCAGAGTTGGCAACACGTTTGATATAGCCATTGTTCGTCAAAGTAATAACAATTTCTTCTTCTTCAATCAAGTCTTCATCTTCTAAACTTAAAACTTCACCAACAAGTAGTTCTGTACGACGTTTGTCACCAAAACGTTGCCCTAATTCGTGGAGTTCTGTTTGGATAATTTCTTCGACACGTTCTGGACGAGCTAAAATATCAGCTAAATCGGCAATTAATTTCAATAAATCTTGGTATTCACTTTCGATTTTATCGCGTTCCAAACCAGTCAAACGACGTAAACGCATATCCAAAATCGCTTGTGCTTGACGATCAGATAGTTTGAAACGTTCCATCATCGTGGCTTTCGCTTCGGCGTCTGTGTTTGAGCCTCGAATAATCGCAATGATTTCATCAATATGATCAAGCGCAATACGCAACCCTTCTAAAATATGCGCACGAGCTTCGGCTTTTTCTTTTTCAAATACCGTACGACGTGTAATGACTTCAATTTGATGCTCAATATAATTTTCTAAAATACGTTTTAGGCTAAGGATTTTTGGTACACCTTTTTCAATCGCTAGCATGTTAAAGCCAAAGGACGATTGTAAAGCTGTCATTTTGTATAAATTATTTAAGACTACTGATGCACTAACATCACGACGCACATCAATGACAATTCGCATCCCTTCACGTGACGATTCATCACGCAAGTCAGTGATACCTTCGATACGTTTGTCCCGATGCAATTCAGAAATTCGTTCAATTAGTTTCGCTTTGTTGACCATGTAAGGCAATTCCGTTACTAAAATTCGTTCTTTACCGTTTGGCATTTCCGTAATTTCAACTTTTCCACGAACAGTAATTGACCCTTTTCCAGTTTCATATGCTCGGCGAATACCAGATTTACCCATTACTAAGCCACCAGTTGGAAAATCAGGGCCCGGTAAAACTTCTAATAATTCATTGGTCGTTACCTCTGGATTTGCCATGACTAAATCAATCGCTGCAATCACTTCATTTAAATTATGCGGTGGAATATTAGTAGCCATCCCTACGGCAATCCCTGTTGTTCCATTGACTAATAAGTTTGGAAAGCGCGCAGGTAATACTTGTGGTTCACGTTCCGTATCATCATAGTTACTTGCAAAATCAACCGTATTTTTGTTAATATCACGCAACATTTCAACGGCTAATTTACTCATGCGGGCTTCGGTATAACGCATCGCTGCGGCACCATCACCATCGACAGAACCAAAGTTTCCATGACCGTCTACAAGCATGTAGCGGTAACTAAATGGTTGTGCCATACGAACCATTGATTCATAAATCGCACTGTCACCATGTGGATGGTATTTACCCATAACATCCCCTACAATACGGGCAGATTTTTTATGTGGTTTATCTGGCGTTACGCCAAGTTCGTTCATTCCATAAAGAATTCGACGGTGTACAGGTTTCAACCCGTCACGAACATCTGGCAACGCTCTTGCGACAATGACACTCATGGCATAATCGATAAAAGACTCACGCATTTCACTGGTCAGATTGACGTCATGAATATTTTTCTTTTTATCTTCCAAAATTTTTCCTCCTTGTTCATTCTGTGGAGCTACTAATTATTCCTTAAATATCTAGGTTCTTCACGTAGTGGGCATTTTCTTCAATAAATGCACGACGAGGTTCAACACGATCACCCATGAGCATTTCAAAGACTTGGTCGGCTTCAATCGCATCATCAACACTCACACGTAACATCATGCGGTTTTCTGGATCCATCGTTGTTTCCCATAATTGATGGTCATCCATTTCACCTAAACCTTTGTATCGTTGAACAGTTGCTTTAGGCGTTGCAGGCAGTGAGGCCATCACTTGCTTCAACTCTTCTTCTGCATTTTTTCCTGGTTGAATATAGGTAATATTCTTCCCTTGCTTTACCCCATACAATGGTGGTTGCGCAATGTAAACATAACCTGCTTCAACAATTGGACGCATGTAACGATAGAATAATGTTAAGAGCAATGTACGAATATGTGCCCCATCGACATCGGCATCGGTCATAATTACTAATTTATGGTAACGCGCTTTGGATACATCAAAATCGCCACCAAAACCTGTTCCCATTGCTGTAAATAATGAACGGATTTCTTCATTTGCTAAAATTTTATCCATGCTGGCTTTTTCAACATTCAAGATTTTCCCACGAATCGGTAAAATTGCTTGGAATTCACGGCTACGTCCTTGTTTTGCTGAACCGCCGGCAGAATCTCCTTCGACAATAAATAATTCGCATTTTTCCGGGTCATTACTTGAACAGTCGGCTAATTTCCCTGGTAAATTGCTGATTTCTAACGCACCTTTACGACGTGTCACTTCACGCGCACGTTTCGCAGCTAGTCGCGCTTTGGAAGCTAATAGACCTTTTTCAACGATTTGTCGGCCAACTGTCGGATTTTCCATTAAGAACTTAGCAAAGTGTTCTGAGAATAGACGATCAGTTACCGTCCGGACTTCAGAGTTTCCTAATTTAGTTTTTGTTTGTCCTTCAAACTGCGGATCAGGATGTTTGATTGAAATAACTGCTGTCATTCCTTCACGGACATCTTCACCCGTCAAGTTTTCATCGCTGTCTTTCATCAGTTTTTGCTTCCGTGCATAGTCATTGATAACACGTGTCAAAGCTGTTTTAAAACCAAACTCATGCGTACCACCTTCATACGTATGAATATTGTTAGCAAAACTTAGAATATTGGAATGATAGCCATCTGTATACTGCATGGACACTTCGACCATAATATCTTGTTGTTCGCCTTCTAAGAAAATCGGTTCTGGGAATAAAACGGCTTTATTAGCATTCAAAAATTCCACGTAACTTTTAATTCCGCCTTCGTAGTGATAGGCACGTAATTCAGGTTCTTCTTTACGGCGATCTTCAATAGAGATATGCAATCCTTTATTTAAAAATGCTAACTCACGTACACGAGTCGCTAATTTTTCAAAGTTGAATTCTGTTGTTTCTGTAAAAATTTCTGGGTCAGGAATAAAGTGGACATCGGTACCATGGCGATCTGTTTCACCAATCACTTCTAAATCCGCAACAACTTTCCCGCGACGGTATTCTTGGTAATAAATTTTGCCTTCTTTGTGGACTTTAACATCTAATGACGTTGACAAAGCATTTACGACGGAAGAACCGACCCCATGCAAGCCACCAGAAACTTTATAACCGCCACCGCCGAATTTTCCGCCGGCATGCAAAATTGTAAAGACTGTTTCTACTGCAGGACGCCCTGTTTTTGCTTGAATATCAACTGGGATACCACGACCATCATCTCTAACTGTAATACTATTGTCTTGTTCAACAATCACTTCGATACTTGTCGCAAAACCAGCTAAAGCTTCATCGATTGAATTATCGACAATTTCCCATACTAAGTGGTGTAATCCTTCACCACTGGTGGAACCAATATACATTCCGGGACGTTTACGAACAGCTTCTAATCCTTCTAATACCTGAATCTGACTGGCATCATATTCTTTTGCGCGTTCATTTAACATTTTTTCTTCTTCTGTCATTCCGCACTCTCTCCTTCTACTTGACCTTGTTTCACGTAGAAAATCTGTGGTTCTACGGTCATTTTATCTTTTACATGTTCCAATGTGGTCGTCGTTAAAAATGTTTGGACTTTTCCTTCGATAGTTTCCAGTAAATGCAACTGTCTGGCATCGTCCAGCTCACTCATTACATCATCTAATAATAAAACGGGGTATTCGCCCGTTTCTTCTTTCATCAGATCAATTTCTGCCAATTTCACACTTAGTGCAGTTGTTCGTTGTTGTCCTTGTGAACCATATGTCTGCACATTTTTGCCATTAATAAAAAAAATCAAGTCATCTCGATGTGGTCCGGCTAAAGTGACTTGGCGAAAACGTTCTTTCTGTTTGACTTTCTCTAATGCTTGGACAAAAGCTGTTTGTACTTCTTGTAAGTTTGCCCAGTGCTCTTCGCCAACACTTGATATATAATCAATAACCAAATGCTCTTTGGATTGGCTGATTTTCTGATGCAACTGATTCGCCCAATATTCCAAACGTTTGACGAATTTTTGACGAGCAAACAAGACTTTACTGCCAAATTCCACCAATTGTTCGGTTAATACCTCTAAATACACTTCATCGGTTTGTTTATTTTCTGCTAATTGTTTCAAATACTGATTGCGCTGTTTTAATACTTTTTGGTACTGAACCAAATCGTATAAATATACAGGATCGATTTGACCAATTTCCATATCTAAAAACTTTCGTCGCAGTTGTGGACTTCCCTTTACTAAAGACAAATCTTCAGGCGCAAATAAAATGACATTTAATTGCCCAATATAACTACTCAGTTTTTTTTGCTCGATATGATTCACCTTTGTTTTACGACCTTTTTTAGTTAAATACAATTCTAAAGGGACTTTGGTATGTTTTTTTTCTACCGTTCCCGTAATCGCTGCTTGGTTTTGGTCCCATTGGATTAATTCTTGTTCACTTGTTGTCCGGTGACTGCGAGTCATCGCCAAAACAAAAATACTTTCCAATACATTGGTTTTCCCTTGTGCATTTTCGCCTAGAAAAATAACTAAGTTTTTTTTGAAAGACAAGGACAAAGAATCATAATTCCGAAAATCTTGAAGCTGAATGTCATTCAGACGCATCTGCGGAGTCCTTCTTCACCATAAAAAAAGTACCTTCATCAGGTATCTCAATCATCATTCCATCATACAACTTACGTCCACGACGGTTTTCAGGCTCTCCATCAACAAAAACCGTCTGCTCAGCTAGATACCATTTTGCTTGGCCACCACTGCTGATGACATTGACTTCTTTTAACACTTGACCAAGAGTCATATATTCTGATTTTAAAACGATTTTCTCTTTCATTTTTTCCCTCAATTCTGTTTTCAGGCATATACATTTATTATACCCTTTTTAAGCGAATAAAACAAATTTATCCGCATATTTATCATTCTGAGAAGTTTTATCTCATTTAGGCAAATTTGAAGAAAAATAAAAAGAAGGGCTTAAAAATGATTTTAAGCCCTTCTTGGTTAATTCTTCTTTTAAGAAGTTGTTTCATTCATTTTTCAAAAATGTTGAAAATTTCAATTAATTTGTACGAACTGGGGTGATTAATTGAATGAAGTTTGATTCACCTTCAGTTGGTTCTAGTGTAAATGGACGAATCGCTGAGATAAAACGAACATTGATATTTGTATCACCAAACGCACGTAAAGCAGCTTTCATATAATCTGGGTTGAATGAAATATCTAATGGATCACCTGTTACGCGTTCATAAGATAAATCTTCCTCAACTTTTCCGATTTCAGGTGAATTTCCATATAACACAACACCATCATCTGCAATATGCAAACGAACAATATTGTTGCGACCTTCATGTGATAGTAAAGACGCACGTTCAATTGCAGCTAATAATTCTGGCACTGAAAATTCAATTTCAGTATTGAAACTATTTGGAATTAGACGGTTGGTATCTGGATAGGTTCCTTCTAATAAACGAGAATAAAATTTCATCGATGCTGTTTCAAATAGGACTTGGTTATCCATAATACTGATTTCAACTAATTCTTCTTCATCCGTTAATGAACGAGAAAGTTCTGTCAAACTTTTTCCTGGAATTACAATATTAAATGCTTCTTCGCCACTTTCTAAGGGGATGATGCGTTGACTTAATCGATGGGAATCAGTAGCAACAGCTAATAATTTTTCATTTTCTAAAATCATATGAACCCCAGTTAAAATTGGACGGCTTTCATGTTGAGAAACCGCAAAGACCGTTTCACTAATTAATTTTGTTAACACATGAACTGGAATTTTAATTTGATTATGACTATCCACAATTGGTAGGTGTGGATAACTTTCTGCATCCAAACCATTAACTGTAAAATGCGCTTTTCCTGATGTAATAATGACTTGATTGCTCTCGATAACTTCCATTGTGAAATAATCTTCAGGTAAACGACGGATAATCTCTCCGAAAAAGCGAGCCTGTAATACAACAGCTCCTGTTTTTTCGATGGTCATTTGGGCTTTTTCATCTGAAACACTTAAAAAAGACTCAATGGAGATGTCGGCGTTACTTCCTGTTAAAGTTAATCCTCTATTTGATAAGTCAATTTTGACCCCAGTTAGAATAGGCATGGTTGTTTTTGATGAAATCGCACGTTGGACAGTTTGTAATTCTTGGGTAAAGGCTGAACGATTTAACGTTACTTTCATAATGGATACTCCTTTTATATTAATTTTAAAGAAAAGAATCGTAGTAGTAATAGGGCAGTGAATACTGTGGAAAAGATAGGAAAAAGCTGTTAAATAAAGTTATCCACTTGTGGAAAAGGTGTGGATAACTTCGCTAGTTTTCCCTCAGATTATCCACACTACCCTAAAAGTAATCCTTTGATTTCTGAAATCTCATTTTGAATCATCGTATCATTTTTAATCAATTGTTGAATTTTTTCGTGGGCATGAATGACCGTTGTATGATCTTTCCCACCAAATTCAGCACCAATTTTTGGCAAAGAATTGTCGGTCATTTCTCTTGCTAGATACATCGCAATTTGTCGAGGGACAACGATACTTTTGACTCGTTTTTTCCCTTTTAAATCTTTTAAGTGAATGTGATAGTATTTTGCGACTTCTTCTTGAATTTGTAAAATCGACACTTGACTCAATGATTGACTTGATTTGAGAGCTTTCAATGCTTCAGCTGCCAAATTAGTGGTGATGTCAGAACTTTGAATGGCGGCAAATGCTTGCACACGCACTAAAGCTCCCTCTAGTTCACGAATGTTGGAATCAATTTGACCAGCAATGTAACTAAGGGTGTCATCAGGGATTTCTAAGTTTTCGGCTTCGGCTTTTTTCCGTAAAATAGCGGTTCTTGTTTCTAAATCAGGTGGCGTAATATCCACTGATAAGCCCCAAGCAAAGCGGGAAACTAAGCGTTCAGGCAAAGTTGGAATTTCATTTGGCAAACGATCACTGGTCAGTACGATTTGTTTGTTATTTTTGTACAACTCTTCAAATGTATTAAAGAACTCTTCTTGTGTTCCTTCTTTGTTGACCAAAAATTGAATGTCATCGACTAATAAGAGATCGACGGTACGATATTCATTGCGAAATTCTTCCATGCGATTCTTTTTAATTGAATTAATGAAATCATTCGTGAAATTCTCACTACTGACGTACTTAATTTTTGCTTGCGGTCGTCGTTGCAACATTTGATGACCGATGGCGTGCATTAAATGGGTCTTACCTAAACCAACGCCTCCATAGAAGAACAAGGGATTATACATTGATCCCGGATCTTCCGAAACAACTAAAGCTGCAGCATGTGCCATTTGATTTCCTTTTCCGATAACAAAGGTGTCAAAGGTGTACTTTGAATTTAACATTGTTTTATTAGAAACCACCGTTGTCGTTTCTTGTTCAACGGGTTCTTTTTTAGGTGCTGTATAGCTCGCAACGTCTTCAGGAAAAATAAAAACAGGCAAAATTTCTTCGCCAGTCATTCCAAAGTAGGTTTCAAGAGTCATACCGACTAAGTTTTTTTCCCAATAGTCTTTTTGCACTTTTGTTGGGACTTCGATGATTAATTGGTGTTTGTCGATTGTAATAGGTTTTACTGTGTTCACCCAAGTGTCGTAGCTAATAGCAGGCAACTTTTGCTTTAAGGTTTTAGTCAGTTCGGCCCAGAAATCATCTAAAAGCGACATAGCGAATCCTCCTGTACAAATAATAGATAAAAATAGATAGTACTAATTTATCATGGATTGGTAAAGTTTTCCACAGATTCTCCTTAAAATCTAAAAAAAAAAATTATTTTTCCACACTGTGCATAAAAAATGAAAAAGAAATAAACAGGAAGGATAAATACTTATCCACAAGGTAGAATTCCCTGTGGATATAAATAGTTTATCAAAACTTATCCACACACAGAGAAATTGCAAAAGTGTTGCTATGAAAAGATTTTTAGATAGTTATACACAGAGATTTTCAGCGTGTGTATAACTTTTTCACCTCTTGTTTGTATGTGTATAACTCCTGAATAACTGCCCAATAACTAGAATTGCGTAAAATTTTTTTCACAGGGAAATTCGCATAGAAATTTTTAATTGTGGATAAATATCTAGCCATAAACATCACGTTTTTTTCAAAAGAATGGGTGTTACTTACTTATATATGAGGAAGAATAATAGAAGAAGATAGGCAGGTTTTGTATTTTTTTATTGACAAAAGTACGTGCTACTAGGTATACTATCAAAGTATGTCGTGAAGTATTCGATAACAGAACACTTGTTGGAGGTGGAAATAAATGAAAAGAACGTATCAACCAAATAAACGTAAACGTCAAAAAGTTCACGGATTCCGTAAACGTATGAGCACTAAAAATGGACGTCGTGTTTTAGCTAGCCGTCGTCGTAAAGGCAGAAAGGTTCTTTCTGCATAAGCCACTGAACCTCAGTGGTTTTTTTTATATACTTTTTTAATTTGAGAGATGAATCTTCTTCCTAAATTATGGTATGATTGGTTCGTGAGTATCTAAGTAGAAGGAATTGATGAACAGGACATGAGAAAGGCATATCGCGTCAAGAAAGAAAAAGAATTTCAAAAAGTTTTTCAGACAGGGCAATCTTTTGCAAATCGTAAATTTGTGGTTTATGTATTGCCAAAAGAGCAGCCACATTTTCGTGTAGGGATTTCTGTAGGAAAAAAAATTGGCAATGCGGTTGCGCGAAATGCAGTCAAGCGAAAAATTCGTGCTAGTATCTTTGAAATGAAAGAATTAATTGAGCCAAACTTGGATTTTATTGTGATTGCTCGTCCTTCCGTTTCAACTTTGTCTTCCCAAGAAGTGTACTCGAATTTAATGCATGTATTGAAACTTGCAAAAATAATCAAGTAAGGGAAAGGAAATTGTTAAGTGAAAAAAAGAAAGCGTCTCCTACTAATGATGAGTATGGTATCATTGGTAGTCTTATTATCTGCCTGTGGAACAGGTGAAGTTTCGGCAAATAGCACCGGAATCTGGGAACGATATATTGTTTATTATTTTGCAGAAGCGATTAAATGGTTATCTTTAGGTGGTTCTCGTGGTGTAGGGATTATCTTGTTTACCATTATCATTCGGATTATTTTATTCCCATTGATGAACTTCCAAACAAAAAGTATGCGTAAAACGCAAGAATTACAACCGAAGTTAAAAGAATTGCAACAGCAGTATTCATCAAAAGATACAGCCACGCAGCAACAGTTACGTGAAGCACAGCAAAAATTATATGCTGAAAATGGTGTGAATCCATATGCGGGTTGTTTACCTTTAATTGTCCAAATGCCAATCTTAATGGCCATTTGGCAAGCTATTTCTCGCGTACCAGAATTAAGAGAAGGTAGTTTCTTATGGTTAAAAGTATTGGGAGAGCCTGATCCGTACTTTATCTTACCAATTTTGGCCGCAATCTTTACCTTTGCAAGTACGTATTTATCAAGTATGAGCCAACTTGAAGCAAACCCAAGCATGAAAATTATGAATTTTGTGATGCCAGTAATGATTTTAGTCATGGGGGTTAATTTGCCAAGTGCCCTTTCATTATATTGGGTAATTTCAAATGCTTTCCAAGTAGGGCAAACATTAATTATTAACAATCCGTTCCAAATCCGTCGTGAGCGTGAAGAAGCGGCTCGCTTGGTGAAAGAACGTGAACGTGCGTTGCGTAAAGCACAAAACCCTAAGAAGAAACGTAAAAAATAACGAGAGGAGTCTTGTTTATGCCAGTGTATGAAGGTCAGACAGTAGAAGAAGCGATTGGTGCAGGGTTAAAAACGCTTGGTTTAATGAAAAGCCAAGTAACTGTAGATGTATTGGATGAAGGAAAAAAAGGCTTTTTAGGATTAGGGAAAAAAGTTGCACGTGTTTCTTTAGAACCTATTCCCACACCTGAAGTAACGACCGAAGAAGAGTTGGAAGAAGTTATCCAAGAAGATATTGCAGAAGACGTTGTGGAAGTAGCACCCGAACCAGTAGCAGTAACCCCGACAACCGTACCCAATTCAGAAGATTTGGATGATGAAGACGCATTAACTGCTTTAGCGTTGTATTTGACGAATATCACGAATGAATTAAATGCACCAGCAATGGTGAAAATGAGCCGTGAGCATGGGACAATCATTTACCAATTGGAAACACAAAAACAAGGAATTCTAATTGGCAAGCATGGAAAAACTTTGAACGCCTTGCAGTATTTAGCGCAAGTTTATATCCATCGTGTGGCTAAAAATAAATTATCTGTGGTTGTAAATGTCGGTAATTATCGAGAAAAACGCCAAGCGATTTTACAACGATTAGCCGAACGAACAGCCGAAAAAGTAGATCGTACAGGTCGTCCGGTATTCTTAGAGCCAATGCCAGCTTTTGAACGTAAACAAATCCATTCTGCATTGAGTAAAAAAGATTACGTTACGACGCATTCTGAAGGAGACGAACCTTACCGTTATTTAGTTGTTGAACCAGCAAAAAAATATTTTTAACCAACGACCAGTGAAGTCATATTCACTGGTTTTTTTATAAGGAGGTTATTAAGTGATACTAGAAACCGATAGATTACGTTTAAGACAATGGCGAGTCGGTGAGGAAGCGATCTTGAAAACTTTCTTAGGCGATGAGCAAGTGATGTATGCGTATGAAGGAGCTTTTAATGAGGAACAAATTTTGAACTGGCTAGAGTGGAATTTGACGCTTTATCGAGATAAAGGCTATGGACTATGGGCAATCGAACGAAAGTCAGACGGTGTAATTATTGGAGAATGTGGTTTAACAGACCAAGTCATTGATGGGAAAACGTATTTAGAAATTGGTTATCACTTAATTGCGGATGCGTGGCACCAAGGCTATATGATGGAAGCAGCACAAGCCGTTAAAAATTATGCCTTTACCGTGTTGGATGAAAAAGAAGTAGTATCGATTGTCAGAGATACCAATATACCATCAATGAATGTAGCGATTCGTAACGGGATGATTGTCTCCAAACGTGTCATTAAACAGTATCGTGGGATTTCGATGCCACATTATATTTTTAAAGTAAGTCAATGAAGTCATTTATTTGTGTTTGACTTCACTTATAATTCAAAGTATAGTTGGGATAGATCATTCTTATCAAAGGATATACTTTGATAAAAAAAGAACCTGCATTTTCGACAGGTTCTTTTTTTTTATTTAGCCACCGATTGTGGATTGTGTAAATTGAACAACTGTCCCGTAAGCAAAGACTTCAAAAGCATGGACACCATTTTTATTGACATGTTCGTGTTCAAAATGACAGTTAATGACCGCATTCGCACCATATTCATAAGCTTGTTCCTTTAATTTATAAGCAATATTGGCAAGTAGAATATTTGGATTATGTTCTTCTTCAAACATATCTACATCAATACGTTCTGCAACAAAAACAATGTCGCGAACAATATACGGTTTATTTACATTTCCAGTTGATAACAAGATCCGATTAATTGCGTCGTTGCCATCTTGCTTGTAGTTAATTTTTTCCTCGTAACTCATAAATACCCCTTCTTTCAGCAATCTTTCATACCTATATTTTAGCGGTTTTCTTTTGTTTGCGCAAAAATTAACTTGTTTCATAGCTAAATCGAATCGAAAACTTGTCACTACATAAAAAATGTGCTACTCTATGACAAGAATAAAAGCAGATAAGCAGTCAAAGTGCGAAGTCTACCCAGGTAATCAAGGGGTGGAGTGGGCGCTTTTTTTGTGCCATGAATTTCTATTTTATATAGAAAAATGTGCAAATGAGGAGGGACAATCGTGGCAGAAATTACGCAAGAATTTGATACAATTGCAGCTATTTCGACACCACCTGGAGAAGGTGCAATCAGCATCGTTCGTATGAGTGGGGACCAAGCAATTGCTATTGCGAATCAATTGTTCAAAGCAAATAAACAGTTAAAAGATGTAGCAAGTCATACGATTAATTATGGTCACTTAGTAGATCCGAAAGACAATCAGTTAGTTGATGAAGTAATGGTGTCGGTGTTACGAGCACCAAAGACATTTACCAGAGAAGATGTTGTAGAAATCAATTGTCATGGTGGGATAGTCGTAGTTAATCAAATTCTTCAATTGTTATTGCGACAAGGTGCACGTTTGGCTGAACCGGGTGAATTTACGAAGCGGGCCTTTTTGAATGGGCGTGTAGATTTGTCACAAGCAGAAGCGGTTATGGATTTAATCCGTGCCAAAACCGATAAGGCGATGAACGTCGCCTTAAACCAATTAGACGGAAATTTATCAAAATTAATCCGTGATTTGCGTCAAGAAATCCTTGAGACGCTGGCGCAAGTAGAAGTAAATATAGATTACCCAGAATATGATGATGTGGAAGAATTAACGACACGTCTATTATTAGAAAAAGCCCAACAAGTTCAAGGGCAAATAGATGCTTTATTAGCAACTGCGCAACAAGGGAAAATTTTACGCGAAGGGTTGCATACAGCGATTATTGGCCGTCCAAATGTTGGAAAATCAAGCTTATTGAACCATTTACTGCGTGAAGAAAAAGCGATTGTAACGGATATTGCAGGTACTACACGTGATGTGATTGAAGAATACGTCAATGTTCGTGGTGTACCCTTAAAATTAGTCGATACTGCCGGTATTCGTGAGACAGAAGATATTGTCGAACGAATTGGTGTAGAAAGAAGCCGTAAAGCTTTGTCAGAAGCGGACCTGATTTTGTTGGTCTTGAATCAAAGTGAGCCACTTACAGCAGAAGATCGCCAATTAATTGAAGTCACACAAGGAACCAAACGAATTGTGCTCTTAAACAAAACGGATTTACCTGCACAATTAGATCAAGACGACTTACGCACATTATTAGGAAATGATGCGATGTTTTCGGTATCGGTATTAAAAAATGATGGTCTGGATCAATTAGAACAAGCCATCGCTGAATTATTCTTTGGTGGGCAAACCGCTGAAAAAGATGCTTCCTATTTATCTAATACGCGGCATATCGCATTATTAGAAAATGCCTCTCAAGCCTTGTCAGAGGTAATGTCAGGAATTGAAGCTGGTATGCCGGTTGACCTTGTCCAAATGGATATGACACGTTGCTGGGATTATTTAGGTGAAGTCGTTGGTGATAGCGTACAAGATGAATTAATTACTCAATTATTTAGTCAATTTTGTTTAGGGAAATAAGAAAGGGAGTCACACAATGCAAGAATATCAAGGCGGAAGTTATGACGTCATTGTTGTCGGCGCAGGTCATGCAGGTTCAGAAGCTGCTTTAGCCGCAAGCCGTATGGGAAATAAAACATTATTACTTACAATTAATTTAGATATGGTGGCATTTATGCCATGTAATCCATCAATTGGTGGACCAGCCAAAGGTGTTGTTGTGCGTGAAATCGATGCACTTGGTGGCGAAATGGGTCGCAACATTGATAAGACCTATATTCAAATGCGCATGCTAAATACAGGAAAAGGTCCTGCTGTCCGTGCGTTACGTGCTCAAGCAGATAAACATGCGTATGCAACGGAAATGAAACGTACGATTGAACAAGCGGAGAACTTAACCTTGCGTCAAGGAATTGTGGAACGTTTAATCGTGGAAGACGGTGTTTGTAAAGGTGTTGTGACATCAACTGGTGCACGATATGATGCAAAAGCTGTCGTCATTACGGCCGGAACGGCTTTACGTGGAGAAATTATTATCGGTGAATTAAAATATTCTTCTGGCCCGAATAATTCACAACCATCTGTGGCTTTAGCAGATAACTTGAAAGAGTTAGGGATTGAAATTGATCGCTTTAAAACAGGCACCCCCCCACGTGTAAAATCAAGCACCATTGACTACAGCGTGACGGAAATTCAACCAGGTGACGAGGCCCCAAATCATTTTAGTTTCAGCACACCAGACAGTGTCTACAATCAAGAACAAATCCCTTGTTGGTTAACGTACACAAATCCAGGGACACACCAAATCATTCAAGCAAACTTGCATCGTGCCCCAATGTTTACGGGAATCGTTGAAGGTGTCGGTGCGCGTTATTGTCCATCGATTGAAGATAAGATTGTTCGTTTTGCAGACAAAGAACGTCATCAACTATTCTTAGAACCAGAAGGCTTAAATACCGAAGAAGTCTATGTTCAAGGTTTATCGTCTTCTTTACCAGAAGACGTTCAAGAAGATGTATTGCATTCAATTGTTGGTTTAGAAAAAGCCGAAATGATGCGTACTGGTTACGCGATTGAATACGATGTTGTCGTGCCTCATCAATTACGACCAACTTTGGAAACCAAAATTATTGAAAATCTTTATACTGCCGGTCAAACAAACGGTACAAGCGGGTATGAAGAAGCAGCTGGTCAAGGATTAATGGCTGGAATCAATGCGGCATTGAAAATTCAAGGCAAAGACCCACTTGTTTTAAAACGTAGTGACGGCTATATCGGTGTCATGATTGATGATTTAGTGACAAAAGGAACCAATGAACCGTATCGTTTGCTAACGTCTCGTGCTGAATACCGTTTGATTCTACGCCATGACAATGCAGATTTACGTTTAACAGAAATAGGTCATGCCATTGGACTAGTCAAAGAAGAACAATACGCCGACTATTTAGTCAAAAAACAAGCAGTTGAAGAGGAAATCAAACGCCTAAAAAGTATCCGTATTAAACCAACACCAGAAGTCCAAGCCTTTTTAGCAGAAAAAGGTTCTGCACCACTAAAAGACGGTGTGCTAGCCAATGAATTTTTACGACGCCCAGAAATTAGCTACCAAGAAATTGTTCAATTTATCGAGAATAATCCAACGTTAACAAACAAAGAGATTGAACAAGTCGAAATTCAAATCAAATATGAAGGTTACATCAAAAAAGCGATGGATAAAGTCGACAAACTAAAACGAATGGAAGCCAAACGCATTCCAGAAAACATTGATTATGCAGCAATTAACGGCTTAGCAACCGAAGCCAAACAAAAATTAGAAAAAATTCAACCCGAAACAATTGCCCAAGCAAGCCGAATCAGCGGCGTGAATCCAGCTGATTTAAGCATTTTGATGGTTTATATTGAACAAGGGAAGATAGCGAAAACAACGAGTCAGGCGTAAGCCTTGCTCGTTGTTTTTTTGTTGTCTCGCACTATCTAAGTCAGCACTACAATTTCTTTAATTCATTTAAAGCTTTTTGATTATTTTTCAATAAAATCTGTTGCTGCTTGAGTGCGATTCTATTTAGTTCAGCAAGACGTTCAGAAGATGACAGTTTCTTTCTTAACAACTCGGCGTTAATCGTTTGTAAATTATTCAACACCATTAATTGTTCGATGCTCGAATGATCACGAATATTTCCTTGTTTTTCAGGATGTTGTTCTTGCCATTGCTTAGCAGTCATGCCATATAAAGCCATATTCAATAGATCCGCTTCTGAAGCATAAGCATACCCAATTTGTTGAGGTGATAGCTTTGGTGTGATTAGATATTGCTGTATCGCATCGGTGTGTATACTGTAGTTTAATTTAGAGATAAAGCGATTTGTTTGCCAATCTAATGAATTTTTATACGCTTCTTCTTTTTTCAAACGTTGGTAGTCTTGAATAATATAAAGTTTAAATTCTGGTGAAATCCATGAAGCAAATTCAAAAGCGATATCAGAATAAGCATAGGTTCCACCATAACGTCCAGATTTTGATGTGAGACCAATCGCGTTTGTTGTTTCAATCCATTTTTTAGGAGACATTACAAAAGAGTTTAGCCCAGCTTCATTTTTAAACTGGTCGAATTCGACCAGTTTAAAATCTGGGTTATTTATTTTCTCCCATGTACCTAAAAATTCGAGCGTATTTCTGTTTCTCAACCAATTTTTTATTACATCGGCAGGAGCATCTGAGTTCTGGTGTTTTGCAATATCAGTGATGCTAATTAAGTCAGTATTATTCGCTGTAACTATCGATATGTCCTTTCCATTTGCTTGAATTTTAGCCATTTAAAACATCCTTTCGCATTATAATTAGTTTGTGCACTACTTATAAGTTCGTGTAATCTCTCATATTTTCATTTATAAATTCAAATGAAAATAGTAGTAAGAGATGAAGGATGTATGTTTTTTGCAGAGTAGGAACAATGAAAGGATTAAAATTATGAATATACCAAAAACAACGAGTTGTAGGTTATACTCGTTGTTTTGTTTATATTGCAAAAAATGGAGCTAGAGAAGAACTGAGCTTACATGACTTGTTTCACATGAAACATTTAATCCATCAATGAAAAAAACAACAAATCTCGTAACTTAACATAATAAAAATCTTGATCTGTTACAAACGAAGCAAAGGTGTCTTTCGGTAAGGCAACTTCAATTTTATCAAATCGTAAGTCGGTATTTTCTAAATAATCTAATGTTGTTTGGTAAAATTCTTCGTCATCATTTGTATAACTGATTCCTGCTGCAGCCATTTTGTCTTCTGGATGGTCTAAAAGATATTGCACATTTGATTGAATGTATTCTTTCACATCTTTTGAAGCTGTGGCCAAAGGAAGTGCGCTATCATGGCTGAATAAGTTTGGATAGGTCATTTCAAGTTGACGGGTATACCTTGAGTCGTAGTCTAAAGTTAAAGTGTGGTAGTTTGTATGTTGCTCAAGACGGACGCCCAGATTGCGATCTGGCTGCAAGTTTGATTGCGCCATTTCTATTGATGCTGTGTAAAAATTGACTTCTTCATGTTGTTGGATGAACGTTGTTAATTCTTCCCATGATTTAGGTTCTTTGAAGGTCAATTGAATTTTTAACCAGGAGGAGTCCGGTAAATCAGCGATTTTGGGATGCAGTTCTGAGCTGTCAAAGTTAACAAAATAATCGTTTTCTAGTGCAAGAACGTTAAAGCTAGATTGCGAAAATGTTAGACCTGTTGGGTTACCTGAAGACTCTATGATTTTCCCTTTTTCAATGGTCGTTGCATTAAGATTCAAAGTGTTGCTAAAATCATTGTAATAACTCGAATCAATCGTATATTTAGCAGGACCGATTTGAGTCACACGTGAGTCCACTAAGCGGTCTGTCTCTAAATGAATTTGACTGTATACTTGTTGATACAAACCGAAGTTACTAGGCTGTGTGATTCGTACATAGTTTTTCTTATCGATTTTTTGTCCTTTCATTGGATTGTAATAATAAGCGTCAGCAATCTTAGGGTAGAGCAGAAACGTACCACCGACAACTCCTAAAACAATCACAATGATAAAAAAGATACTTCGTAAGAAGCGCTTGCGGATATTTTTTTTCACATTTTTTTCAGCACTAGTAAACGAAGTCATTTCTGTCTCTTTTGTAAAATCATCCATGGTCTCATTTTCCATTAAATAATCGAAGAGTGATGCAGCGTCCTGTAATTCTTTTTCAAATGCTGCGGCTTCTTGTTCTGTTAATTGTTTATTTTGATATTTTTCCAATCGTTCACGATAATTCTTCATTTGTTAAAACCTCCTTTAATTGTTTGCGGCCACGATACAATAGAACTTTAATATTTGCTGGAGTCATGTGTGTCATTTCAGCAATCGCTTTAATTGACATTTCTAAAAAATAATAAGAAATCAAGACTTCTTTATAAGGTTCTTTCAAGGTATCAATGGCATAGTATAGTTGTTCTCGTTCTTTGGATTGAATAAATTGATGGAGGGTATCTTCCATGCTTTTTGTCGGAAGGCGAGCTAAATCCGTGAGTGCTGCTTTTTTTCGTTTGGCTTTTCGTTGGTTATCGAAATAGTAATTTCGCATGACACGAAACAACCAGCCTCTGTAGTTGTTTTCCTCGAGTTGATCATAAATGAGCAGAAAACGATAAAGAGCTTCTTGAACAAGTTCTTCGGCTTCATAGTGTGATTTAGTTAGTGAAAGACCATAAAACAACATCGAAGGATAAACTTCTTCGATTAGCTGTTCTATCCATTTTTTACTCATTTATTTCCCCTCCTCACTAATACAACGTTTGAAAATGCAAATGGTTACATTTTTTTTGCTATACTAAGTGTACTAGAGAATGGGAGGAAAAAATATGGAATTTAGACAGTTAATGAAATCAGATTTATCTGCTTGTGCCAAAGTATTTATCGAGGTTTTTAACGATGAACCATGGAATGATCAGTGGTCGTTTGAACAAGCAGTGAATTATTTGCGTCAGCAATACCAGACACCTTTTTTTCTAGGAAGTTTAGCAATTGAAAAAGAAGAGATTATTGGTTTTATCTATGGAAATAAGCGCATTTGGTGGGAAGGAAATGAGTTTTACATTCATGAATTTGGCGTGAAAAAGCAGTGGCGAGGGCAAGGAGTAGGTGCGGCTTTGTTAGATAGCCTAGAAAAATCAGTTCCAGAAGATGTTACGAGCTTTTCATTGTTAACCGATCGTGGGACTGATGCGGAAGTGTTTTATCAAAACAAAGGATTTCGTCAGATTGACCGGCTTGTTTTTTATCATAAATCAAAATAAATGTTTCACGTGAAACGTTATGCAAAAAGCTAGAGACTCGCATTTATACGAGTCTCTAGCTTTTTAGAACGTACCGTTTTCTAAGGCGGCTTCGATTTGTAGGCGTTGTACTTTCATAGTTGCTGTACGAGGGATATCTTCAAAAGCACGCAGAATGGGCGCTTTTAAGTGTGGAAGATCAGCGATAGCGTGCCACCAAGCTTCCCAATTCATTTCTTGTGAAGGTGCGACAGCTAAAATAGGTTGTGGTTCCTTGTGATTTCGGACAATCACGACTTCCTCTAAGAAATCCAAACGATCAAGTAAATAATCTTCAATTGCTAAATTACTGTTAATTGTTTCAATTAAGTCTACTTGACGGTCTTTTAAATAAAGATGTCCTTTTTCATCAATCATGCCGTAATCACCACTGTCCCACCATTCATTGTAGACTGTTTCTTGAAAACGTGCGTCCTCTTTGTAATAGGTCAACGCTCGCCCTTTGGATAAAAATTGAATATGACCATCAGTATTGACGGGTAACGGCTGACCTTTTGCATCCGTAATGCGGGCTTTAGTTAAACCAGCTAAACCAACACCCATATCGCGTGCGTCATTATGTTTTAATGAGTCGAGTGTATGTTTTTTAAGAATCATCGGCCCACATTCGCTTTGCCCATACACTTGTAAGAAAATTGTTTCTGCATTACCTGTTTGTAAGAAACGTGCCATCGTCTGGTTATTAATGGCATCAAAGGTGGAATGGTAATAACGAATACTTTGGAATGACTCTGGGTGTTCCTTTGCATAAAACGACCATTGCACAAAATTATTTGGATGAGTTTCTAATGCAATCGGACGATATTTTTGCAGATAAGTTGCGACATTTGCACTGTCTCCATTGTTCAAAGGCATTAACGGAAAACCCATAGCCATTGCCGAAGTAACGCCAATATTGAAACGTGAATGGACTGGCGAGATATGAAAGGCCAGTAGTTTTTTCTCAGAAATTTTGTCAAACACCATGCGTTGCCATAAGGTGCGCCAACCCATTGAGTTTGCGGAATGACAAATTAATTTAGGAATTCCTGTAGTTCCAGAGGTATGTGTCATATAACTAATTTGATCATTAGCAAGCTTTTGCTGAGAGACAGGAATAGTTGGTTGTGCCAATAATGTCGCAATCGATAATTGTTTTTCTGTAGAACTATTGGGCAAATCAGTAATTATTTTTTCTGTTTGTGTATCATAAACAATATATGGATCTTCTAAACGTTCGGCAAAAACAGCTAAAGTGCTTGCAGGAAAATGATAAGAAATCATTACTGGAACGGCACCTAAATAAGAGACTGCAGCAGCTAACAAATAAGTGTCAAACTTAGGACTTTTAAATAAAATTACTTTATCATCTAAACCAACACCAAGTTGAGCCAACTGATAGGCACGTTGGTGAATAGCGAATAAGCTATCCTGATAGGTTGTCTCTAAAGGTAACTCAGGAAAAGCTGGCAGTTTTTCATCTAAAATAATTACTTGGTCTGGTGTTTTTTCAGCAGCTGTCGCAAAGTTATCGTATAAATTTAATGGTTGATAATTCATGGTAAATCTCCCTTCAAAAATAAGTCATTGCTATCATATCACATTATGTGATTTTAGACACAAGTTATCTTTGAATAGTTGTATGAAAAATAGCGACAATTTTTGTGTGGTTTTCGTTAATAGTTAAAAGGAGGGAATAAAATGAAGAAATTAAAATTAGTATTTGTAACTCAAGAAGGAAAACGTCAATCTTTTTATCCACATGTGGATAAAAAGATTGATGAAAGTCAAATAAAAGCAGCTGTGGATTACTTTTTGCAGCTAGAAAAGAACACCCATGAAAAAATGTTTGTGAAATTAGAAAAAGCAAGCTGGATTGAAACGAAAACGACGCATTTAATTAAACGTTATAAACAAGCTATCTATTATCCTAATAGTAAAAATGTATAAATATACATTACAAATTGTCTGGCAAAGCTAAAAGTATCACAAAGGAAATTTTTGTTTCACGTGAAACATTTCAATTGAAATTTCACCATAATCAACGTATGATACTAGCATACCAGTACATAAAGGGGATGATAGAATGATACGTTGTGTATCTTCTAAAAAAGGACAAGCTGTTGACTGTTGATTCAGATGCTTTGTCACACTTCTTCAAAGCATCTGTGCGTTTGAAGAAAGGAATATAATTAATGAAACCAATAATTGAAGCTTACCAATATTTTGCGATAAAAAAACAGGTACTACATCTCGTGAATGATTACCATTCTGTCAATGATAAAATAACCATTCAAGCTGTACAAGCACAAGTCGTTGAGAAAATAGACCAAATTGTACCAGAAAAGCATCCAGAAATTGAAGAACTAAAAGAGTTTATGATGGATCAAACCTTAACCCGTGCTAAAACAGAAGCATTTTTTGAAACATTTAAAGGTTGTGTTGTTCCATTTAAAGAACCAACAACCAAACAAGTGGAGAAAGTCTTCAAGAAAACCAAAAAACTCAAATTGCCTGATTGGGAAACGTTAGACTTGCGTGAACATTCCTATGTTGGTTGGAATGATCCAGGTAGCCAGAAGAAATTTATTCTCTATTATCAAGAAGGAAAATTGCAAGGAATTTCTGGTCAACTAAGCCCAACCATTATTAAAAATGTCTGTGCGATTTGCCAAAAAGTCTCTGGTGTATCGATGTTTTTAGCAACAACGAAAAGCAAAGGTGACGGGACGTATACTAAGCGAGGAAATTATATTTGTGCGAACAGCGAGCAATGTAACCAACAATTGCACGACATCACGAGTTTCAATGAATTTGTACAACAAATGAAATAAACGAAAACCTGCGACAAAATTGTCGCAGGTTTTTTTATAGAGAATCGCTTAAAGGGCGTGCCCATTTTTTGACATCGGCACGTTTGGCTTTATTTTTGGAAATTTCTGGATCAGGATAGCCTAGTCGATAATTAGCGATTAATTCATAATTTTCAGGGAATCCTAGACGTTGAGACAGCTCAGCATTCATCACAAATGCACTGGATGCCCAAAATCCGACCAGTCCTGCTTCAAAAGCTAACAGTGAGAAATTCTGAATGAGGGCGGCAGTTGCTTGAATAGCATCTGAATCCAACCGTTTGTTGTCGGGAATAACTTCACGGGCAAATAAAATTGTTGCAGGCGAATTTATTAACAGATTCGTCATTTTTTTGGTCATTTTCTCGCGACTAGTCTCATCACAAATGACACCGGTTTTTTCATACGAAGCAATGACTTCTTTATATAAAAACTCTTTTTCTTCTGGCGTTGTAATAATTTTTGCTTGCCACGGCTCTCTTTTATGAAAAGGGGCGAAACGGGCTTTCTCTAATAAGTCATAAATTAACTCTAAAGGTACAGCTTTATCTAAACTTTTTTTTGATGTGCGACGTTCCACGATTGCTTCACTTACTGTAACCATAACCAACCTCCTTTTTAATTGAGAAACATTCTCAATTAGAATAAGTGTACTGAGAAATAAGCGAAATTACAAGACTTTCAGACAATTTTTTACTTAAATTTTACACAAAAGTTGATTTTCCGTACCATCTTTCACTTATATGGTACAATATTTATGAATAGGTTTTCAGTTTTTATTGATTAGAAAACTGACGAATATTCATACAACTAGGACAATGGGGAGGAAACAATAATGAAAAAGACTAAAGGATTACTATGGGCAGGTATAGCGTTAGTTTCTGTTGGTTTAGCCGCATGTAACAATCAAGGAACTAATGACTCAGGTAAAGCAGAAACATCAGAAAAGGCACAGAAAAAATTATCAAAAGAAGAAGTTATTGACAAAGTAAACGAAGCATCTAAAGACATTAAGAGTGCTGAAATGACGACCGATATGAAGATGGATATGACAATGAACGGTCAAGAAATGAATACGGAAACAAATATGGTTGTCACGTATACGATGGAGCCTTTCGCTATGAAAATGGATAGCAAAGTGAATGCTGCTGGACAAGAACAACAAGCAGTCATGTATATGGATGACAAAGCAATGTACATGCAAACACCAGGTTCGGAAGAATGGATGACACAAGACTTATCATCTTTAGGGATGGATATCGATTCATTAATGGAAATGTATTCTTCACAAGAAATGATGGATACACTAGGTTCATATAAAGATAAATTAGATGTGAAAGAAGAAAAAGATCATTATGTACTTTCTTTTGAAGGTAGTGGTGAAGAATTAAAAGATTTGGCCAAAGCAGCATTGGCTGAAAGTAACACAGGTAATACTGGCGCAGGTGCAACAGAAGCTGAAGAAGCACTAGATGATATGAAGATTGGGAACATGTCTTATGAGATGACCGTTAGCAAAACAGATTTCTATCCAATGGCATTTAACATGACAATGGATTATGAAATGAACCAAGAAGGTATGGAAATGAAAGCATCAATGGATCAAAAAGCAACGTATGATAAAATTAATGCTGTAGAACCAATTGAAATACCTGAAGCAGCAAAATAATTCAGTAAAGCCCTCAAACAAAGCGCTGTTTGAGGGCTTTTTACATACTGTCAGATGTGATAAACCAAATAAAAGTAAAAACAACAAGTAAAATACAGAACATACCAACCCAACAAACACCTTTGCGCTGCTTTTGCCAACCATAAATAAGACAGCTAATACCAATGAGAAATATTCCCATAATAATAAAACTCATGTCTAAAACGATCACCTCTTTGTTTAGCCTAACATGAATGAAATGAACGAAATATTTGAGGACCAAAAATTTACTATTTCTTATCAAAAATGCAGAGCCCATTTTTAATAAAAAAAGCGTAAATTCTCTTTGGAAAAAAGAGCAAACTATTGCATGATAAAAGATTTTACGTTAAAGTAGTAACTAGTCTGTGAAACATTTTTTGTTTCACGAAAAGAAAGGAAAAAGGCGATGTTACCCGAAGAATTTCAACAAGAATTACACAATCAAATGATTGAATTAAGTCAAGAACAAATGACTCAATTTGAACGATACTATGAACTTCTGGTAGAGTGGAATGAGAAGATGAACTTAACGGCAATTACTGAAAAAAAAGAAGTGTATCTGAAACACTTTTATGATTCAATTACGTTAGCTTTGTCCGTATCTTTCGACGAAACCGCATCTTTATGTGATGTCGGTTCAGGGGCAGGTTTTCCAAGTATTCCTTTGAAAATCGTGTTCCCAGAATTAAAAGTAACGATTGTTGACTCATTAAATAAACGCATTACTTTTTTACAAACATTAGTCAATGAATTAGGGTTAGAAAATGTCTCATTGTTCCACGATCGTGCCGAAACTTTTGGTCAACAAGTTGAGCATCGCGCGGCTTACGATTATGTTACTGCACGTGCAGTGGCACGATTAAATGTGTTAGCAGAACTGTGTCTGCCTTTAGTTAAAAAAGAAGGCTATTTTTATGCGCTTAAAGCTGCTAAGAGCGAGGAAGAGCTCATTGAAGCCAAACCAGCCATTGCGCTTCTCGGCGGGAAATTTATAGAAGATAAAGAGATTCATCTACCGGTCACCGGTGATGTTCGTCATACACTTGTGATTGAGAAGAAAAAAGAAACGCCTAAAAAATACCCAAGAAAACCAGGATTACCTAACAAACAACCAATTAAATAAAAAAGAAGGTAAGAATCAGAAGTTCTTGCTAAGTCTTACATGATAGAGGAGGATGAGCCATGGCACGAATTATCTCTGTTGCAAACCAAAAAGGTGGCGTCGGTAAGACAACGACCACTGTTAACTTAGGAGCATGTTTAGCTTATATCGGAAAAAAAGTCTTGCTGGTAGATATTGATGCACAAGGCAACGCAACAAGCGGTATCGGTATCCGTAAACCAGATGTGACAAAAGACGTCTATGATGTCTTAGTGAATGAAGTTCCGCTACAAGAAACCATCCAATCAAGTTCTCGTGAGAATCTGGATATTGTCCCGGCAACGTTACAATTAGCAGGCGCAGAAATTGAATTAACATCGATGATGGCTCGTGAGTCTCGTTTAAAAACAGCGCTAGATGAAGTCAAAGATCAATATGATTTTATCTTAATCGATTGTCCCCCTTCTTTAGGGCATTTAACAATTAACGCTTTTACAGCGAGTGACTCGATTTTAATTCCAGTACAATGCGAATATTATGCGTTGGAAGGGTTAAGCCAACTATTGAATACAGTGCGTTTAGTACAAAAACATTTCAACCCGGATTTAGAAATAGAAGGCGTCTTATTAACGATGTATGATGCACGAACGAATCTAGGGGCTGAGGTCGTAGAAGAAGTCCGACGTTATTTCCAAGAAAAAGTCTACGAAACGATTATTCCAAGAAATATTCGTTTGTCGGAAGCGCCAAGTCACGGTTTGTCTATTGTAGATTATGACTTACGTTCAAAAGGAGCAGAAGTCTATCAAGCACTAGCAAAGGAAGTGTTAAATCGTGAAAAATAAAGGAAAAAGTCTAGGTAAAGGCATTAATGCTCTGTTTCAAGATTTAGCCGGCCTAGAAGAAGTTGATGTGAAAACTGAAGAAGTTCTCCAGATTTCTTTGAACGAGTTACGCCCGAATCCTTATCAACCACGTAAAACATTTGATGAGATTTCTTTACAAGAATTAGCAAACTCAATTGAACAATCCGGGGTTTTTCAACCAATTATTGTCCGTAAGTCGGCAATTAAGGGCTACGAAATTATTGCTGGTGAACGACGTTTCCGTGCCTCAAAACTGGCAAAAAAAGAAACGATTCCTGCAATTATTCGTGATTTTGATGAAGAAGCAATGATGCAAGTAGCAGTTTTGGAAAACTTGCAACGTGAAGATTTGAATCCACTAGAAGAAGCTGAAGCTTACGAGATGTTAATGAAAAATTTGAAGTTAACACAGGCCGAAGTAGCCAAACGCCTAGGGAAAAGTCGCCCTTACATCGCTAATTACTTGCGTTTATTGTCTTTGCCAAAGTTAGTGAAAGAGATGATGCAAGATGAACGCTTATCAATGGGACAAGCGCGAACCTTGTTAGGTTTAAAAAACAAGGAGCAAATCTTAAAGCTAGCCAATCGTTGTGTGAAAGAAAACTTAACTGTTCGTCAGTTAGAACAATTAGTCGCGGAGATGAATAACGCTAAAGGCAAGAAAAAAATCCCACGAATCATTAAAGAAAAACCTTATTACTTACGAGAAAGCGAAGAACGCTTAGTGGATAAATTTGGCACCAGTGTCGAAATCCATGAAAAAGAAGGTAAGGGAAAGATTGAAATCGAATATTTATCTCAAAGTGATTTAACACGAATCTTAGATATTTTAGACATTCGTTTTGATGAAGCATAGGAGGAAAAGCAATGTATGATTTAGGCGATAAAGTAGAAATGAAAAAACCTCATGCATGCCAAACAAACCGTTGGGAAATTATTCGCATGGGAGCCGATATCAAAATCAAATGTGAAAAATGTGGGCACATTGTTATGATGCCACGTCGTGAATTTGATAAAAAAATGAAAAAGATTTTAGAAAAAGTAGAGAAAGAGTGAAGAGAACATGGCATTAACTGCTGGAATCGTTGGTTTACCAAACGTTGGGAAATCAACTCTATTTAACGCAATTACCAAAGCTGGTGCAGAAGCAGCGAACTATCCTTTTGCAACAATTGACCCAAACGTCGGTATGGTGGAAGTACCGGATTGGCGTTTGCAACGACTAACAGAATTAGTGAATCCTAAGAAGACTGTTCCAACAACCTTTGAATTTACTGATATTGCAGGTATTGTCAAAGGTGCAAGTAAAGGGGAAGGTCTAGGTAACCAATTTTTAAGCCATATTCGCCAAGTAGATGCGATTTGTCATGTAGTTCGTTGTTTTGATGATGAAAATATCATGCGTGAACAAAACCGTGAAGGTGATTTTGTCGATCCTTTAGCAGATATCGACACTATTAATTTAGAATTAATTTTGGCAGACTTAGACTCAGTTACCAAACGTCTGGCACGTGTAGCGAAAATTGCCAAAACAAAAGATAAAGATGCCTTAGCTGAACTAGCAGTGTTAGAAAAAATCAAGCCTGCTTTGGAAGAAGGACTATCTGCTCGTACACTTGAATTTACACCAGAAGAAGAAAAAATTGTGCGTTCATTGTTCTTACTAACAACAAAACCTGTTTTGTATGTAGCGAATGTGTCAGAAGATGAAGTAGCAGATGCTGACAACAACGAGTACGTGAAACAAGTACGTGAATTTGCGAAAAGTGAAAATGCGGAAGTGATCATTGTTAGCGCCCGTGCAGAAGAAGAAATTGCCGAACTAGATGAAGAAGACAAGGCTGAATTTTTAGAAGCCTTAGGTATTGAAGAATCAGGTTTGGACCAATTGATTCGTGCAGCATATGATTTGTTAGGCTTAGCGACTTATTTCACAGCTGGGGAACAAGAAGTACGTGCCTGGACGTTCCGTAAAGGTATCAAAGCACCTCAAGCAGCAGGTATTATCCATACTGACTTTGAGCGTGGGTTTATCCGTGCTGAAACTGTTTCTTTTGAAGACTTGAATCAATATGGCAATATGCAAGCAGCAAAAGAAGCGGGACGTGTTCGTTTAGAAGGAAAAGAATATGTTGTGCAAGATGGCGATGTCATGTTGTTCCGCTTTAATGTGTAATTGAAATTTTTATACTAAAGGGCTACCAAAGCACACAGCGCTTGTGTTAAAATAGCCTGTGGAAAGTTGTTCGGGTTAGGCGAAGGGAGAAACAAAGTCATGGAACCAGAGACTCTGCGAGGTTACGTATCAGAAAATCGCGAATTAGAAAAACAATTAACAAAAAGAAATCAGCAGTATATCTTTGATTTGAAGAAATCATTAGATGCCGCCAATCTATCCGAAGAAGAACAGGCTGTGGCGTTACATGAAATGTTGCCAATCCTTGTGCAAGAGCAAAAGGGTGGTCGGACAGCACGCCAATTATTCGGTACTGTTTCTGAACGGACAGAGAGTATTTTAACAAAACCCGAAGAAGTGAAAGAATCAACACCTGTTTTGATGTGGTTAGACAATACGTTATTGATTCTGGGAATCTTCTCTTTAATGATGGGTGTGATGGGACTATTTGTTAAAGGTAGTACGCAAGTCTATGGCATTATCACCTTGGTCTTGATGTCCATGGTCGGCGGATGGGTCTTCTACTTGATGTATAAATACATGTATCAATATGAACGTCCTGGCGCAGATAAGAGCCAACGTCCAAAAATGTGGAAAGTGATGCTAATTTTAATCGGTTCATTCTTCGTTTGGATTGCAACGATTGCGGTATCGTCATTAATTCCACCAACTATCAATGTTCTACTTGATCCAACAATTCAAGTCGTTATCGGGGCAGCTGCATTAGCGCTACGTTATTACTTGAAGAAAAAATATAATATTGTGGGTAGTTTATCTGCACCACGTAAATAAGCAATAGAAGGATGCCTTACTAATTCTGAGATAGAAATGGTAAGGAATCCTTTTTTTCTTACTTATTTCTCAGTTTTTTCTTGTTTTCATTTCGAACAGTTGACTTCTAGTATAATTTTTGCTATTTTCATTAAAATATAAAAATTTGAGGAGTGGTTACGAAAATGTCCAACTGGGAAACAAAGTTCGTGAAAAAAGGATTGACTTTTGATGATGTCTTATTAGTACCTGCAGAAAGTCATGTATTGCCAAATGATGTTGATATGAGTGTGCAATTAGCAAAGAATATCAAATTGAATATACCAATTATCAGTGCCAGTATGGATACCGTAACAGATAGTAAAATGGCGATTGCGATGGCTCGCCAAGGTGGATTAGGTGTTATTCATAAAAATATGAGTATCGCTGCACAAGCTGATGAAGTACGTAAAGTAAAACGTTCTGAAAGTGGTGTTATTATTGATCCATTCTTCTTAACACCGAAACATTTAGTAGCAGATGCAGAAGAATTGATGAGCCGTTACCGCATTAGTGGGGTTCCTGTCGTTGAAACGATGGAAAATCGTAAGTTAGTAGGAATTATGACCAACCGCGATTTGCGTTTTGTTACAGATTACAATATTCCAATTGCCGATGTTATGACGAAAGATGACTTAGTTACAGCACCAGTCGGTACGTCATTAAAAGACGCAGAACAAATTCTACAACGTTACAAAATTGAGAAACTACCAATTGTCGATGAAGAAGGTCGTTTAAGTGGCTTAATTACGATTAAAGACATTGAAAAAGTCATTGAGTTTCCAAATGCAGCCAAAGATGAACACGGCCGTTTATTAGTAGCTGCAGCTGTCGGTGTCACAAGTGATACTTTTGAACGCGCGGGTGCATTATTAGATGCCGGTGCCGATGCGATTGTCATTGATACGGCACATGGTCATAGTGCAGGTGTGTTACGTAAGATTGAAGAAATTCGTTCAACATTCCCTGAAGCAACATTGATTGCCGGAAATGTGGCGACTGGTGAAGGTACGAAAGCTTTGTATGATGCGGGTGTCGATGTCGTTAAAGTCGGAATTGGACCAGGTTCAATTTGTACGACACGTGTGGTAGCCGGTGTTGGTGTGCCTCAATTAACAGCTATTTATGATGCAGCTTCAGTTGCTCGTCAATACGGCAAAGCGATTATTGCCGACGGTGGGATTAAATATTCAGGTGATATCGTGAAAGCTTTAGCTGCCGGTGGTTTTGCTGTGATGCTAGGTAGTATGTTAGCGGGTACCGATGAATCTCCAGGTGAATTTGAAATTTATCAAGGGCGTCGTTTCAAAACTTATCGTGGAATGGGTTCACTAGGTGCAATGGAAAAAGGCTCAAGTGACCGTTACTTCCAAGGTGGCGTCAATGAAGCGAATAAATTAGTTCCAGAAGGTATTGAAGGTCGTGTTGCTTATAAAGGTAGTGCTGCTGATATTATCTTCCAAATGTTAGGCGGTCTAAAATCTGGTATGGGATATGTAGGGGCAGCAAACTTAGAACAATTACGTAATGATGCTCAATTTATCCAAATGAGTGGCAATGGATTGAAAGAATCACATCCACATGACGTACAAATTACCAAAGAAGCACCAAACTATTCAATTGAATCATAAA
Source organism: Candidatus Enterococcus willemsii (assembly GCF_009933335.1). Classification (GTDB taxonomy): domain Bacteria; phylum Bacillota; class Bacilli; order Lactobacillales; family Enterococcaceae; genus Enterococcus_F; species Enterococcus_F willemsii. The sequence continues at coordinate 5,439 of NZ_MAEL01000035.1, read as the reverse complement.
AAAGAAAGCAAGTCACTTTTAATGAAGAAAGTGACTTGCTTTTTTAGTTAAATTTCCCGGGCATCATTTTGGCCAAAGTATTGATACAACGGTTTTTCTTTTCCTGCTAAGATATCACTGGTTGTCACAAATTCATAGCCTTGATTGCGCAAGTTGTCAATTACTTGTCCAACAGCTTGCACTGTAGAAGGATGGATGTCATGCATTAAGATGATACCTCCTGGGTAAGAGGTTTGATTAACACGTTGAATCACTGCTTGTGTATTTTTTGATTCCCAATCGTAGGAATCAATATCCCATTGGATAATAGGTTTGCCAATTATTTTCGCCGATTCTGCATCGATTGCCCCATAAGGCGGACGTAAATTTCGTGGTAAAATCCCACAAGCTTGATAAATTGCTTTGTCGGTTTTCTTTATTTCGTCTGCCAATGTTTTGGTATCCAGTGTGTTCAACTGTGGATGTGAATAAGAATGACTAGCAACTTCATGTCCTTGTTCAGTGACTTGTTTGACGACATCCGGATAAGCTTCTGCATTTTGACCAAGCATAAAGAATGTTGCTTTGATATTTTTTTCAGCCAAAATAGTTAACAATGCTGGGGTCGTTTCTGGACCTGGCCCATCATCAAAGCTTAGGGCGATATATTTTTTATTATCATCTAATGTTGGCAATGGAGTGGTTAGTGCTTTTGGATCAACCAATTCTGTTCGGATAAACGCTTGAATTTTATCGTAAGGCAATGAAAGAGTGGTGGTGCCAGTCTTATTTTCGGGCAGTTTAATTGTTAGTTCATCTGCTTGATAAGTTAAGGAATCGTAGCCTATTCTTGGCAAATTCAAGACAGCATCGATAATCTTATTGGGTTCTTTTGCATTATCCAATAATTCCTGTTGAATCACTTGTTGGATGCCTAATAAATCTGCATTAGAAGTAATCAATTTTTTTGGCGTAATGGCTTCACCTGTTTCTTTTTCAACCAGTATTTCTTCGCCGGTGAAGGTTTCCCCTTTTTCAAAACCGGTTGTTTCGTTTTTCCAATGATACGTATCAATCGTTAGTTCAAACTGACTAAGTTGATCAGTAAGTGATTGGTCATCAATAGAGCCTACAAGAATTGCTTTACGTGAATCAGGTATTTCTTTACGAATGTTATCGGCTAAGTTTTGTAGCTTTTCTTTTGGTTTTTTCAAAGGGAGTGATTCATAGTTTTTTGGTAAGTAAAACATGGCCGTCAATTGATTGTCACCTTGGCCAAGGAGTTCTTTTTCACCGTTGCTGGAATGTTCTTGCTGAATTTGGTTAATTACTGTTTGGGCTTGAGCTTCAATTTTCTGCTCGAGTTTTTTGTCTTGGATAAAGTGATAAATAAAATAGGCATCTGTACAGAGAAAGAGGGCGAGCAGTAGTCCCGCAAGTAGCCAAATCCAGGGTCTTTTTGTTTTTTTTGCGTGGCGAGCAGCACGGGTAGTCATTGTCATAAACGGGTCATCCTCTTCTTTCTTAAATATCATCAATACAAATGTAACATGATTGTAACATTCAAGCAAAAGAAATCTACCATAAAAATAGTCAGCAACGGTTTTTCTTCAACCATTGCTGACTATTTAAACTATTTTTCGATTTTTGTTAAACCGCCCATGTAAGGAACAAGCACTTCTGGGATTGTGACGCTACCATCCGCATTTTGATAATTTTCTAAAACAGCAGCAACGGTACGACCAACTGCTAGACCAGATCCATTTAATGTATGTGCGTATTGAATTTTATTATTTTCATCACGGTAACGAATCATTGCGCGGCGAGCTTGGAAATCTTCGCAATTTGAGCAAGAACTAATTTCACGGTACATGTCTTGTGCGGGAATCCAAACTTCTAAGTCATATGTTTTCGCAGCAGAGAAGCCCATATCTCCCGTTGAAAGTGCCATTACGCGATAAGGTAAGTTTAGTTTTTGTAAAATTGATTCGGCATCACCAGTCATTTTTTCTAATTCTTCATAAGAATGTTCAGGCTCGCTGAATTTTACCATTTCTACTTTATTAAATTGATGTAAACGAATTAAACCACGTGTGTCACGTCCGGCACTACCTGCTTCTGAACGAAATGCTGGACTTAATGCGGTGAAATAAATGGGCAATTCTTCTTGTGGTAAGATTTCATTGCTGTAAAAGTTAGTTAATGGCACTTCTGCTGTAGGAATCAATGTTAAATCAGTATCTTCTAATTGGAAGCCATCTTCTTTAAATTTAGGAAATTGTCCTGTGCCAAACATTGCTTGGCTATTTACAGCATAAGGAGTAATCATTTCTTGGTAACCATGTTCATAAATATGTTGGTCTAACATAAAGTTATATAACGCGCGTTCCAAACGTGCACCCAAACCAACATAGTAGACAAAACGACTACCAGAAACTTTCGCACCACGTTCGAAATCTAAAATACCAAGATTTTCCGCTACTTCCCAGTGAGGTTTTGGCTCAAAATCAAAGTTCCGTGCTTCGCTCCAACGACGAACTTCGACATTATCGTCTTCATCTGCTCCGATTGGTACACTGTCATGTGGTAAGTTCGGCAAAGTAGCAGCAATTTCTTTTAATTTGCTGTCAATTTCGCTAACTTCTGTATCCAATGCTTTGATTTTCCCGCCGACTTCTTTCATTTCGTTGATTTTAGCCGTCGCATCTTCTTTATTACGTTTCAATTGTGCAATTTCTGCAGAAACATCGTTGCGGTATTTTTTTAAATCTTCTACTTGGACTAACAATTGACGACGATTTTCATCCAATTGTACAAATTCAGTGATTACTTCTTCAGAAACGCCACGAGTTTTCAATTTTTCTTTGACAAAATCAGTTTGTTGACGAATCATTTTAATATCTAACATAATTTTTCCTCCTATTATATGAATAAAATAAAAAAAACTATTCCATCCCCAGCAAAATAGCTTGGGACGAAATAGTTGTTCGCGGTGCCACCCAAGTTCGACCATCGTCGCACTTGACCTCGTAACCAGAGGGAAGGTTCTTTCTTTCAAAAGACGCAGATAGAGAACTGGATTCCAAATCTATCATTACTGATTTTCACCAACCATCAGCTCTCTAAAAACGACACAATTTGTACTAGGTTCTTGCTTGTTTTCTATTTGAATTGGTATTAGCATAGCCGAATTTTTGCTATTCGTCAACTGTTGTTCGCTGAATCAGGAAGCTTATTGCGAGTCAAAGGTAAATGGATAATAAATGATGTCCATTTTGGTGTCGATTTTGCATAAATATAGCCACCATGTAAGGCAACAATACTTTGAGCAATGGCTAGACCTAGCCCCGTACCACCTGTTTCTTGTGAGCGTGATTCTTCAACGCGATAAAAACGATCAAAGAGAGAGTCCAATGATTTTTTGGGAATCATTTTGCCGTTGTTTTTGACAGTAATGACAACTTCTGTGCCAACTTTTTCAGCTTCCATGATAATTTTCGATGCCCCTTTGCCATATTTTAAGGCATTGGTCAGTAAATTATTGAAGACACGAACTAATTTTTCTGTATCGCCATCCATCATGATTTGATTTGGTCGGGTCGCCGTCTCGACAACAATATTTTTCTTCGAAGCTTCTAATTCAAAATCAGCTGCTAGTTGCTCAATTAATTGTACCATATCGAATTTTAAAATGTTGACTGGTACAGTCGGTTGACGAACTTTTGTGTATTCAAACAAATCATCAACCAAAGACTTCATTTGTTTGGCTTTGACATAAGCTGTGTGTGTGTATTTGAGTAGATCTTCTTCTGAATGATACTGTCTATCTTCAATCAACCCCAGATAACCAATAATAGACGTTAATGGTGTGCGGATATCGTGACTGACATTTGTAATTAATTCATCTTTCGAATTTTCAATCCGACGTTCTTCTTCAATCGCTGCTACAGTACTATCAACGAGACCATTAATACTACTGACCACTCGATTCAAATCTCCTCGTAATTCAAAAGGAATCCGATGGTCATAATTTCCTTCCGCAATATAATGGAGTTCACTAATAATGTGGCGTAACTGCATTTGACGATAACGTCGGATTAAACGCCAGTATAAAAAAGCAACATCCATCATTAAAAAGAGAGGAATGAGTATATTCTTACCATTAAGAAAGATATCTGAATTCAGATTTTCGACAAAACTTTTTCGAGAAGCAAAGATTGCATCATTTAATGCCGGAGTACTATCTATTATAGAAGAGATAATAAACAGCATTGCAATATTAACGATAATCAGTAAGATAATAGTGATGATTGCTTCGGCAAATAGCTCACTAATTTCTTTGGATGTTAGCGTAATTCGTTTTCTTCTTTCTATATTATTTTGCATCTATTTTGTATCCAACTCCCCATACCGTTTGAATAATTTTTTCGCCACCTGTTGCTTCTTCAATTTTATCGCGTAAATGACTCACATGAACCATCACGGTCTTTGCTGAAACGACACTTTCTTGCTTCCATACACGTTCAAAGATTTCATCAGCGCTAAAGACACGGTTAGGATGAGAAGCAAGTAAGTAAAGAATACCAAATTCAAGTGCTGTTAATTGAATTTCTTTGCCGTCAATCGTTTTTACCTCGTGTGAATCTCGATTAATCACTAAAGAACTTACTTCTAATACATCAGGTTGGTTTGAAGCAACTTGCATATTTGTACGACGTAAGAGAGATTTTACGCGAGCCATTACTTCTAATGGATTGAACGGTTTGGTCACATAATCATCCGCACCAGCTACTAAACCTTTAATTTTATCCATATCCGTCGTTTTTGCTGTTAACATGATAATAGGAATCTGTGATTCTTTGCGAAGCGTTTTAACTACTTGCATACCATCTACTTCGGGCATCATAATATCTAAAATTAAGAGTTCAATGTCGGAGTTTGTACGAATTTTTGAGAGAGCTTCTTTGCCGTCATAAGCTTTAACCGGCTCGTAACCTTCATTGTGTAAGTAAATACTGATTAGTTCTACAATTTCTTTGTCGTCATCTGCTACTAAAATTTTCATATTGCGTCCTCCTAAGACTATTCTATTTAATAGTAGTTTATCAAAAAACACACAAAATAGATAAATTTATACTTAATCTTTAAAGAATATAAGGAATTAAGAAAGCTTAATAAGTAGAAAAGCGAACATTCAAATTAATAATTAAATAATAATAGCTATATTAGGGATAAATACGAACGAAAATAGATCAAAAAAGAAAAGAAAGGGATGTAACTAGAAACGTTGGTGTAGCAAGCTTTTTTCTGTTGACGAAACAATAAATTCTTGGTATATTATTACATGTCCTTACGGGATGAAAAAAACTTTTAAAACTTTTGAAAAAAAGAGTTGACGAAGTTTACAGCAAATGATATTATAACGAAGTCGCAATTTTAGAAAAAGAAATTTTCGTTGAT